>DCUS01000079.1:4616-14532 GCA_002327885.1 Syntrophaceae bacterium UBA2208
TTGTATATACCCGGAGGAGTGATGCTTCTTCCATCGTGGTTTCCATGGCACTGGCCGCAGAGCTCATTGCCGGCCTTTGCGGTCAGGTATTTGGGTGAGATGATCTGCTTTTTGTCGGATGTCTTCGCGTGCTCCGAACCCGGTCCGTGACATCGTTCGCAGGTTATATTCAAATCTTTATAGTCCCAATGGGTAACGACGGACTTGTACTTGTGGGCTGGATTCGGATCGGCGAGGAAGTCCTGTGTTTTTATCGTAACCCCTGTGGCGTGGCACCCTGCGCAGTTTCTCGAGAGAGTATTATCGGGTGTGCACCAGTGACCTGGGGATTTCTGCCAGAACATCGGGGCGCCAACCTCTCCTTTTGCCAGCGCCTTCGAACCTACGGGAGTGCCATCCTGCATGATGAACACTGGCATGTAGGCAACGTAGTCCTGTTTCTGCCCTTCCCGGGATACATTGTTATCTTTCATCCATTTCACGAGATACGGAACGTCCTGGACTCTGCACATGTAGCGCTGCTTTCCCTCGCCGAAATTGGGGTGGCGGTCAGGAGTTTTGTGACCGGGATCGGTGTACCCTTCACCCCAATTTCCCTGGCCACCGATCGTCGCGGCAACTGGAATCCAGACGGCGTCAGTGGGCTTATCTGAACAATCCAGATCGGCTTCGGTTAGAGAGACACCCTCTTTCTGCTCGGGATAGAATTTGAAGAGATACTGGCGATTGGGCTCATCGCCTTTCGTACACATTGCCACATGGACCCGGCCATTGCCGTCCAGGGGATCTTGCACCTTGAGCAGTTTGCCCTTGGGGTCCCTGGGGAGATATTTGCTACCAGGCTCAGGCCACATGTTCTTGTAAACCAGTTGGCTTGTTCCCTCGGTTACGAAGCGCGAGTGAACAGCGGCGTGGGGGGAACCGTCAAGTGCCTTGGACAAGCTGGCGTCGTGACAACCGGAGCAACTCTTCATTCCCACATAAGTGGCGGCTGCGCTTGGACGGCCCGACAGGGTTATCATCACACCGGAAACTGTTGCGCCAGATTTTACGGAGATGGACTTTAGTGTTTCACCGTCCAAATATGCTTTGGAAGGTGTTTTCACATAAAGGTACACAGAGCCGGGAGTCACACCGGTGAGCCTGAAGGAACCGTTAGAAGCTGTTACTGCCTTCACATTCTGACCCTCAACAGTGACAGTGGCTCCCTTCACAGCAATACCGTTAACATCTTTCACTTTTCCAGAGATTGCGGCAAGCCCCTTACCTTGGTCCGCATGGGCCAAAGTCATAAACCCCATGCCGCCTCCAACTAGACCAATTACCAGGATCGACAGTATGGAAACTAAAAACGTTTTATTCATAAAAACCTCCTATGTTGAAGAAATGTGTCCTCTGAGTTCCCCAATGTTTAGAAAAAAGATGATCTCAGAAGGTGGAAGGAAGGTGAATCCAAGAACCATCCTCTGAGATCATCCCTATACATCTTCATGATGTTTCATGAATGGAATTATTATTGCAATATTTTATTGCAATATGCGTTCCAGTGTTTCTTTTTAAAAAATACAGTTATTTTAATGAAATAGAGGACTTGAAGAAAATAGAACAAAAAAAGATTTGTTACTTTTGTGTAACATTTCACATCAAAAGTAGTGTTATTAGTTGATTTGACTTTAAAAATTTGAAACGTTACGATTGTGTAACCAGGTTTACGGAAAATAAACTTATTCTGTGAAAATTTCGCTACGGCAAGGAGGAGAACGAGGTGAAGAAAAGATTTCTTGGGAGAGCAGCTCTTTTCATCATTTCTTTCTTTTGTCTTTTGGTTTTTCCTTTCACAACCCAGACAAAAGAGGAGAAACAGAATTGGGAGATCTTGAACCCTGAAGGAGTTATCAAAATAGAGGCGATGAAGATAAACTCCCATCCTTCAACACTGGAGGGGAAGACCATTATGCTCCGCTGGAATGGAAAGCATAATGGAGACAAATTTCTTGAAAGGGTGGGGGAGTTGCTGAAGGAGAAGGTAAAAGATGTGAAGATGATCAAGTCCTGGGAAGTGGCGCCGGAAACCGTCGATCCCATTGCCGGAAGCCAGGAGAGAAGTCAAGAGTTTGCGAAAGCGATTGCGAAATTCAAACCGGACCTTGTTATCGGCGCCCAATCGGACTGAGGGGCCTGCACGTCATGGCTGGTCGTTGACCAGCTCAATCTTGAGAAAATGGGTATTCCCACTGTAACGATTTCAAGCAGTGAATTTAAAGGCTTGGCCAAAGATACGGCAGTAGGGCAGGGCGCTGCTGACCTGAGCTTTGTACTTGTTCCCCATCCCATGGGAATGATATCCCTGGAGGAGATCAGAAAGAAGGCAGATTTAGTTTTTCCTGAAATTCTAAAGATGGCAACGGAATGGAAGCCCGAAGCTAAACTGCCGCCCATGAAACCGGTCTATCCGGCAGGGAAGCTCAAATTTAAAGGGTCGGTGGAAGAGATCAATAAATTCTTTTTTGAAAAGGGTCTTTCAATAGGCCTTCCGATCCTTCCTCCGACTTCTGATCGTGTCGCAAAAATATTAAAGGGGACGAGCCGAAAGCCCGATGAACTTCTGGGAATGGTTCCGCCGAGGATGGGAGCCCTGACCGTGGAAATGGTTGCGATCCATGCAGCCATGGCAGGTTGTAAGCCGGAATACATGCCTGTTTTAATTGCTGCCTTCGAGGCCCTCCTCGACCCAAGGGCAAACTGGCGAGGATTGACGACTACCACGGCTACCAGTTCCATCCTTGTAATCGTAAATGGACCGATCATTTATGAGATCGGGTTGGCCTCCCGCCAGGGAGCTGCAGGGTCGGGTCATCATGCCAATGCTTCCATTGGCTATGCCATCAATTTGGTTGCGGACATCGTGGGAGGGTCAAAGCCGCCCACGCCGGACAAATCCCTGCTCGGAGGGCCGGGAGATTTCGTCTGCTGGATTTTTGGTGAGAATCAGGTAGCGATCCCTGCAGGGTGGGACCCTTACCATATGGATAGAGGGTTCAAGAAAACAGACAGCGTGGTGACGGTCATGGGTGTTTATCCTCCCGTCGATAATATCGATCACTGGAGTATAACACCCGAGGAGCATATCAACTGGTGGACGAATCTCGTGACGCCTCTTTTGAGCATCGGAGGCCCTTGCTGGATCAGTCAGATGGATCAGCCCCATATCATCGCCATAGGGCCTGAGCATTCACAATTAATCTCAGCAGGAGGCTGGACAAAGAATCAGTTCCGGAAGATCTTCTGGGAAAAGGCACGTCTCCCATTTTCGGCCTGGCCGAAGGGATGCCCGAATGTTGATCTTCTGGTCAAAAAGTTTGGTCCGGTGAGTGCGGACACTCCGATACCCATTACCTTGAGACCGGAGGCGCTTCATGTTGTCATTGCAGGAGGGGCGGGGAAACATTCCCACTTCTTCCCCCCCTTTCCCGGCTGCTTTCCGGTGAGCAAAGTGGTAAGAAAGTGATTACGTCGCTGAAAAGAATGCTTCAGGCACCCAGCCTCATCTTAGGAATTCTTGCATCATTATGGCTTTTTAATTCTGTGATAGCAGCCAATAAACCCCCGGCAAAAGGAGGAACACTGCCGCCCATAAGAATTCCCCTTCCAAAAGATTTCCACGAAAGAGATTATCTGGGAATTTCCGGTCAGGGTTATTTTAGAATCCCGCAGATTAAAACTACCATCGTCATCATAGAAATTTTCAGCCTCTACTGCCCGCAATGCCAGGCCTCTGCACCCGAGGTGAATGCTTTCTATCAAATGGTTGATCAGATTCCAGATCTCAAAAAGAAAATTAAAATGATCGGGATAGGGGCNNTTCCCTGATGAACATTTTAACATCCATAAAGAACTGGGGGAGGTCAGAACACCGTACTTTATTGTGGTCAAAATCAAGAAAGATCGAAGCTTAGAGGTAATCTATTCGGAAGAGGGCGCCTTTGGAGAGGCAGAGGCATTTCTTCAACTAATTTTGAAATTATCAGGAATAAAATAAACAGAGTTATCGAACTTACTATTTCATTCCTTTATGGATTTCCTTACTTATCTTGATAGTGTTTTCGTTGTTCTTGTATTTGCCCAGCGTCCGGGTTCTAAGGAAAAGACTGGGTTGAGTGAGAAAGGAATGATGCTCCTTGGTTTCCAAATCATGGCAGGCCAGCCGCGAGAAACGGACTTCAAGAGCGTGCGGTGACTCTGGCATCGACGGTTTTGTCGTCTAATAAAAAGTTTGTCGAAAGCTTTCTAACCAACCGATACCAAAACAAAATTTATATTTGGCATCTTCCTTTGTCGACATCTTCGTCGAGGAACTTCAAAACATTCTTTTCCAAACCGATTTTAAAATAAGTTATAACCCATTGTTATTATAATGGTTTCAAATATTCAGAGAATCTTTGAAAACCCTTGGCACAGATGTTGCCTTTATTATCAGTAAGTTTGATTTCTATTTAAGGATCTTCGATGTCAAATAGGTCAAAAATCATATTCTCTGTTACCGCTATCCTTCTCATACCGATTCTACTCGGTATGACCCCAATAAGAATGGTCCAAAAAATTGGAGACGGATGTCCATTTTCTAAAGGTAAGCAAATCCTGAATTGCAATCCCTGTCCTTTCCACTCCATCACTTCTCAAGAAGACCACGGGATTACAGATCTCCCCTCAATGCTCTTTAATGAAGCATCCATTGATTTGCCTGGTTTTGATGCTTTGAGCTCTCACTCGATCACTTCCAATAGCCCTCTAAGCGTAGTACCTCTTCGCTGTTAATTCCCATCAGTAGTAACTCGTCTATTTGACTCGTTGTAAAACTGCTGTGCAAGAATTCTATCAACCATTTTCTCCTCAGAGGTCAAGAAAGATAGACTGAGGAAGCTGAAATCCAGAAGAAAGGAGGTAATTTCCATGAAGAAGACCATGATCGTTGGGTTGAGTCTTGTTGTGGTATTGGCCCTGATGGCGACAGTGGCACTGGCCTGGGGGCCTGGCCGAGGCTATGGTATGGGACCTGGATGTAGTGCTCCTGCCATTCCCAATCTGACGGCGGAGCAGTCTGCTCAGATTCAGGCTTCGCAGAAAGCCCATATGGACGAGATCGCACCGCTTCAGGAGGAGCTATTCAAAAAGAGAACAGAGCTTCGTAGTCTCTGGCTAACTCCCAATCCTGACCAGGCTGCCATCACAGCCAAGCAGAAGGAGACTCTGAATCTCCAGAACAAACTCCAGGAAAAGGGAACGAATTTCAGGCTCGAAATCAGCAAGCTGCTCACTCCGGAACAGCAAGCCCAGTTAGTCACCTATGGTTCAGGCTTTGGCCCCAGGATGGGGAAGATGGGCCGTGGCGGCCGATGGTAAAATGGATGGGCGGGGAAATTATCCCCGCCCATTTTCTCAATAGTTGGAGTTAATTTTATGAAGATCAATAAAATTCCAATTTTTCATAACATGCTCAGCATTGTTTTAGTAATATACTTTTTTTTATTAATTTTATTCGGTATCCAGATGTCGGTGGCTCAGGAGCGGTTTCCTAAATTGGATAGGCCAAGCCTGAGGATGGACAGCCAGGGACGATGTTGGAAATCACCATCCTTTGGCCTCACGAAAGAGCAAATAGGGGCGCTCGAAAGCCTCCAGCGCGCCTATCAGACAGAGGCAGGGCCAAAATATAGAGAACTTATGACGTTAAGAATTGAACTGCAGTGCAACGTCTCAGACAAAGACAGCGCCCCCCGAGATCTAATGGAACGCCATAAGAAATTTCTTTCGCTTCAAACGGAATTTGAAAGCCTCTCTTTTTCATACCAGATCAAGGCCCGTTCCATATTGACAAAAGAGCAATTAGACAGGCTCCCACAGGATTGTTTGCTCGATTTGGGAATAGGATATGGAACCGGGATGGGAATTGGGAGAGGTCCTCGTAAGGGGTACCGACAGTAAAAAACAGCAAAATGGAGGAATAAATCAATGAAGGCTTTTTTCGCTGGGGATTGATTGTCGCTGGAATCTTGGTCGCTAAATACTTTTNNCTTGAGAGACACACCGATGCCCAGAAAAGATGAATTAGCCTTTTGTCCCTTTTGTGGCAAAGACCTCAAGCAGGGTAAAGCTATTTCGGAGATTCGGGCTGAGAAAGTGGGATGAAAGAGGTTCAGGGTGAGATTTCTTTTCGCAGGCTAAAGCCTGCGGCTACAGAGACAATTTATTGTACGAGATGATTGGAGGGGAAAATGAACCCATGCCCAAGATATGAGGAATCAATAATCCTTCATTCCCATCAGGAATTAGGGAGGAAAAAGGTTATCACGCTTCAAAAGCATCTCTCTCAGTGTGAAAGATGTCGTGGATATTTGGATGAATTAGGCCATGTTTTCCAGGTTATTGAGAACCATCACAGATCTTCTTCCGATTTGTTCTTGGATATTCAATGGTAAACAGGATAAAATAGTGACAATGATCTCGTTAACATCCCCAAATAAGTTTAGCTGGTGGTTTAGGTCTAAAGAAATCTCCAGCATTTTCCACACTCCTTTTCTTCAGAAAAGGGGAGAAACCCTTTTCCATAGACTCTTAAGCAAGAAAGGAAATTTTACTGATGAAGAAGAAGAGTAAGGTTGCTTCTCAACCGGAAATTTCAGCGAAGATTGAGACCCCAACCATTCAGGCAGGTGTGAGCAAACGGAATGTCATCCTGATTGCATTCGTTTGCCTTCTTGTTGGATTTATCTTTGGAGCAACAGTGGCCATCTTGAAGATGAGCAAAGAATCGAAGGAGGTTGCTTCAACAGGGCAGTCTCAAGAAGCCGATCGAGCCAGTCATGAAGAAGACATCCGGTTAGCCAAATCCATCCTTGAGCAAGATCCCAAAAATCTCGGAGCCTTGATTACCTTAGGCAATGCCTATTTTGATACGAATCGATATCAGGAGGCGATAGATGCTTATTCAAAGGCGCTCGCTATCGATCCGAAAAACCCGGATGTGAGGACAGACATGGGAATCATGTATCGAAAATTGGGCCAATTTGATAAAGCCCTTGAGGCCTTCCGGCAGGCTGCCCAGGATCAACCCCTTCATGTCAACAGTAGATTCAATATTGGAATTGTCCTGAAATATGACAAGAATGATTTCATTGGAGCAATTCGGGCATGGGAAGAGTTTTTGAAGCTTGAAGAATTATTGGACCCTGGGGATGAACGGCCTACCATGGTGAGACAGGAAATCGAATCTATGAAGGCATCGTTTTTAAAAAAGTGAGAAAAGGTTTAATAACTGAAGGTTATCATTTAAGGAGGGGTCAAAAATGGGGAAGAATATCTTTTGGACAGGAATGCTGATCGTGTTTGCTCTGACATTGCCGGTACAGGGTGTTTCACAGGAAGATAAGATTGAGGAAGTGGCAATCCATACTTTCAGAACTCAGATACGGCTTCCGCCTGGGACAGAAGTCAGATTTTTAGAGAAAAAAGAGAGCCCAATTCCTGATTTTTATTCAGTCAAATTACTTCTTATTTATCCGGACAAGGAAGTGCCGGTCATCGTTTATGTGGATAAAACGGGCGATAAAGTGATCATTGGAAACCTCTTCATGAAGGGTGAGAATATAAATATGAAAGAGGCAGGTCCCCCTAAACCCCGAAAAATCGACATGGGGCTTCTGGAGATAGAGAAATCCCCTTTTCTCGGAAATAAGGGAGCCAAGGTCACGATTGTTGAATTTTCGAATTTCCAGTGCCCTTACTGCATGGATTCATGGACGAAGTTCATGGGAATTATGAAGCGATACCCGCAGGATTTTAAGTACATATTCAAACATTTCCCATTTCAAACGCAGGGCAAGACTTTTGAACTTTCTGAGATGGCCGCCGCCGTCCAGGAAGTGAGCAATGAGGCTTTCTGGATTGTCCATGATTTCTTTTATACGAAAGAGGGTCAGGATGTTGCCAATCTGGAAAAAGAGGTTGTGAAGAAGAAGGTTGAGCAACTCCTGAAAGGAAAAGGGCACGATATTAGACTATTTCAGTCCGCCCTTGAGACAGGCAGGGCAAGAAAGAGAGTCCTTGAAGATGTGGCTTTGGCAAATAGATTCCGAATGACTTCGACTCCCACAAAGATCGTGAATGGAGATATGATCATCGGTCTAACCCCGGATAGTACCTTGGAACGATATTTGGGGAAATAAGGAAATCATCGGGTGTGTCGGTCAAGGTTACAGTTACGAAGCCCGTTTCGTTTAGGGGCAAGGGGTAACGTGAACTTCTTAAACCGAAGGACGTAACCGAATGACGATACGGGCATCGTTACCCTGACCGTTAGACGCTACCTTTATTTTGTAGATAAAGAAAGGAGAAAATGATGGGACTTGTCGTGGCAGAGAATATCACCAAGATTTACAGTGTCGTGGCAACAAAGGTAAGCAAGGATTACAAGGTTGGGGAGATTGCGATCAGGGCATTGAATGAGGTGAGCTTTGAAATCGAACCCGCCTCTTTTGTCTCCTTTGTCGGACCATCGGGAAGTGGCAAGACAACGCTTCTCAATTTGATTGGATGTCTTGATAAGCCTACGGAGGGCAAACTGGAGGTTGTGGGCACCGATGTTTTGCATCTGGACCGCAAGCAAAGCGCCTCGTTCCGGGGGAATAATCTCGGATTCATCTTTCAGGACTTCAACCTCCTCCCCGTTCTCACGGTTTATGAAAATATCGAATACCCCCTTCTCATGGTCCAGAACGTTCCCGGAGGAGAAAGGAAAAAG
Source organism: Syntrophaceae bacterium UBA2208 (assembly GCA_002327885.1). Lineage (GTDB taxonomy): Bacteria > Desulfobacterota > BSN033 > BSN033 > UBA1163 > UBA1163. Next base: position 13,414 of record DCUS01000079.1, read on the forward strand.
AGGATTATGACCCTTCTGGAGGCGGTTGGGATGACCGATCAGAGGGACAAATATCCCGACCAGATTTCCGGGGGCCAGAAGCAGAGGGTGGCCGTTGCAAGGGCCCTGGTGACAAACCCGAAACTGGTCCTGGCCGATGAACCCACAGCCAATCTCGATCATAAAACGGCATTCATGGTCCTTGAGTCGATGAAAAAGATGAGGAATGAATTCCAGACGACCTTCATTTTCTCAACCCATGATCAGAAGATCGTAGGGGAAGCGGAGATTATATACAGTTTGGAGGATGGAGAATTGGTTGGAAAACAGGCCAAAGGAGGAAAGAAAAATGGGTAATCTACTTAAAATCGCTTTCAGGAATCTCCTGAGATACAAACGAAGGACACTACTCACAGCCTCTCTTGTCACACTCGGGGTTGTTTTTGTTTTGCTTTTTGTCTCCATAACAGGCTCTTTTAAGAGCATGATGATCGGTCAGATGACCGATTCGATGTTAGGGCATCTCCAGGTTCATCGAAAGGGTTACTTAGCTTCCATTGATAACCTGCCTCTTAATTTGAACCTGAAAATGCAGGCTTATAAGAAATTGGAGGGGATTCTCAATCAACAGTCGGAGATTGAGGCTTTTTCTCCAAGAATCAAATTCGGTGGAATGTTCAGCACCTTTGTGGAGACGACCAACATCAGACTCAATGGAGTCTATCCCGACCGGGAATTGAAAACAGTTCCACTTCTCCCATCAAGGGTCACCAACGAGGGGGGGGAACCTCTTGAAAAAGGGGAGATCTGGATCCCTGAACTGATGGCGAAGAGCATGAAAGTCAATATGGGCGATACAGTCGTCATTATCGCCACAAACCAGGATGGCTCCGTTAATGGAAAGCAGTTCAAAGTGGCGGGAGTCCTCGAAAGCGTTACTGGACCAGGCGGGAGAGATGGCTACATCCATATTGAGGATGCAATGGAAGTCTTAAGGATGGAGGAGATGGAAGTAAGCGAGGTGGCGATCCGGCTGAAAGATTTCAGCCACCTCTATGCCTTTACTGAAAAACTCGACGGACTCCTTTCCGGGGAATTGAACAAACAGGGCAAACCCATGTTTGAGGTTCATAACTGGGA
>DCUS01000070.1 GCA_002327885.1 Syntrophaceae bacterium UBA2208
TGGAAAATTGGATATCCACATTTTGAAAGGATTCTTAGAAAAAAACACCCTTCTCGATCCTCAGGTTATTGTGGGCCCAAAGATAGGAGAAGATGCCGCCGTCATTGATTTGAGGAATAAAGCGGATTGTTACTGGGTAGTATCATCCGACCCCATCACTTTTACTACGGAAGAGATCGGATACTACGGAGTGGTGGTCAATCTGAATGACATTGCAACGATGGGAGCCATTCCCAGATGGTTTTTAGCGACCCTCCTCTTTCCGGCAGGATCCGATTTAAGAACTATTGAAAAGGTTTTCCGACAGATCCGTAATGCCTGCCGCCGATTTAGAATTTCCTTCATTGGCGGTCATACAGAAATCACGCCCGAGATCAAAAGGATAATCCTCTCAGGCCATATGATTGGAGAGGTTAAAAAAAATAAGCTGGTAACCACAGGGGGCGCAAGAGCTGGAGACCTTCTTTTCCTGGTCAAGGGAATCTGCATTGAGGGGACTTCAATCATAGCACGGGAAAAGGAGGCGGAACTTTTAAAAAAAGGCATCTCTTTTGACCTGATCCGAAAGGCAAAGAGATTTATTTTCAATCCGGGGATAGACGTTCTTCAATCCGCCCGGATGGCTTGTCAGGCCGCCGCCATCCATTCGATGCACGACCCGACGGAAGGAGGCTTGATCAACGGCTTGATTGAGATGGCATGGGCTTCTGAAAAAGAGATTGAGATCGATTTACAAAAAATTCCAATCTACAGGGAGTCCCGTATCCTTTGCCAGACATTTGGACTCAACCCTCTTGGCGTCATTGCCTCCGGAGCGTTGCTTTTAACCGCATCTCCATCAGAATCTTCAGCACTCCTAAGGGCTTTCAAAAAAAAATACATTCCCCTCCAAGTTATTGGTAAGGTGAAAAAAGGGCCTGCAAGAGTTTTCAAAATTAATGGAAAAGGGCGTAAAGAACTTAAACCGCTTCCTCGTGACGAAATATTGAAGATCTATTAGAACACAAAAGGGAGGGGCCAAGGAGTCCAGGGACCGAGGGTTCAAGTTAAAAATATAAAAAAACTTGACCCCTTGAATCCTTGAACCCTGCTTGGGGTGCTGATGAACCAAAAATCTTTTCTCGGTCTCTCCAAGAATGTCAGAAACCTGGGATGGGTCAGTCTATTTAATGATATTTCAAGTGAAATGATCTATCCCCTTCTTCCTCTCTTTCTGACTCAGGTGCTGGGAGCGGGTGTTCTTTTTGTAGGGATCATTGAAGGGATCGCCGAAAGTGTCTCAAGTTTTCTTAAACTTTTCTCCGGATGGCTATCGGACCGCTATCAGAAAAGAAAAGGGATCATCCTTTTTGGATATTCTCTTGCTTCCGTTACCCGGCCCTTTACAGGACTGGCCTCCTCTGCTTTCCATGTTCTTTTTCTTCGTTTCTTTGACCGCATCGGCAAAGGGGTGAGGGCTTCACCCCGAGATGCTTTACTCTCTCAATCCTGCAGTCCAAATGAAAGGGGGAAGGCCTTTGGCTTCCAGAGAGCGATGGACCATGCCGGAGCCATGGTCGGTCCTCTTGTCGCTTCTCTGCTGATGGTGAGTTTGACCAAAAATCTCAGAGTGATCTTCCTTCTCTCCTTCATTCCTGCATTATTCTGCCTGCTGATCCTTTATCGAGGGGTGACCGACATAAAGAGGGAAAAGGATTCTTCCCCCCCTCCTCCCAGACTCCAATGGAAGAATTGGAACAGGAAGTTCAAATACTTTCTTCTCATCATCACCCTCTTTACCCTTGGAAACTCGAGTGACGCCTTTCTCCTTCTTCGCGCAAAAGACCTTGGAATCAATATCGTCTCCATTCCCATTCTCTGGTTTTTATTTCACCTCTCCAAAACAATCTTTTCCATTCCAGGAGGCGCTCTTTCGGATCGAATTGGAAGAAGAAAGGTGATGGTCCTTGGCTGGACAGTCTATGGCTTCGTCTACCTGGGATTTGCCTTTGCATCGAAGGCTTATCACATTTGGCTTCTCTTTTTCATCTATGGTTTCTTTTTCGGTCTCTCAGAAGGGACCGAGAGGGCTTGGGTGGCAGATCTTGTCGAAGAGTCAAAAAGAGGAACCGCTTATGGTATTTATAACTTCTTTGTCGGAATGGCAGCGCTTCCAGCAAGCCTTTTGATGGGACTGATCTGGAATTCAATCGGGGTTCAATGGGCCTTTTCCTTCGGCGCCGTGATGGCCTTGCTTGCTGCCCTTTTGGCTATTCTTCTGATGGGAGAACCTCCACGGAAAAATGGAGGAGGGCATCAATCACAATGACGATCTGAGGAGGATGGAGGGAGTAAACCCTTTGCACGATATCCTGTAGGGAACGGTTTGAAACCGTTCCCTACGATTGACTATTTACTGCCTTTCGCTATTTTCTTAAAAATATCCCAAGTTTTAAGGAGCTCAAGCGCTCGCTCCAGTTGATTATCGACGGGCTTCTTTTCCTTTCCCTCTTCTTTCTTGGAGTCTTCTCTCTTGGAGTCTTCTTTCTTCAACTCTTCTTTTTTGGGTTTCTCTTTTTCCTTGGGGACTCCCTTTTCGATATCGATCAAATGTCTTTCCAAATCCTTTTCCATAGGAATTTTGGGAACAACCGCCTCCTTCCCCTCTTCCGGGCGCAAAGGTTTAACGATGATATCCGGCACAATCCCTTTGGCTTGGATGGAACGTCCGCTTGGGGTGTAATATCTCGCAGTGGTCAGCCTCAATCCCGATCCATCCTTCAAAGGGATGATCGTTTGAACCGATCCCTTCCCAAAGGTTTGAGTTCCGACGATTATCCCGCGCCCATGATCCTGAATTGCCCCTGCCACAATCTCCGAGCCGCTGGCACTTCCACTATTGACGATGACAACTAACGGATATCGTGTGATCGTCCCTTCGGAACGAGCAGACCATTTTTGCTTCACTTCCTCTTTTCTTCCATCAATCGATACAATCAGACCTGATTCAATAAAACGATCGGAGATTTTTACCGCCTGATCCAATAGGCCTCCCGGATTGTTCCGGAGATCAAGAACCAACCCCTTCAAGGTCCCCTTGCTTTCCTCCTCTAATGCCTTCATCGCTTTCTCGAACTCGCTATCTGTCTTATCCTGAAATTGGGAGAGGCGAACATAACCATAATGCTTCTCCAACAACTCATGGCGAACGCTCTTTACCGGGATAACATCCCGGACCAGCGTGTAATCCCGAGGTTTGGTAAAACCTTCTCTCATAATGGTGATCGTAACTTTCGTTCCTCTTGGGCCGCGTAATCGCTTCACACTATCCATGAGAGTAAAATTTTTCGTCGATTCTCCTTCGATCTTAACGATCTGATCTCCGGCCAAGATCCCAGCCTTGTAGGCGGGAGTCTCTTCAATGGGAGAGACAACGGTGAGGATTCCCTCCTTAATGGTGATCTCTATTCCCAACCCTTCAAACCGACCCCTCGTCTCTTCCTGCATCTCTTTAAAAACATTGGGCGGCATGAAGGAGGTGTGGGGATCTAAGGTATCTAACATCCCTTTGATCGCCCCATGGACCAGATCCTTTGATTTCGTCTCTTCCACATAATCCTTCTGAATAAGGCTGATGACATCTGTGAGAACCTTCAGATCTTCATACATCGTATTGGAAAGGGCTGATACTTTCTGAGATTGACCCGAACCGATGAGAATTCCGATGAGGAAGACTACGAAGATCGCCAAAATGATTTTTAAATTTCCCATCCTTTTCCATTGAGACATATCATCCTCCTTTATTGTCCCTTCTTTCCTTCTTTATTCTCCTGAGAGAGAGAAGCAACCCGATCTAATTGAGAGAGCCATTCCATCGGATCCTGAGGTTTCCCTTGATGGCGAATCTCGAAATAGAGACAGGGTCCTTTCAATGATCCCACACTCCCCACCAGGGCGATCGCCTCTCCCTGGGAAACCATATCTCCAGGTTTTTTCAACAACTCGGAACAGTACCCGGAAACGGTAAAGGTATGGTTTCCATGATCGATGATCACAATATTTCCAAACCCTTTAAACCAATCGGCATAGAGAACTTTCCCAGAGAGGACCGCTCGAATTTCAGCTCCCATCGGGGCCTTGATTTCAATTCCATTCTGCCCCTTCTCTTTAAACAAACTGATTACTTTTCCTCGAACAGGTGGGGTCAATTTTCCTTTGAAGACTCCGGGTTTCGATTTTCCTTGATCCAGGACACCCTTCTCCTGTTCCAGTTTTCCAATAAGCGTCTGGAGCTTCTTGCTCCTCTCTTCTAATTCTACACGTAATTTCTGATAGACCGTCTTTTGATTCTGGATGGACTTGAGCAGTGCCCGTTTCTCTCCACCGACCCTTGTGATCTCCCTCTTCTTCTTCCCGATCTCAGAGATATTTCGCTGCATTTGGGATTGGTCCTGAATCAACTCCTCCTGGTACCGCTCTTTCAAAGCCGCCTGATAACGGTGGGTCTTAATCAGGCGGGTATCGTAATCGATAATGACTCTAAAATATTTATCGAGCATCAATAAATCGTGGTAGGATTGTGAGGCGAGAAGAAAACCCTCCTTATGGATCCTTCCCATTTTATAAAGGGCGGTCAGCCTGGAAAACAACTCCTCCTTGGACCGTTCTATTCTTCTGTTAAAGATGCCGATCTGGGACTTTGTCTGTTGAAGCTTCTCCTGGGTTTTGGCCAGATGCATCTCCATTTGTTTTAATTCTTTCTCCTTTTTATTAAGTTCCCCTTCAAGGAGATGAAGGGTTCCGAGGATGGACGATTCTTTTCCCCGGATCTCCTTTTCCTTCTCCTGGGTGATGGAGATCTCTTTCCTGATGTCCTTGAGGTCTCTCTTTTTCTGAGTGATGTCCTTTTCGATCTGATTTGTCCGGGCAGCCCAAAGATCTGATGTCTCACAGGCAAACATCCATCCCATGAGGAAACATCCGATCCATAGCCACAGCCATTTTTTACTATAAGACGCTTTCATTTATATTTCAAAACCCTCATCGAAGCCACAAAGCTTCCGAAAAAACCAAGAACCATTCCCCCTAACATGATCCAGATGATGGTCTCCGGTGGCAGGAAACGGATGGGAATCGTTGCCAACCGAGTCTGCATCGATGGAGGGATATAAAGGAAAAGGGCTTGATGCAATAAAAAAAGAAAGAAGATCGCCACGGCTGCTCCGAGGAGACCTTGAATGAGTCCTTCGACATAGAAGGGAATTCGAATAAAGGCGGGGCTGGCGCCCACCCAATGCATGACCTCTATCTCCTCCCGACGGGAGAAGATCGTTAATTGAAGAGTGTTAGAGGTGATGAAGACGATCGCAATAAGGAGAAGGCCTCCCAGTATCCATTGGGTGAGGCGGAGGATATGGACGAGGACCGAAAATGTATCCACCCACTCTTGGCCATATTGAATCTCTTCGAATTGAGGGATCTTTTGTAAATGGGACACAACCTCTTTAATCTTTGTAGAATTCCGATAGTCTTTTTTCAATTGAATTTCGAAAGAAGGCGGAAGAATGGCGGGTTGAATCCCTTCGAGAAGGTTTTTCTTTCCACCCAACTTGGTTTCCATAAAGGCCATCGCATCATAAGGGGAGACATACCTCACTCCCTCCACCCCTTGGAGGAGGCGAGTCTTATTTAAAAGAGGTTCCACCTCACTCGCCGGGGTTCCCCGCTTCAGGTAAGCGATCACTTCGATTTTATCCTCCCAAATCTTAAGGAAGTTGGTCAGGTTGAAGGCAAGCAAGGTAAATGTTGAAAAGATAAGCATCGAGATAACGATGATGCCAATGGTGATGAGATTTAAAAATAAGTTTCCCTTTATGTTTTGAAAAGTCCGTCTCATCACATACTGAAGGAAAGAAATCATTTTTTGCCCCGTTAGATAGCCCCTCTGCCCGTGGTCGGGTTTTATCGACTCGCGATGGGGACTCGCCCCGTAAGACCTCTGGTCTCTAACGGGGTAAACCCCTCATCAAATGGTTTCGCTATCCACCTTCTTCCCGCCCGAGAGATGGATGACCCGATTGGGATAATGCCGGACCAGTCCGGTATCTTGCGTGGCCAACACAAGGGTCGTTCCCTTTCGATGAAGGTCTCTGAAGATCTCCATCACATCGAAAGTCGTCTGGGTATCCAAATTTCCCGTAGGCTCATCGGCGAGAATAAGAGGGGGAGAATTCACAAGAGCCCGGGCGATGGCCACCCGCTGTTGTTCTCCCGCTGAGAGGGCAAGAATCGAATCATTTTCCCTATCTTCAAGACCCACGCGACTCAACATTTCCGAAGCTCTTTCCTGGGCTTCTTTCCTGCCCTGACCGATGGCTTCTGCAGCAAAGGCAACATTTTCGTTAACGGTACGGTCTCGTAACAATTTAAAATCCGGGGATACAATTCCAGTTCTTCTTCTCAATTGGTAGATTTTTTTAAAACCAGATTGAGTGATGTGCATCCCGTGAACGACCACTTCTCCGCTCGTCGGCCTTTCCGCACAGAATAATATGCGAAGAAAAACACTTTTCCCAGAACCGCTGGAACCGGCGACAAAGGTGAATTCTCCTGGAAAGATTTCCAGGGTGATGTCCGAAAGAGCGGAAATCTGGCTGGGGTAAGTCTTAAAAACATGGTGCATCTCGATGATTGCTTCCGTTACCATCAAAACAAAACTAACACGAGCCTCAATTTATTTCAAGAAAATTAAGGGGTTAATGATTTGCAGCGTAATCGTAGGCAGGTTTGATGGATCGTATCAATTTAGCTGTTTGAAATCGTACGCTTCTACAATAAGGGTTGAATTGTAACGACACGGTCTGAAACCCATGGCGCAGGTGGGTAATTTTATGGATTTCTTCTTTTTTGAATGATTGCCCTCACCGCCTTCAGGGCGTCACGATTATACCCTCTGATGATGCCCCTTAAAGTTTTCTTATTTCTTCTCCTGAATCGAGACCAGCTCAACGTCGAAAACCAGGGTGGCATTGGGCCCGATCATGCCACCCGCCCCCCGCTCGCCATAGGCAAGATTCGAAGGAATAAAAAGCTGCCATTTTGCACCCTCTTCCATCAGCTGTAAGGCCTCGGTCCAGCCGGGGATCACGCCGGAGACCTGAAAGCTGACGGTCTGACCGCGCTTATAGGAGCTATCAAATTCAGTGCCATTGATCAGGGTCCCTCGATAATGCACCGTCACGGTATCGGTTGATTTAGGTTTCTTACCGCTTCCTGCCTTGATCACCTTATACTGCAAACCGCTCGGTAGGGTTTTGACCCCCTCCTTTTTCTTGTTCTCAGCAAGAAAAATCTCCCCATCTTTCTTATTTTGCTTGCCAACTTCCTCTTTCTTTGCCATCATTTCTTTCTGCAAGGCAGCCATGGTTTCCTGAATTTCCTTTTCGGTCAATAAGGGTTTACCACTGGTTAGGGCGTCTTTCAACCCTTTGGCAAGAATATTCGGGTCAATATCAATCGACTGTTTTTTGAGATTATTCCCAATATCCATGCCGATGATATAACTCACCTTATCTTTTTGACTTTTCAGCACCAGTGTATCTTGGGCATTTGCCTGATTGACTAAAAACAGAAACCCAAAAAGGGCAATCAGTTTTAACTTCATTTAAACTCCTTTCTTCCCATTTATCTTTTATGGAAATGCAATGGTAATCATCTTAACTTAAGATTCCCTTTTAGCGCCAACTTTTCTTCACTTCCCCACAAAGACCGGCTTTCTCTTCTCGAGAAAAGACTGTGCAGCCTCCCGATGATCCTGAGTTTCCGATAGGAGAGAAAGCTGAAAGGAGAATAGTAGTCTAACTTCTGGCAATCCTGCAAACCTTTACATCCAGCGCGTTGATTAAATCTTTAGGTGAAATAAAAATTTGGGAACCCCGTGCGCCGGCACTGATCGAGATAAATGGAAACTTCATCCCGCTTTCGTCTATAAAAGTTGGATAATGCTTTTTTGTGCCAATCGGTGAGACACCCCCTCGGATATATCCTGTAAGTTGTAGAATCTCTCTCACGTGGACCATTTCTACCTTTTTATTCCCGCTGGCCGTTGCAATGGCCTTTAAATCAAGCTCCGCATGACCTGGGATACAGGTCATCAACACTCCTGTTTTGTCACCGCGAGCCACCAGTGTTTTAAATACCTGCTCCGGAGGTAGCCCCGTCTTCCTCGCCACGGTTTCTGCGCTGAGGTCTGACTCATCCACTTCGTATTCGATGAGTTGATAATCAATATTCAGACTATCCAGG
>DCUS01000196.1 GCA_002327885.1 Syntrophaceae bacterium UBA2208
AACCTCTGTTTCCTGGCTATATCTTCGGGAAATTCAATCTTGAAATAAACTACCCTTTGGTCAGGTGGGGGAGAGGAGTCAAGTGTGTATTAGGGTTCGGAGGATATCCTGTTCCGGTTTCTGAAGAAGTGGTGGAGATCATCAAAGAAAGGACCGATGACCAGGGGATTGTGAGAGTGAAACAAAACTTTAAAACCAATGACGTGATTAGAATTAAAACAGGCCCGCTCAAGGATCTTCTGGGTATCTTCGAGAGATGGGCTTCTGACAATGAGCGGGTCAGGATTCTTTTAAATCTGATTGGCTATCAACCGAGCATAGAACTCCATTACTCGATGATCGAAAAAGTCGCTTAAAAGGTTAATGGGTTTATTTAGTCTCTTTGGTTTATTTAGTTTTACCAAGTAACTCGAGTAACTTAGTAACTGTAACACTTAACATCTTACCCACTTTATGTGGCCAGAAAAATCAAAAATTGTAATTTTAACATCGGAAATGCTCCATTTCCGAACCGGCGGTAGCCTATCTTTAGTTTATTGAGTTTATTGTGTTCGTTGAGTTTATTGGGTTTAGCACAATAACTCAACAAAGGTACTTGTAACCCGTAACAATTATTTATTTAACTGTAGTTCTCAACACTTAACGCTTAACACTTAACACTCAACACTTTCTCTTATGAACGCCATTCTTGACAAATCCGAGTTCCTTGACCGCTTACGAATCGAAAAACGTCGAGCGGATAGGTCCAAATTGCCTCTGTCCGTAGTACTTTTATCTGTTGGCAAAGAAGCGCTTAATGACCAACAAAAGATTGAAGATTTATTAAATATACTCCAAAAAAATATCCGTGATACGGATATCAAAGGCCGGATCGATCATGATGTCATCGGATTAATCCTTCCGGATACCAACGAAAAGGGCGTTCAATGCTGCGTCAAAAAAATCCTTAATGAGAATGGGAGGATTCCCTATTCCGTCATTACCGGAACGTATCCCGATGATCTTCTCAATAAACTGTTCAGTGAAGAGCCTGGTCAAACGAATCTGTTTCCAATCGATCTTGACGACTCGGTAGAGCCTAAAAAACTCCAGGACGCATTAAAGAGGGGGATGGATATCATCGGAGCCATCGTTGGACTCCTTGTTTTTTCTCCTTTCATGCTGGTTGCAGCCATAGCGATCAGAGCCGATTCTCCGGGCACGATCATTTTCAGGCAATTGCGATTAGGCAGGAAAGGGAGGAGGTTTTCTTTTTATAAATTCCGGTCCATGTATTTGAATGGAGATGACCGTCTCCATCGGGAGTACGTCGCCAACTTAATCAAAGGGGACCTTAATAAAATTAATCAGGGAGATGAGGAAGCCCCGCTCTATAAGATTAAATCCGATCCTCGAGTGACCCCGGTAGGGAGAATCATTCGTAAGACAAGCATCGATGAACTTCCACAATTTTTTAATGTTTTAAAAGGAGAAATGAGCCTGGTAGGTCCGAGGCCGCCCATCCCCTATGAAGTGGAGAAATATGAACCCTGGCATCTCAGGAGGATTTTAGAGGTCAAACCCGGCATCACCGGTCTGTGGCAGGTCGATGGAAGAAGTACGACCTCTTTTGATGAGATGGTCCGTTTGGATGTAAGATATGCCCGGGACTGGTCTTTGTGGCTTGATATTAAGATATTACTTAAAACAGTAAGGGCAGTCATCCGCTCCAAAGGGGCCCTCTAAGTCGCCTGCGGCTTCCCGTTCGGGGAAAGGGGCGAGGAGGAAAGGGTTTGATTTAATTTGTTAGAAAAGAAGGTAAGTCTTGTAAGTTAGAGCGCTTTCGCGCCGAACGCCTCACGCATTACGCATAAAAAGGGAGGAAAGCCATGAAGCTTGCAGTTATCGGTTGTGGTTATTGGGGTCCGAATCTTGTCAGGAATTTCGTCCAGTCCAACAAAATCAGGGAATGTATCTGCTGTGATTTGGATCAAAAAAGATTAGCCCGGATGAAAAGTTTATACCCCTCCGTGGAGGTGATATCAGACTATAAAGAGCTTTTAAGGGCGCCGGATCTGGATGCTGTTGCGATTGCTACTCCCGTGAGGTTTCATCATCCCATCGCCAAAGAATTTCTTCTCCATGGAAAGCATGTTTTTATTGAAAAACCGCTCACCCATTCCTATGAGACCTCTCTGGAGTTGGTGAAACTGGCGGATGAAAAGGACAAAGTGTTGATGGTCGGGCACACCTTCGAATACACCGCGGCGGTCAATAAAATTAAAGAGATCATTGAGAGCGGTGAGCTTGGTAAAATCCTCTATATCAGTTGTATTCGCGTTAACCTTGGACTGATCCAGTCTGACATTAATGTCGTCTGGGATCTTGCCCCCCATGATATTTCAACCATCATATACATTATTGGCGAAACGCCGATCTCGGTCAACAGTCAGGGGAAGGCTCACTTCAAGCACAATATTGAAGATGTGGCCACGACCACGCTCAATTTTAAAAATGGGTTAATTGCCTTTATCCACAGCAGCTGGCTCGACCCGAACAAGATTCGGCGGACCACCATTGTCGGATCGAGGAGAATGCTGGTTTATGACGACATTGAGCCTCAGGAGAAAATTAAAATCTACGACAAAGGAGTGGCGGTTCCTCCCTATTATGATACCTTTGCCGAATTTCAATTTTCTTATCGCTATGGTGACATTCACAGCCCAAGAATTGATGACTATGAACCGTTGAAAAAAGAATGTGACCACTTCCTGACATGCTGCCAGAAAGGAGTAAGCCCCTTAAGCGATGGTTACAGCGGGCTGCGGGTCGTATCGATATTGGAAGCGGCAAACAAATCGATCAAACTCTCAGGAAAATCTGTTCAAATTCAAGGGACGAAGCTATTAAACAGAAGGTCAAAAAACAATGGAAACGGCCTTTTAATCGCTAACGGCTGGAATTAGGAAAGGCAAAGCGTAAAAGGTAAGGAGAAAAATATTTGTTACGGGTTACGGGTTTCGAGTTAGTAACTAAGAATTTTTAACTCAAGCAACCCAACGAACTCAATAAACTTAACACTCGACACTTAACACTCACCTTGTAGTACTGGAGAAACGGATGGAATTTAAATCGATCGCGCCCGATGTCAAACTTGGAGAAAATGTAAAAATCCATAACTTCGTCAATCTTTATGGATGCGAAATAGGGGACAACACCAAGATCGGGGTGTTTGTAGAAATCCAGAAGAACGCCAGGGTGGGTAAAAACTGTAAAATCTCAAGTCACACCTTTATCTGTGAGGGGGTCACGATTGAAGATGATGTTTTTATCGGTCATAGCGTGGTCTTCATCAATGATACTTATCCGCGGGCAACCAATGGACATGGATCGCTCAAGACGGAAGAAGATTGGGAAGTAGAACCCATTATCGTGAAGCAAGGGGCTTCGATCGGTTCTAATTCAACGGTCCTAAGTCATGTAACAATCGGGGAGAACGCGATCGTCGGTGCAGGGAGTGTCGTAACGAAGGATGTCCTCCCGAATACGATCGTTGCCGGCAACCCCGCTCGACTCTTTCGTGGTATCGATTTCTTGTCTCAAGCAGATATGGAAAAACAATATGTTTTGTATGAATTTTTGAGAAACCGTAAATAATGTTGGAGGCAAGAGCATAATGATGTTCGAGGATTATGATAGGAGGCTGGAGGTGAAAGATAAGAATTATTTTGCCTCAATCCTCAAGCGAAGCGATCCTCAAACCTCAAACAAACGAAAGGACTGATTATGGAAATACCGTTCTTGGATCTGAAGACTCCACACCGTGAGTTGGAGGAAGAGCTGGTCGCGGTTTTCCGTGACTGCCTCCGGAC
>DCUS01000099.1:0-13847 GCA_002327885.1 Syntrophaceae bacterium UBA2208
GGTAGAGAAGTAAGCCTAACCGCAGAAGACAAGGTTGGAAAGGCCTCATCGGGAAAACGATAGAGCAACTCACGATGGTCTCGTAAAAGGCCCTAATCTGTCACCCCTTCTGTACCAGGTCTTGAACGCGCTTCAAGATCTAACGATTTCGGGGTCTCGTAAGTAACTGATACTGAAATAAATTAAGATTGAAGTCCCCTTCCCAAATTTTTATGCTGCCCTTTAAAAAAGGAGTAAGAGAATATGGATTTGCTTCAAAGAGATGAACTAAAGACGTTGATACAGAAACCCGAAGGACCATGTATCTCCATTTATATGCCGACGCACCGAATGTTTCCGGAAACGAAGCAAGACCCGATTCGATTCAAAAATCTGCTCCGAGAGGCGGAGGAGCGCTTAAAACAAGCCGGCCTTCGTTCTCCAGAGGCAAAAAAATTATTGAAGCCGGCCAAGGCCCTGATCAAAGATAGCCTTTTCTGGCAGTATCAGGCTGATGGATTGGCAACGTTCGTCTCTTCGGACTTATTTTATCATCATCGTCTGCCCCTCAAATTTGATGAGTTATTGGTAGTCACTGACCGGGTCCACATCAAGCCTTTACTTCCTCTCTTCAGCTATAAAGGACGGTTTTACATTTTGGCTCTCAGCCAAAATGAAGTGAGATTTTTTGAGTGCACCCGGTACAGCGTGGAAGAAGTTAAACTGGAAAACTTCCCCCGAAGTCTCAGAGAGGCCCTAAAATATGATGATCCTGAGAAACAGCTCCAGTTCCATACCCGGGCGCCGGCTGCGAGTGGAGAACGGGCCGCGATGTTTCACGGCCATGGGGTGGGAAAGGATGATGCCAAAGACAATATCCTCCGATTCTTTCGTCAGATCGATGATGGATTACGCCCCACGCTCAACCAAGAACGGGGACCGCTTGTGTTAGCAGGCGTGGATTACCTCCACTCGATTTACAGGGAGGCTAACAGTTACCCCCATTTGATAGACCTCGGGATTAACGGAAACCCTGAGAGGTTGAAAGGAGAAGAACTGCACGAGCAGGCATGGGGGATTCTGGAGCCTCATTTCCTCAAAGCCCAGGAGGAAGGCATTGCCCAGTACAGGCAATTTGAAGGGACTGAGCGGGCTTCGAACAGCCTGAAGTAAATTGTTCCAGCGGCCTATGAGGGACGAATCGATATCCTATTTGTGTCTGCAGGTGTCCAGCAATGGGGCTTTTTCGACCCGGAAAAGCATGTGGCTCATATTCACGCGGACCCGGAATCCAGAGACGAAGACTTCCTCGATTTTGCAGCTGTTCATACGTTTTTAAACGGAGGAACGGTCTATGCCTTGAAGCCGGAGGAGATGCCGGATGAAACTCCTCTAACTGCTCTGTTTCGTTATTGAAGTACATTCCCATTCATATGAGCAAGAATTGGGCAACAGGAGGGAAGGCATGAAAAAACAGAGAATCACCCAGATTGAAGACTATGAACCATTGGTTGGATCGGAAACGATTGAGCGTATTAAAAAGAAGGCCAAACGCCTTCAGCACCTCCATGTGGCCAATATCAATTCGACCTATTATGGAGGAGGCGTCGCAGAATTGCTGACCTCCTTAACTCTTTCAATGAACAATGTGGGAATTAAAACCGGATGGAGGGTCATCCAGGGCGCCCCCGATTTCTTCAGCATCACGAAGAAGATGCATAATGCCCTTCAGGGCGGGAAAATTAATCTGAGCAAAAGGAAGATGGAAATTATAAAGGAGAGTTTCATATGAGAAACAAAGGCAAAAGAGAACTTTTCCCCTCGGCCTCGGAAGATGCACGGGCGGCGGAATTATGCCCCCCTTCTCCCCAGACCCTTTCTTCTTCCTATCGATTGGCCTACATGGACCATGAGTTTTTAATGAGGGATGAACTCCGCCCTGTTCGTCTCGAACTCGAGTTGTTGAAACCGGAACTTATATTGAAAGAGCACAACATTGAAAGCACCATCGTTGTTTTCGGGGGCACCCGGATTCCGGAGCCAAAAGTTGCGTATGAGCAGTTAGCCGAAGCAGAGGCCGCCGCCAGCAAAGATTTAACGAATGAGTTGCTTACTCGCAGGCTAAGAATCGCACGCAGCATTGTTGCGAAATCAAGATATTATGACGAGGCGCGTAAGCTCGCCTCCCTCATTTCACAAGCCAGCAAGACATCGGAAAATCCTAATTATGTAGTTGCAACAGGCGGTGGTCCTGGAATCATGGAGGCGGCCAATCGCGGGGCTTATGAGGCGGGCGCTGAAAGCATCGGCCTCAATATCGTTCTTCCCTTTGAGCAAAAACCCAACGAGTACATCACCCCTGAACTCTGCTTTCAGTTTCATTACTTCGCCATTCGCAAGATGCACTTCCTCATGCGAGCAAAGGCATTGGTTGTCTTCCCTGGTGGATTTGGCACCCTCGATGAGTTCTTTGAAACATTGACCCTTATCCAGACGAGGAAGATTAAACCCATCCCGGTGCTCGTTTTTGGGAGGGAGTTCTGGGACCGCGTCATAAACTTTGAAGCCCTTGTTGAGGAGGGCACGATCTCCCCGAAGGATATCGAGCTCTTTCAATATGTGGAAACAGCAGAGGAAGCCTGGGAGGTAATCTCAAAAACTTATACGGAGAGGTAACTTTTATGAATGAACAACGCACCATTGCTTATTTTTCGATGGAGATCGGTCTTGAGCCGGCCATACCGACCTACAGCGGCGGGCTGGGAGTGCTGGCCGGGGATACGATCCGCTCGGCAGCGGATCTCAAAGTGCCAATGGTCGCTGTGACACTTCTTCATCGAATGGGATATTTTTATCAAAGACTCGGTCCTGAAGGAGAGCAAAAGGAAGAACCGATCAAATGGGTTGTAGAAGATTTTTTAAAAGAGATGCTGCCGAAGATCTCGGTAACCATCGAAGGGCGATCTATTCATCTTCGGACCTGGAGGTATGAAGTGAAAGGTGTAAGTGGCTTCAAAGTGCCAGTCTATTTTCTGGATACGGATCTTCCTGAAAATTCGGAGTGGGACAGAACCCTCACTCACTCTCTATACGGAGGGGATCAACATTACCGGCTCTGTCAGGAGGTCATTCTCGGAATTGGTGGCGTGAAAATGCTTCGAGCGCTTGGATATGACCGTATTGAACGATTTCATATGAACGAGGGTCACTCCAGCCTCCTCACCATTGAGCTTCTGGATGAAGAAGCAAAAAGAGCCGGTAGAAAATCGATCGGCCATGAAGAGGTTGAAAGAGTGAGGGAGAAATGCGTCTTTACGACGCATACCCCTGTCCCGGCCGGCCACGATCAATTTCCCTTAGATTTAGTGAAGCGTGTTCTTGAACATCCCGAAGTGATTTCGGAAATGAAAGACGTTCTTTGCTGCGGGAATCTCCTCAATATGACTTACCTCGCCCTCAGCCTGAGCCGCTACATCAATGGAGTTGCCAAGAAACACGGAGAAGTCTCAAGGCTAATGTTTGCCAGTTATGTCATCGATTCGATCACCAATGGAGTCCATGCAGCCACCTGGGTAACAAAATCCTTCCAGCAGCTCTATGACAGATATATCCCGGGCTGGAGACAGGACAATTTCAGCTTTCGGTATGCTCTCAATATCACCAAGAAGGAGGTGTGGGAAGCTCACCAGAAAGCGAAAAACGAGTTGATTCAATACGTGAATGATAAAACCCATCTGGGAATGGAAGAAGATAGCTTTACGATCGCTTTTGCCCGCCGTGCTACGACTTACAAAAGAGGGGACTTGTTTTTTCAAGATATTGAGAGGCTTAGAATCATCTCATCGAAAGCCGGTTCCCTGCAGGTCATTTATGCAGGAAAAGCCCATCCCAGGGACCAGGACGGAAAGGAACTCATCAAGCGAATTTTTCAGTTGAAAAACCGTCTCAAGCAAGATATCAAGATAGCGTATTTAGAGAACTATGATATGGAACTTGGGAAACGGATCACATCAGGGGTTGATTTATGGCTCAATACGCCTCAACCTCCCATGGAAGCGTCCGGAACAAGCGGAATGAAAGCCGCGCTCAACGGCGTGCCGAGTCTCAGCGTTCTCGACGGATGGTGGATAGAAGGTCATATTGAAGGAGTGACCGGATGGTCCATCGGAGAGATGAACAGAAAGCAAGAAGGAAGCAATGATTGGTTAAAAGATGCCTCTTCTCTTTACGACAAATTGGAACGGACGATTCTTCCACTCTTCTATCAGGATCGGGATCGCTTTATCGAGGTGATGCGCAACGCCATTGCCATTAATGGGTCGTTTTTCAACACCCACCGAATGATGCAGGAATACGTACTGAAGGCCTACTTTCACTGAACGGGGAAGGGTCAAGATGAAGATTCTGTTAAAAAGTTTTATTGATTTCTTCAAAGACGATGGACCGATGTTTGCCGGTGCGATCTCATGTTTTTTTATGCTGGCCTTCGTCCCCTTCTTTCTCTTCCTCGTCTCGATCCTTGGATATGTTCTCGGTCAGAATAATGATTTCTACAATTTTTTAATCTCGCAGGTGACCAACCTTTTCCCGAGGGTGACCCATCAGGTCACAAAACAACTGCAATCGGTCGTCATTTACAGAGAAATTGGCATTGTCACCCTGTTCATCTACGGCCTCTTTTCTTACCAGCTCTATGTTTCCCTTGAAACGGCCGTTCATCACATCTTTAAGATCAAGGCCAAGAGATCCCTGGTCTTCTCGGTGTTGCTTTCTCTTCTTACTGTCACATTGCTGATCGCCTTTACGATCCTTTCTTTTGGAGCCACGGGGATTCTCTCGCTGCTGAAGGATCTTCGCGAATATTTTCCCGGACTGAAGATTGGAATGGCCACCCGCTTTTTCTCGCGGTTCGTCATCCCCGCTTTTCTTGTCTTTTTGTTCACGACCGCCCTCTACATGCTTTTGCCTCGAGAGAAGATTCCGCTTCGCCACGCCCTCTGGGGCGGTGTTTTTACAGCCTTCTTTCTTGAAGCGGCCAAACATGTGTTCACTTTTTATATCACAGTGAAGATTTCCAGGCTTGGGGCGATTTATGGCTCTCTTACGGCAATCGTCACATTCATGATGTGGCTGTTCTATTCATCCAGCATCTTCCTGATAGGGGCTGAATTGGTTCACAACCTCAGAAACTCAAAAGGGAAACAAAAAAACCTCCACTTTTTGCATTCAGGGAGGTCCAACCGCATCGATGAAACCTGAATTGATGGATTCGAGAATCGAAGAGCTGATCAAAGGGAAAAAATGGCATGAGTTGAGGCAATCTCTAACAGAATGGCCTGCCCCGGATATTGCCGGACTGTTACTTCAACTCGAAAGGCATGAACGGGTTTTGGTATTCCGCCTGTTGCCCCGACCCTTATCATCGGAAGTCTTTTCTTATCTGGAATCGAGGCAAAAGGATGAACTGCTGAGAGATATGACGGATGAGGAAACACGTCATCTCTTAGCCAATTTATCCCCTGATGACCGCACTCAATTTCTGGAGGAGTTGCCCGGTCAGGCGACCCAGAGGCTGCTTAATCTCCTCAGCCCGGAAGACCGAAAGGAAACGCTTCAGCTCCTGGGCTACCCGGAGGAAAGCGTGGGAAGGCTGATGACCCCGGACTACGTGGCCGTGCGCCCGGGTTGGACCATCGATCAGGCTCTGGAACACATCCGGAACCGGGGAAGGGACAGCGAAACCATCAATGTGATTTATGTGGTCGATCCATCATGGAAACTGATCGATGCCCTTGAACTGCGCCGGTTTATTCTGGCCAAACTCGACCTGACAGTCGAACAGGTCATGGATTATACGTTTGTCAGCATTTCAGTCTTCGAGGATCGTGAGAAGGCCGTCCAGTTGATCCAGCACTACGACCTCGATGCCCTGCCGGTCATCGATTCAGAGGGTATCCTGCTGGGAATCGTCACCGTCGATGATGTGATGGATGTAGCCGAAGAAGAAGTCACGGAAGATTTTCAGAAAGTAGCAGCAGTCATGCCTTTGAGGATGGGTTACAGGGAGTCGAGCATCTGGCTGCTTTATCGAAGAAGGATCGTATGGCTCGGCGGATTGGTTTTGGTGAATCTCATCTCAGCAGGAGTGATTGCCGCCTATGAGGAAATATTGATTTCTTCCATTGCATTGGCATTCTTTATCCCGCTGCTCATCGCCACCGGGGGAAACGCAGGAGCTCAATCGGCCACGCTGATGGTTCGGGCGATTGCCACGGGTGAAGTCGGTCTGGGCGAATGGTCGTGGGCCATTGGCAGAGAGATAGGCATCGGTGCTCTCTTGGGGATCACTGTGGGGTTGGCCACGTGGGGACTGGGCTTATTCAGGGGCGGTATCGAGATCGGGATCGTCGTGGGATTGACGATGATCGCGGTTGTGATTGCTTCAAACTTGATCGGTGTCATGCTTCCCTTCCTGCTGACCCGGCTCCGTTTAGACCCGGCAGTGGCCAGCAGCCCGTTGATCACATCCATCGCCGATGTCGTTGGGCTGATCATCTATTTCTCAATCGCAACTCGACTTCTGGGGACGTGAGGATAAGACAACCATGGCCGTAAACCGATTTTACCTTATCACGTTGATCGTCATTGTTCTCCTTTTGGGCTATTTGAACTATCAGGTCCTGAAACCCTTCCTCATTCCCATCGCATGGGCCATAGTGCTTTCTATTTTATTCTATCCCATTTATGCTTTTATCCTGAGATACATCAGACGTCGATCAATCGCCTCTTTTTTGACTCTTTCGATGATCCTGTTGATCATTATTGGGCCTTTCTCCTATTTCTCTTTCCTACTCATCAAGGAACTGGGGGCTTTGTTGGACGATCTGGAGAGTGGGAAGTTTGATACTATCAAGAGCATGCTCGGGCATCCAATTATTCAGACGGGGATCGACAAGCTGACCTCCTTGTTGAATATCACACCGGGAGAATTGGACAGGCTGATCGCTGAAAATATTTCGCAGTTAGGGAAAGAATTGGCGGCCAGGATCACCCGAGGTGTACGTGAGATTATCACGGTGGCCTTCCGTTTCGTCGTGATGGCGATCTCCATTTTCTTCTTCCTTAAACATGGACCCATCATTTTGGGGAAAGCCTACGATTACCTGCCGTTTTCGGTGAAACAGAAAGATCGATTGGTGAGGCAGGTCAGAAATATGATCATCTCCACCCTTTATGGCGGCGTGATTGTGGCCATGATCGATTACCTCAAGAAAACCTGAAAAAAGAAAGAAGAGCTAATGGGATGGAGAGAAAAAAAGTTTATCTCATTTTGTTCGTTGTAATGTTTACACTCGTAATCACGTCCCTCCATTATTCCGTATTTCGGGAACAGGCGCCGCATGTTATCCTTGAGGAGCTTTATTACATTCCCCTTCTCCTCGGAGCCTTGTTCTTTAGCTTGAAGGGTGCCTTAATAACCTACCTCTTTGTTTCTGCGGTCTACCTCCCCTATCTTTTTGGGGATTGGGTGGGCAACACCCTAGATCTGATAGATCGGTTGCTCCATCTGTTTTTTTCGGGGATGTTTGCATTTCTTGCCTGGTTCTTGATCGATCGTGGAAGGAAGTACCAGAGGCAACTGGAAATGGATCGATACCTCACGGGACTTGGTCAGGTTGCTGCAACCATTGTCCACGATTTGAAAAATCCACTTATTTCAATATTGGGCTTCGCGAAAAGGATTCGGGAGGGGAAAGGAGACATAGGCGCTGCGGGACAGGTCATAGAAAACTCCGCCATGAACATGCAGAGAATTGTGGATGGAGTCCTGGATTTTGCCAAACCGATTCGATTAGAGTTAAAAAGAGAGGATATCCACAGGGTTGTCCAACAGGCCTGTGACTCCTGTAAGATAAAAGCTGAAGAAAAAAATATCGTTCTATCTATGAATATTCCCACCGATCCAGTAAACATAGAAATTGACAGCTTCAGTCTCCAAAGATCAATCATAAACCTCATTAACAATGCCATTGAGGCCTCCCCGAAAGGACAGCGTGTTATCATCCGTACGGAAACCGAGAAGAATCATGCAGTGGTCAAGGTTAAGGATTTTGGTTCAGGCATGGATAAGGAGACCCTTGAAAACATATTTATTCCTTTTTATTCAAAGAAAAATACGGGAACCGGCCTGGGAATGGCGATTGTCAAAAAGGTGGTTGAGGGGCATCAAGCTAAAATATATATAGAGAGCCGTGTAGGACGAGGCACTGAGGTGAGAATAGAATTACCGAGAAAATAAAGTCTAACGGTAACGGTGAGGAGGCCCGTATCGTCCATAAAAGGCTACGTATTAGGTGTTTAATTCTTTTAAACGTAACCGTTATCGAATGACGAAACGGGCTTCCTAACCTTAGCCCAAAAACCTATCCGAGGAGGAAAAATATGAACAGTTCGTCATTAAAAGGAGCATGGAAAATTGGCACTATCATGGGGATCCCCATACGGATCCATTTTTCGTGGTTGATCGTTTTTGGTCTTCTCACCTGGCTGTTATCTTCTCGCTATTTCCCACAGGTGACACCTGACCTTCCCTTCGTTTCTTACTGGATCAACGGAGTCCTGGCGGCGCTGTTCCTTTTTGCTTCGGTCGCTTTTCATGAGCTCGCCCATTCGTATGTGGCGCAAAAATACAGGCTGACCATCGAAAGCATCACGCTCTTCATCTTTGGAGGCGTGGCTCAACTGAAAGGGGACCCCCCTCATCCCAGAGCCGAATTCTGGATTGCGATTGCGGGACCGCTCTCAAGTTTCTTCCTCTCCGGCCTTTTCTTCCTCGTGGCGATGAATATGGCGGGAGGAACCAGAGCCCTCTTCGCCTATCTTGCACAGATCAATCTTATTATTGGGGTGTTCAATCTCATTCCTGGCTTTCCGATGGATGGAGGCAGGGTATTGAGATCAGCCATATGGGGAAAGAAAAAGGATTATTTTTATGCAACCCAGAAGGCCTCCAGCATCGGACGAGGAATCGCACTCTTCTTCATCTTCTTCGGACTCTTCTCCATTTTCACCGGTGGTCCGGGAGGATTATGGCTGATGCTCATCGGTTGGTTTCTCTATAGCGCGGCACACGCAAGTTATCAGCAGTCCACCCTTCAGGAAACCCTTTCTGGTATTAAAGTCAAAGATATCATGGTGAGGGACATGCAAACCGTCGTTCCATCGATTTCTCTCGATGAAGCAGTGGAGAGGTATTTTCTCAGGTATGGCTATGGGGGATTTCCGGTGATCGATGATGGAAAATTTCTCGGCATCATCACCCTGAAGGAAATCAAAAATATCCCGAGAGAAGATTGGGGAACGGTAAAGGTTTCGGAGGTGTCCATCCCCCATGAGAAAAGATGGGAAATTCCTCCTGACGCCGATGTGATGAAGGCTCTTGAATTGATGATCAAGGAAGACAAAGGCCGGATTGTCGTAACGGAGAAGGATAGGATCATCGGGCTCATTACAAGAAACGGAATCGCCCGATATGTGCAGATTAAGGGGAAATAGTATTATCTTTCATTGTGAAGCGTCAAAAATAAAAGTTTGACAGGTTTCTTCGGGGATTCGAATCGGAAAATCTCAATTGGGAAAAGACCGTCCTAAGGGGGAAACCCCACGATAAAGAATTACCGGATAAACCTTAATGTTGCAAAAAAAGGGAGGTAAGTGTGCTTCCCAACCTTTACAATTGCGGATTATTTTATAGGTTATGGGTAACAGGCGATATCTCCTGAGGCGGCCTTTGGATTTTGCTTGTAAACGGAGTAGCCAAATGTTTAAAGGTGCCGCCGCAAAGGTTTTCCAGCACACCCGCCTTCCTTTTTATCTAATTTTACGCAACTGTGAGATAAACAATCTTGCAGGGTTGAGTATTCTTGCCGCGACGTATTGTTCGGGGGAAGAATTTTTAAACAAGCCTGGGAGGATGAATGAACTGGCATCAAAAAGAGATAACGGATGTTGTTGAAGAGCTGAACTCCTGCCCGAAGGGCCTCTCATCCGAGGAGGCGGGAATACGGCTTGATCGATACGGCCCCAACGTCTTAAAGGAGAAGAAGCAGAAGACGCTTTTTGGAATGTTCATGGAACAGTTTGCGGACTTTATGATCCTTGTTCTTATCGGAGCGGCCATTATCTCAGGGATGGTGGGTGAGTTGAGCGACACCATCGCCATCGCTGTGATCGTCATCCTTAATGCAGTCATTGGCTTTATACAGGAATACAGGGCAGAAAAGGCGATGGCCGCCCTGAAGAAGATGGCTGCGTCTGCGGCAACGGTGATCCGGGATGGAGTGGTGGTTGCCATTCCGGCCTCTCTGCTGGTCCCGGGGGATAGGGTCACCCTTGAAGCAGGGAAAGTAGTGCCTGCGGATATGAGGCTGACCGAGTCGGCCCAGTTGAAAATGGATGAGGCCGCACTGACAGGCGAATCGGTAGCGGTTGAGAAACATACAAGGGCACTGCACGATGAACATCTTTCTCTTGGCGACAGGAAAAATCTTGCCTTTAAAGGCACTTTTGTAACGTATGGGCGCGGCGCGGGGATTGTCGTCGCTACAGGAATGCAGACGGAACTGGGCAAGATCGCAACCATGCTGCAGGAAGAGAAAGAAGTAAAGACACCCCTCCAAAAGAGGCTGGCCACCTTCGGACGCAAACTTACCTTTGCGGTTTTAGCCATATGCATTATTGTTTTCGGCATCGGCGTTATAAGAGGGGAGCCACTCTTATTGATGATGCTTACCGCGATTTCCCTTGCCGTAGCCGCCATTCCCGAAGCACTGCCCGCAGTAATAACCATCTCCCTTGCCCTTGGTGCAAAAAAGCTTGTTCAACAAAATGCCCTGATCAGGAAGCTTCCCGCGGTGGAGACCCTGGGGTCGGTCACCTACATCTGCTCGGATAAGACGGGCACACTGACGTTAAATAAGATGACCGTGGAAGAGATGTACATCGACGGAAAAATGATTACTCATTCAGGGTTCCATGTTGACCCGAATTCGGATCATCTGCTCCCGATGGCCCTGGCTCTGAACAACGATGCGGAGGTCGGGGATGATGGCTCCGTGTTGGGGGATCCTACGGAGGTCGCGCTTCTGAATCTGGCCCAGAAATATGGTTTCACAAAAAAGGAGCTTGAAACAAGGTATCCGAGAATAGCTGAAATCCCGTTTGACTCGGACAGAAAGTGTATGACCACATTCCATTCAGTCCCTGCCGCCTCTCCATTGGCCAGGATGCTGGGTGGGACCGGGTATGTCTCCTTTACCAAAGGCGCGGCGGAGGTATTGATCGATAAATCAGAATCCATGGTAACGCCTGAAGGATTGAAACAAATCTCTGCCGATGAAAATGATCGCATCCAAGAACAAATGGCTGCAGACGGCTTAAGGGTTCTCGCTGTGGCCATGAGAAAGTGGGAGTCCCTTCCCGATGACCTTAATCCTGAAAACGTTGAAACCAGCCTTGCCCTGTTGGGTCTTGTGGGAATGATGGATCCTCCGAGAGAAGAGGCTAAAGAGGCGGTTTCGATGTGTAAACAGGCGGGGATCAAACCCGTAATGATCACAGGAGATCACCCGACCACGGCAAAGGTAATAGCTAAAAGGCTCGGCATCATTGAGGAGGGTCCCGGTCACGTATTGACTGGACGAGAACTGGACGAGCTTTCCTTGGAAGAATTTGAGGAAAAGGTGGGCCAGATCAGGGTCTACGCCCGGGTAGCGCCCGAGCAGAAACTGAAGATTGTGAAGGCGCTCCAGGACAAAGAGCAATTCGTTGCGATGACCGGCGATGGGGTGAATGATGCGCCAGCCCTGAAGAGAGCCGACATTGGCGTGGCCATGGGGATCACCGGGACGGATGTCTCAAAAGAAGCGGCCCACATGATACTTCTTGACGACAACTTTGCTACGATCGTTAAGGCGATAAGGGAAGGAAGAAAGATATACGACAACATCAGAAAATTCTTAAGATACCTTTTGACCACCAACTCAGGAGAGATATGGACTCTGTTCCTGGCGCCCCTGGCTGGCTTGCCTATCCCCCTGCTGCCCATTCACATTCTTTGGATAAATCTGGTAACCGACGGCTTCCCTGCCCTTGCCCTTTCTGTTGAACCGGCCGAGGGGGATGTCATGAAAAGGCCTCCACGCAATCCGAAAGAAAGCATGTTTGCTCAAGGCTTAGGAATTCATGCCCTATGGGTCGGTCTTTTGATGGCCGGCATAACTCTTTCGGTAGAGTTCTGGACAACGAAAACGGCTAATCCGCATTGGCAGACCATGGTATTTACAACACTCTGCCTCACCCAGCTTGCCCACGTATTGGCCATAAGGTCGGAGAAGGAATCACTATTCCGAATAGGTTTGTTCTCCAACAAATACCTTTTGGCCGCGGTCTTATTGACTTTTGTCCTGCAGATGGCGACGATTTACGTTCCATCATTGAATCCGATATTCAAGACCCAACCATTGACCCTTGCCGAGTTGACAATAACGCTGGCGTTGTCCTCTTTGGTCTTCTGGGCGGTAGAAATCGAAAAATTAATAAAACGTCAGAAAATGCATAGCCCATAGCCGGAGATGGGGTAAACAGGATAATCCGGAAATATCTTAAGATGAAGAGTGACAGATGAAGGTCTTCCATTATGGATTCGTTTTTGTCCTTATTTTCAGCACCTCGCTTCTGACTGCAGAGGAAGTTTTCCAGTTCGAAACACTTTTGGAGGTCAAGGAACCACTCCAGGTCCTTGTGCAGGGAGTGAAGGGAGACGAGCTGAAAAATGTTCAGCTTGCGCTCACCCTTCCGATCGGACTGGTTTATGAGGGGAAGGTGGACAGGCTCTGGTTGGTCCGTTTTAAGAACCAGATACCGGAAAGGGTCCGTCAGGCCCTTGAACCCTTTGGTTACTACAATGCTCGGACAAAGGTTTCTCTGGAAACGGTTGAAGAAGGTATTTATAAACTGCATGTCGAAGTGGAACCGGGGAAACCGGCACTGATCACATCGGTAAAAGTGTCGATTCAGGGTCCTGGAGCGGAGGAGAAACTTTTAAGGGAATTGCTAAAGACTTTTCCTCTGAAGGAGGGGGATATCTTGCTCCATCAGAGATATGAAGAAGCGAAAGGGAATCTTAAAACAGAGACCCTCAATCTCGGCTATCTCGATTCGGATTTCTCCGTCCATGTGATCAAGGTTTCTCGGAGCGAATATAGCGCCGAGATTGAGCTAACCCTTGAGACAGGCTTCCGTTATTATTTCGGAGAGATTCGGATTGTGGGGACTCCCGAGTATCCTGAGCATTTTTTAAAAAGGTATGTCATTTTCCAATCCGGCGAGGCTTTTTCATATCCCAAAATATTTCAGACCCAACTCAATTTCAATAATTCTGACCGCTTCCAGGAGGTGATGATCATCCCTGAAAAGGAGTCTGCCAGGGACGCTATGGTTCCTGTTCAAATCAAACTTTCAGCCTCACGTCCCAAACGCTTACGTGCAGGGATCGGTTACGGAACAGATACGGGGGCCAGAATTACAGCGAACTATCAGGATTTGAATTTTAACCATTGGGGCCATGAATTACATGTGGAGGCAAACCTCTCCGAGCGTCTTCAGAATTTCGTGACACGCTATGTCTTGCCTTCTCCCTCTGACCTTCAAAGTTTCACTTCTCTAAAAACAGGGATTGAGCATGAGAGCGAAAAGACTTTTGAAAGTCGATCCATATCTGTGGAGCTTGAACATACGCGAAGTCTGGGAGAGGGAAGGCTTGGCTCCGGGTACATTCAAGTTCGACGGGAGGATTTCGAGGTAGGAGA
>DCUS01000099.1:13873-17195 GCA_002327885.1 Syntrophaceae bacterium UBA2208
GGGATACCGGTACGCTTTGGAATTGAGAGGGACGGATAAGTTTCTTGGATCCGATACCGGTTTTCTACAACTTCTATTCGATGGAGATTGGCTTATTCCTCTTCCTTTGAAATTTTCTCTATTTACCCGTGTTCAAGGAGGTTTTACACTTCTAAGCGATCCCCTCCACGATTTGCCACCCTCTGTCCGCTTCTTTGCCGGAGGAGACCGGAGCATCCGCGGTTATGCCTACCAATCCCTTGGCCCCCATGATGCGAGTGGGAATGTCGCAGGGGGTAAACATCTTCTGGTGGGAAGCGTAGAGCTTGAACGAGCCATTGCAAAAATCTGGGCCGTGGCGGTCTTTTACGATGTGGGAAATGCTTTCAGTCATTTTGGAAAGATCGATCCGCATCATGGAGTGGGTTTCGGGATTAGGCTTTATACGCCAATCGGAC
Source organism: Syntrophaceae bacterium UBA2208 (assembly GCA_002327885.1). GTDB lineage: Bacteria > Desulfobacterota > BSN033 > BSN033 > UBA1163 > UBA1163. The sequence goes on from DCUS01000099.1 coordinate 14,311, forward strand.
CCATCAGACTGGATCTCGCACGTCAGGTGGGGGTGAAGGACCCAAAATTTCGGGTCCATTTCACAGTGGGTTTTGGACTATGAGACGCTGGATCATACCACTGCTTATCCTTCTCTTGGTGACCGGTGGGTTTGTTTCTGCAACCCTCTGGTTGTTTGGAACAAACGGAGGCGCCCGCTGGATGACCGGTGCGATCTCCCGCTGGACACCTGTTAAGATCGAAGCGCAAAAGATTTTTGGCCAGATAGGACGTCAACTCAAAATAGAAGGACTCCGCGTATATTGGCCAGAGGGTGAGATGAAGGCGGAGGATTTTCAAATTCGCTGGCAGCCCCTCCATCTGCTGATGGGAAAAGCAACAATTGAAAAACTGTCCATGCAAGGAGTTCAAATCCAGGATAACCGGCCTGAAATCAGAACCTCTCCTGATCTTGAATGGCCCACCGTGCCCGGTCTTTCCCTTTGGATCCATGGCAATGTCAGGAACTTCCAAATTAAAGAGTTTTCGTATCGGCGGCAGAATCATAACCCTTTAAGAGTGGAAAGCCTGACTGGACGCCTCAACTGGAGCTATGGTCTCTTAACCCTTGAAGAAATGAACCTCGAATTTTCTTCGGGTATTGTCAAGGGGACCGCCGAATTAGGTCTCATGAGGCCCAGTCTCTACCTCAATATCAATCTCTCACCTTCTACGGGGATGGGTGGCATGGATAGCCTCCGCTTGAACTCACGGCTTCTTCGAGCCAGAGGCCCTGAACAGGTTGCAGGGAATCTAATGATTGAAGGAAGGTCCGGATCAATCAAACGATTTTTGATCGAGACAGAAATCGGATTGACCAGAAACGAGCTTCATCTCCGTAATTTAATTTTTTCAAGACCCGAGCGGCATGAAAAGTTTATGGGGGATGGCCGGATCACCTTTACCGCTGATGACATCTTGATGAACTTGAAGATGGAATTCTCTGACCTGGATCTCTCACAGGAGTTGAGCACCAAGACGGCATTCTCCGGATTCTTCCATATCGAAGGCCACCCAAATGATTACAGGGGAAATATCAGAATCGAGAATACAAAAGGGAAATGGTATTCGGGACACCTCTCAGGAACTTTCAAAGGAGGACTTCAAGAAGCCCACCTGACTATTCTGGAGGGCTCCCTGCTTGATGGAAATTTTCAGGGCCATCTGAACGCACAATGGGGAGAAGGCCTCTCTCTAAAAGGGGCTCTTCAGGCCAGAAATATCAACCCTGCCAGGATTACTCCTGATTGGGATGGGAAGATCAATGTTGATCTCAAAGGCACATTTCACTCGCCAGAGGAAACCTCTCCTGAAGGAAGGCTAAGGGCGCACCTCCTCCAGAGCCACGTGAGAGGTCAACCATTAACAGGCGATATAGAATTGCACATGGAGAATTCCATCCTGCGGATCGTGGGAGCAGATCTGAAGGGAAAAGGCTTCGATCTATTCGCAAAAGGCGCGCTTCAAGAAAAAATGACATTCCATGCGGAGATAAGCGACCTTTCAGGATTGATTCCGGGCACACGGGGCAGCCTTTTTGCAAAGGGATGGGCTCGCTGGAGAAATCGTCAGCTCGCCATGGATCTTGATGGTAAGGGAAAAGATCTCTTCATAAGAGATATAAAAATAGGCGCGACCAGCTTTTCCGCACGGCTCATCGAGCATGAGCATGACCCGGTGGAAATCAGGGGAGAGGTCCGGAAGGTAATTTACCGGTCCCTGAACATTGATTCCGCCGCCCTGGATGTAAAGGGGAAATTACCCCGCCATAAGGTTCATTTTACAATCCGCCTGCCCGAGGGAAAAGTAAACGGGGATGTTGAGGGTGGCTATTCGCAGGAGGTCTGGCAGGGGACGGTTGTTCAACTGATGGGGAGTGATCTTCGTGGCTCCTGGGAAATGGAGGACCGCGCATCGTTATCAATCTCATCGCGTCAGATCGTCCTGAAATCCTTTTCGATCAACTCTTCAAATGATGAAAGACTAAGAGTTTCTACTGATCTCACTCTGCATCCTTTAAGAGGATCTTTACAGGCCGAGTGGCGCAGGTTTGATCTATCACGGGCCAATCCATGGCTCGGGGAAAAACATCTCTCAGGGCATACGACAGGTTATTTATCTCTGCAGTGGTTAGAAGAAGACCGTCTGAGAATGGCTGGTATGGTAAACCTCTCAGGGACAATTACGGATACGACCCTCAAGATAGGACCCTCTCAGGGGTTCGTGAAATTTAACTGGAATGAAAAAGGGCTTTCGGCTTCATGGGAGATTAAAGACACCGCAGGTGGAAAACTGTGGGGGAATCTTTCCTCTCCCCAGCCGGGACAAATCATTGTCCCGGACCGTGGAAAGTTAGAAACCCATTGGGAAGCTATCGATTTGGGTCTTTTCCAGACTTTTTTCCCTCAAACTGTCACACTCGAAGGCCGTCTCCGGGGGCAACTCTCCTTACAGTGGGCGGAAAGAATGCGGCAATTCGGAGCCGTAGGAACGTTAAAGGTTTCCGAGGGGCTGGTGGGTTGGCAATATGGAACAGACAAAATAATGAAAACACTCCAAACCGCGGAGGTCAGATGTGAGTGGCATGATCACCAATTAAGCGGGAACCTTTCTCTCGGACTTGAGGAAATGGGCGGTCTGAAAGGTCGTTTCCGCCTTCCCTTGACTTCGCATTGGCCCACCTCGATTCAAAGCGATCGTCCGATTCACCTTTCTCTCCAGGGACAATTTCAAGACAAGGAGCTGGTGGCCACCTTGTTTCCTGACATCATTCAGGGGAGCCATGGAAAGGTTGATCTTGAATTAGGCGCCGATGGCACATGGAAGAAACCGCGTCTGCACGGTCTTCTAAAACTTAAAAAGGCAG
>DCUS01000160.1:0-2120 GCA_002327885.1 Syntrophaceae bacterium UBA2208
ACCCCAGAAGCAAGAAAAATGCTCGATGCGATAAAGGGGTTCAAACAGTTCCTGGTGGCCACGGAGAAAGACAGGCTTAACATGCTTAACCCGCCTGAGAGGACCCCGGAGCTATTCGAAAAATATTTGCCCTATGCCCTTGCCCTCGATGTAGAGCAAAAATGGGCAGAGCAGTTTTCAGATGTCCTTGCGAATGTTTCGGCAACGGGCAAAGCAGGATATTCACCTTCGTGGTATGCAGGAATGGGAACAGGCCTTGCCTCAATAAGCGAATTTTCATCTTCCTTTGGCGACTCCTTTACCAATGCCCTCTCCTCCTCGGCTCCAGGTTTAAGTAGCGGAGGAGGAGGCTTTGGTGGGGGGGGTGGAGGTGGATCTGGTGGAGGCGGGTCCTCCGGAGGCGGGGGCGGAGGGGGTGGCGGTGGAGGCTGGTAAGCCATGGTTTTTTTTTGGGCTTTTTCTTGACTTTTCGTTGATGGACTGAATAAAATATTCTTTTAAAGTGAAAAAATGAATATTCTAAAACTCGAAGGCCTCTTGAAAGGGATTAAATCCGGAAAGACGACGCTTGATGAGGCCATGGCGCAATTGAAGTCCCTTCCTTTTGAAGACCTGGGGTTCACCAGAATTGATCACCATCGCAGTCTCCGGAGAGGTTTTCCGGAGGTGATCTGGGGGGAAGGAAAAACTTCTGCACAGATTGTTTCGATCATGAAACAATTGAGGAGAAAGGGTCAGAACATCCTCATCACGCGTCTGGAGGAGAAAAAGACCAAGGCGATACAGAGGGTTTTTCCAAAAAGTCATTACTATCCGAGGTCAAAAGTCTTGACCTACCTGACCCATCCCGTCAGGACTCCAGGGAAAGGAACGATTCTCGTCATCACCGCGGGGACGACGGATATCCCTGTTGCTGAGGAAGCCGCTGTCACAGCCCAATTTATGGGGAATCGCGTGGAGACCCTCTATGATGTCGGGGTCGCAGGGATTCACCGACTCCTTTCTGAGAGGGAAAGATTGGAAGCAGCCCGTGTCCTCGTCGTCGTGGCCGGGATGGAAGGGGCTTTGCCCAGTGTGGTGGGTGGGTTGGTGGATCGGCCGGTGATTGCTGTACCCACCAGTGTCGGATACGGGGCAAGTTTCGGAGGAATCACTGCCCTGCTGGCCATGTTGAATTCATGCGCCTCGGGTATCGCGGTGGTTAACATCGATAACGGATTTGGGGCGGGCTATATGGCCAGCCTGATCAATCGGATGTAGCAAAGGCCTGAAAGATGAATGAAGTGCTTTGGATCAGGGTGATGAACGAGGTGATCCCCTTTCTTCTCCTCGTCGGCATGGGCTATGCCCTCTACCGAGGTCTCAAAATAAACCAGACTCTCCTTTCAGAAAGAGAGGAGTTGTTGAAACGCTATCTTCTTTTTCGCGGAGACAGGCAAGTTCGGTTGAAGATTTACGGAGGGGAAGAAAAGGTGTATATGGACCTCCTCAAGAACATTTCGAACAGCTGGAAGAACTTTAAGAAAGCCTATGATCAGTGCCTCAATGCCATAGCTCAGAATACAACGAAGACCAAACGCTTTTTACAGCTCATCACCCTGGGCCTTTTAATCAATACGCTGAGACTTTTTATAGAGGACTACTACTTTTTTGGATTGGAAATTCACTTTCTCTATACTCTGGCCAGAGAACTCTCCAGTTATGTTCTGGTGGCTCTCAGTTTCTTTTTGCTAAGGAATCAAACCCAGAAATTCCTGACCCTGAAAGGGGAAGTGGTCAAGATGGACCGTGAGATCCTCTTCTTCCCAAACAATTTGGAAAACTATGGGGAACATGAGGGTCTTTTTAATGAATTTGATCCTCTGGAGGCAAGAAGAGGTGAAGATGAACAAGAAGATCAGGATCCTCGTGAATGACCTGAAGGTCGAAGCCGAATTGAATGAGTCGGAGACCGCACAATTAGTCTGGGAAGCTCTTCCGATGGAAGCGAAGGCCAATCGCTGGGGCGAAGAGATTTACTTCGCCATTCCGGTCAAGATGGGATTGGAGAAAGGATCGAGAGAGGTGGTCTCAGCAGGAGAATTGGGGTATTGGCCAACCGGGCATGCCTTCTGCATCTT
>DCUS01000160.1:2138-3543 GCA_002327885.1 Syntrophaceae bacterium UBA2208
TCTAAAGTCACGATTGAAAGAACGTGACTTTAAATAGGCTCTGAGAGAATATTTGGATTTATTTAGTATTTGGTGATTTCATAACGCCATGCCCTATGCGCTCTGCTCTATGCCAGGTAAAACATCGCATCGATTTCTTCGAAAAGTTCGCTCCTTATTACGATATCTTTTTTGATCTCCTTACCATCAAACGGTATGCCGGGTTTCAGAAAAAGGCAGTCAAGATTCTTACTCCTGAAAAGGGCGAGAAGCTTCTGGACCTCTGTTCGGGAACAGGGAGAGTCGCATCATGGATGGCCCAAGCAGTCGGGAGTGATGGCGAGGTGGTGGGGATGGATATTTCTAAAAATATGGTGGAGTGGTCAAGAAAGCGGTATGGTGGAATCAATAAGGGTGAGTTTCTTTTTCAAGATGTGACGAAACCGTGGGGATATCAAGATTATTTTGATGGTATTTTCACTTCCTTTGCCATCCATGAGCTTCCGGAAAAAAAACGTTTGGCCGTTTTCGAACATTCTTATTTGGCATTAAAAGAGAAAGGGAGGATGGTGATTGCGGACTTTAATCCAAAGGTTTCTGGCAATAGCAACACCATTTCCCTTGTCTTTTTTAAACTGTTTGAGAGGGAAAACCTCAACTTCTTTTCATTTGACCAGAATGAAGTCTTAAAAAAGGTGGGATTTAAAAGAATTAAAGCCTTTCCGGTTTTGGGTGGCATTTTTCAAATTACCCTTGCTCACCGAAGTGCCGATTGAGAGTTTAGGGTCCTTTTACTGGGTTTTAAATCTACCAACGCCAGACTCCTTACTCCGAACTTGGTTTAAAATTTTTACGTGATTGTTCACATTTGGCACTTTTAATCAAGACCTCACGGAGACCCCTCTGGATGCCCTCATCATCGATCGCTTGAACAATACTTTCAATTTGATTCAAAGTCATCCTATCGATTTTTTCGTCTTCCAAGGAAAGGGTTTTTGGAGGAGATGGGATAGGGGGAGAGATCTTCCCCACTTTGAATCGAATGTCCTGGATGAGCGATTCGCCTAAAAAATGGTTTACTTTTTCGAGAAGGGTGAGTTTTAGAAATTGGAGCTGCTGCATCCAGGTGGGATGAGACACCTCAACAAAGAGGATCCGATTTCGAATGGAATAGGGTTGTGAATGAATCGCTACGGGTTCGCCTACAATTTCCTTCCAGGCGCCCATGATGGAATAGGTTTTTAACGGAGCATCGATCTCCAGGGTCTTTATGGTTTTTTCAAGAATCGAACGGATGGATTGGGGTTTGTTCATAAAAGATAAAATTTCAGATTGCAGATTTGAGATTTTACCTTGAGCTTTCAGCTTTGAGTAATTATAGTGGACGACTTAAATATGTGGACATTAACAAGGTGTCATTGCGAAC
>DCUS01000106.1:0-4118 GCA_002327885.1 Syntrophaceae bacterium UBA2208
TGCTTTGTCGAACAGGAGGCTTAAAGGGTCCAGAGACAGGAGAACTTTTTCGGGTAGGATATACATCCGTGAGTCAGGAGCGAAGGCGTTTGAGAAATCGGTTGAGCCATGATCGTGACGCCCAGCATTTATTCAAGCAACTTCTTGATAAATGTCACGGTTGAAGAATTGACCCCATGCCCCCTTGGAATTTTATAATTTTATGGATGTCCCTCTTGCTGTCCACCGTCTTCTATTCTCTGTTGAAATCATTGGGATCCTTTGAATAGAATATTAGCCCCTCACCTCCCGCAAACTCTATAAATATTGTATGAAAATATTCAATATTTTCTAAAGATTCAATGCCAAAAGAATACGTCGATGTTTCATCGAGTAAGTATGAATCATAAAGCAATAAGATTTTTGGCTCTTTAATAGCTTTATTTTCCAATTTTTGTCTTTTGTCGTTAATAGCTCCTTGTAGGAAATTCTTTACGATTTGTATATTTTGAGGAGAATTAACCCAAGCGGATCTCATTCCCAACGTCGGATAAATTATGTCCCTATTTTGATGGACCTTTTTGATTGAAGAAATCCAAACAGTCTCTAAAAAAAGATCTTTTTTGTCTGCGGAGTCGAGACGTCGAGTTTCTTGTATGTATTGAAAGTACTGCCTTTTAAGTCCCGAAAGGAAATTCCTATATTTGCACCTCTTAAATACAGGAAATTTAAATTCAATGAAGTACGCACCTACTAAAATTCCATTTTCTCTTGCTTCTTGCTCTATTTGCTTTACATAACGGTTATGGTAATTTCTGTATTCCCTTTCTAATACCTGTTCTTTATCTATAATAGACTTACAATAAATTTTGGCTTCCGTTACTTCCACTGCAAAACGCTTTTGTCCAAATAATAATAAAAAGTAATCAGGAGGATCATCTTCCACTGGCTCCCAACAAATGTCTTGAGGATCTAAGGTTTTCAATAATAGCCTTGAAAAACCTTCTCTACAAATTCTTTCACTTTTCCGTTCCATAAATTTCTGTCTTTAATTTCAACTCGTCCAATACTGCAATGCGTGTATACTCCCAATTAGGAAGTATAAACAAAATGCTGATACACCCCTCTTTGGGTGAGCCCCAGAGATTCCCTATCACTGATCATATGTGATCCTATTACTTTGTCCTATCCTCGACGATTTGGATCTCCTTGTCTGTAAGCCCGTACAACTCATACACCAGATGGTCGCTCTGTTGATCGGTGGCTTCGATCTGGCGTTTTAATCGTGTCTTTTCGTCTGGAGTATTCGCTGCAGTAAATTGCTTGTGAAGTGATAACATCTGCTCGACCAACTTCACCATCCGGGCATGGCGGGCTTTGTCAGTGGGGTCGGAGAAATCAATGGCGCGGATGGGTAGTTGTTCGATATATTGCTTGTTTGCTGCAAAGTAACCACCATGAAAGGTAGTTGAGACTTGCTTGAAGTAGAAATCAAGCAGACGAGAATTCAGGAGACCGCAAAAGTAACAGAGGTTAGAATCGCTTGTAATACCGTAGCCACCTGTGGTTACGTTGATGAAGTAATAATTGTCGGACGTATCAAGATAGGCAGCCAAATTTGTGATCATATAAGGGATCATCAATTTGGGTTGTTCCCACATTCCGAGGTTCTGAGTCCTCCCGAATCGATACCACTCTGAATCTCTAAATTTTCCTTTCTCACGATCTTCCAAAAGTCTCTTATTATGATTTAAATAGTCCCATGCCAAGGGATAGTTGTGTTGCATTTCGCTCGCAGAGAAAAGCCTTGCAAGGCAGTCTTTTACATCATATGGGAACAATACAAGTGCCGTAGCCTCGGCGGTGTAGCGGGCAATGTTACCACTGCGAATTACAGGCTTCAGGATGCGTGACTCTAATCCTACCCAGTCATTCAGTTCTTTTGAGAAAACTTCGGTTATTCCTTTCTTCTTCTCGGGGTGGGATTGCTTGAACAGATATACCGTATCAGCGCTGGTTATTGCCCCTTGATACATTCTATTTGCCACATCCTCCAACTTCACTGGCATCTTGCTCAGTTTCTCGAACAATGCCGCACCTTTTCCAACGGTGAAGTTCCATTCTGAGGAGGTAATCTTAGTGGTCGGAATCTTCCCTTCTATAGCTTCGCCATTATGACGCCATGCTGTTAGATCATCCACCTTAACGAAATGACATTGTTTGCCGCCCGCTTTATCAAGGAAAAGCAAGCAAGTATAATTAGTGGCTCCGGCAAAGACTTGCTGATCACCAAAGTGTATCACCTCGGCAAGATGTTTGCCTTTCGACAAAACACCACGTAGCGGCTCCCCATATTGAGCATTGAAAAATTTGTGTGGCAAGATAAATCCCAGCCGTCCTCGTTTATTCAGCAGGCCTAACCCACGCTCTACGAAAACTACATAGATGTCATAATTGCCTTTACTTGCAGAGGAAAAGTTTTTCTTATAAAGTTCTACTTCAACAGGTACCCATTCTTTCATGGTTTGAATGCGAATATAAGGTGGATTTCCAATCACTGCATCGAACCCGCCTTGTTTCATGATTTCGGGAAATTCTTTCTCCCAGTCAAAGGCGTTGATCCGATAAGCTTCTTCATCCTTGAACAAGGGCAGGTCATGACCTGCCCCTACAGAATAAAAATCGGGGCCAATCAGGGAGTTGCCGCATTTGATGTTGCTTCCTAAATCAGGCAAGGCACGTTCCTTGAATAGCTTCATCTGTTTTTCCAGGGTATCCTGATTTTCACCTTCAAGGACTTTGAGGAGCAAACTCAATTTGGTCACTTCAACGGCCTGGGGGTCAATGTCCACGCCATAAATATTGTTTAGGAGAATCCTTTTTTTCTCTTGAATGGTCAGATACCACTGACCGCCACGGCCCTGATAAATCTCCTTGGTGTGCTTTTGAGGTCCATCCTTTTGATACCAGTCCCGATGATGATCTAATAAGAATTGATAAGCTCCGAGAAGAAAGGAGCCCGAACCGCAGGTCGGGTCGAGTATTCGTACGGAACTGATCTGTCTGGGGGTTTTGCCTTCGTAAAGTTTTCCAACTGTGTTCTTAACGATGTATTCCACGATATAAGTAGGGGTGTAATAAACGCCTCCGGCCTTTCTCACCTCAGGTTTTTCTTCCACCTTTGCCCGATGGCCTTCGGTGAGCCGTATCACCTTTCCCAAGAACTGCTCGTAAACATGGCCTAAAATATCCGCCCCAAGGACTGAGAATTCATAAGGAGACTCAGGATAGTAGAGGGTCTTGAAGATATCCTTCAGTGGTTTATCATCTACTTTGATTTCAGGGGTGAGCCGGTCGGTTCTGAAGTCGAAAAGTCCGGAGTTATATTTATCATCAGCATGGTAGAAAATTTCTCGTAGACGACGGTAAGTGTTTGTGCCATTGAGAAGATTTTGGATCTGACCGTAATGTTCAATTCCTCGATCCTCACACATCCGCAAAAAGATGATGCGATCAATGGTGAGCTGAACAACATAGTTGAGTTCCTGGATTGATAGCTTTTGGTTCCTCATGGCGATGTCTTTAGCCAAAACTTCACGCCAGGACTCTATTTCTTTTAAGAATTCGGCATCAACCTCTGCTGTTCCACGCTTCTGTCTCGCAGATTCTGCAAATTTATCAAATGAGCCTTTCAATACGGATTCTTTTGAGAGGAGATTGTAGATCTCTTCAAAAGAGTCGAGGTACTGGGTATATGTGTAAAACCTGACACGTCCAATACTGGATTTGTCGCTTGGCTTCGGTCGAAGTCGGCAATCGTAAATAGCCGTCTCTTCGAAATCAGTGAGAATAGAAATGGGAAGCTTGGCGCTCCAGGCATATCGTCTTAATTGGTAAGCAGGGCTTGTCTGGTCTTTGATATCAATGGAGGGCTTCTTTGTTTCAAGAAAGAATTTTCTGACACCTCCAATACGAAAGCAGTAATCCGGCGCCTTGGTGGCTCCTGCAATCTTTATCGCATCTTCGTGAATGACATCTTTATATTGTTCCGCATATCCTGCCTTATTGGCCACATCCCAACCCAGGGCCTCAAAGAAGGGATCAATGAATTCTCTTCGGAGTTGGGTTTCGTTGTAGGC
>DCUS01000106.1:4137-10209 GCA_002327885.1 Syntrophaceae bacterium UBA2208
CCCCCTCGCCCCCCTTTTTCTAAGGGGGGTTAGATTAGGGCCTATGCCCCGCCGGCAAGGGGAATGCCAAGAGTAAAGATTGAGGTCATTATAGTTTTTTGGAAGAAAGGTGTAAAGGGGGATGAGGATTTGACAAAATTGATCAAAAGGGGATAATTGAAAAACGATGAAAGAAATTGTTGAAATAGCGGTTGGCCTTCCTGTCTTTAAGACATTCCACTACCGCATTCCAGAAAAAATGAAAGAGTCTCTCCGGATTGGAATGAGGGTGCTCGTTCCTTTCAAAGGAAGAAAAATCACCGGGTTTTCAATCGATCTTTTCGATCAACCTCCAAAAGGGGTGGAAGAGAAATTACGGGAGGTTGAGAGTCTCCTTGACGAAGCCCCCCTGATGGACCCTCAGATGCTCCATTTCTACCGCTGGATTTCAGATTATTACCTTTATCCATTAGGTGAGGTGATTAAAACCGGGCTTCCGCCGGGGCTACATTTAAAAAGCGAACTGATCCTGAGTCTTGTTCAAGAGGGGAAAGAGCGCCTGAGTCAGGGTGGTTTGGAACCGATTCAGGAAAAGGTCCTTAAAGAAATTGAGAGATGCGGAAAGATTTCTTTAAAAAAGATATTGAAACAGTTCCCCGGGGAAGTGTCAAAGCCTCAACTTTTTTCCTGGAAGAGGAAGGGGCTTCTCAATATTGATGCCGGGATAGAAGGAAAAGAGGTCAAACCGAAATTTGAGAGGGTGGTCCAATATCAAGGAACAGAGCCTCCCCCACTCCTCTCAAAAAAGCAGGCTGAAATTCTGAAGTGGGCAAAAGAACGAGGAGAGATTTCTTATTCTGAGCTGAGCAAACGATTTAAATCGCCTTCAAAACCCGTCCAATCCTTGCAGACCAAAGGCCTCCTATCACTTTCTAAGAGAGAAATATGCCGTGATCTCTCTTCTCGACCGGGACTCAAGCCTTATCCAAAACCCGAACCCACTCCTGATCAGAAAAGAGTACTCAGTGAAATCCTCAAGGGGATCCATTCGAAGCGGTTTTCTCCCTTTCTGCTTTATGGTGTGACAGGGAGCGGGAAGACGGAGATTTACCTTCGAGCCATCGAAGAGGTATTGGCTCAAGGACGGGAGGCAATTATCCTCGTTCCTGAGATATCTTTGACGCCTCAGCTTCTTTCCCGGTTCAAAGATCGTTTCGGCGAAAACCTCGCTCTCATTCATAGCGGGCTTGGAAAAGGAGAACGTTATGATCAATGGAGGAGGATCTGGAAGGGAGAGGTGAAGATTGCCATGGGGGCTCGTTCTGCCATTTTTGCCCCTTTTAAAAATGTCGGAATCATTATCGTAGATGAAGAACATGATCCATCCTATAAACAGGAAGAGAAATTAAAATACCATGCTCGGGATGTCGCGGTGGTTCGAGCCAAGCAGGTTGAGGCAACCCTCCTTTTAGGATCTGCCACCCCCTCTCTGGAGTCGTTTTATAACGCCGAGAAGGGGAAGTTTCATCTCCTTAACCTTCCGGAGAGGATCGAAGGGAAGCCCCTTCCGCGGGTGGAGGTGGTGGACATCAAGAAAGAAGGAGGTCTCTTATCAGATCAAGTCCGGGCAGCCCTTCGGAAAAATATCGAAGAAAAAAACCAGAGTCTCCTTTTTCTCAATCGCAGAGGGTTTGCCAATTTTATCCTCTGTCCGGATTGCGGCCACACCTTTAAGTGTCCGAATTGTAATGTCACCCTCACCTATCATCTCCGGGATCGTTCACTCCAATGCCATTATTGTGATTATCGAATCCGGGCCCCTGGAGATTGTCCGAAATGTGAAGGCCACCGACTTCAGGGAATGGGGACCGGGACCGAACGCCTGGAGGAGGAAATTCGGTCATTATTCCCGGGGACACAAGTGGCAAGGATGGACCGCGACACCACTTTGCGGCGACGCTCTCACCTTCAGATTCTGAAAGGACTTGAATCCGGGACGATTGATATCCTGGTCGGAACCCAGATGATCGTCAAAGGACATGATTTTCCAAACGTGACTTTTGTCGGAGTGGTTTCTGCTGATACATCCCTTCACTTTCCAGACTTTCGGGCAAGCGAGAGAACCTTTCAACTTCTCACCCAGGTAGCGGGAAGGGCGGGAAGAGGGAAAATTTTCGGAGAGGTGGTGATTCAGACCTTTAACCCGGACCATTTTAGCATCCTCAGGGCGAAAGACCACGACTATGTCGGTTTCTATCAGGAGGAGATTCAATACAGGAGGGCATTGGATTATCCTCCTTTCTCACGGTTCATTAATTTTAGATTGGTCGGAAACAGTGAAACGAGGACAAAGGGGATGGCAGCAGAGATGGGAAGGATTGGACAATCTCTTTTGAAGAAAGGGTATGGAAAAGGAATCGAGATCCTGGGTCCCAGCACTGCGCCTTTTGCCAAGATGAGAGGAAAATTTCGGTGGCAGATGCTGGCAAAGGGAAAAAGTCCTCAGTTACTCCATCAATTTGCCCAGGAGTTAGCCTCCAGAATGGAGGTTCAAATAAAGGGGAGGGGAGTCAATCTGGATATTGATGTGGACCCTGTTTTTATCCTATAATTGGGCGAAACTTCGGGGCTTTGCCCCAATTGGAATATTGGAAGAGTGGAATATTGGGATATTCAATGGTCAGTTGGCAATGGTCAATAATCAATGATCACTGAGAATTGAAAATTGATTATTGCTCATTGAAGATTTAAGCGACCCATTATTCCATCATTCCAATTAATTTAGGAGAATAAGATGATCGATCGGGCGCATGGTTATTTTCGCAAGGGAAAAGAGACGATGTCGAAGAGAAAGCGAGAAGCCTATTTGATAGAAAGGCTCTCTGAGATTCTTCGTTATGGATATCGTTATTCAAAGGCCATTCAGGCAAGGTTCGACGCAGCCGGGGTCAAACCTGAGATGATTGAGACTCTTAAAAACCTTGAGAAACTCCCTATTACGAAAAAATCCGATTTAGTCAACTCTCAAAAACATACTCCTCCGTTTGGAGGGTTTGAAGTTGTTCCGAAGCAGGGAATGAGAAGAATTTATATGTCGCCCGGACCGGTATTTGAACCCGGAGAGTGGCCTTATAGAGATACCCGTTGGGCTCAAGCGCTTTACGCTTGTGGGATAAGAAAAGGAGATATCGTTCTCAATACTTTCAACTATCACCTAACGCCATTGGCCATGATGCTTGATGAGTCACTCCGAATGTTAGGAGCCACCGTCATCCCGGTGGGTCCAGGAAATATTTCCATGCAGATCAATCTGATGCGACAACTTCAAGTTACGGGATACCTGGGAACACCCAGTTTCCTCATGTCCATTATCGAAGCGGCAGAAGGCATGCGCCTTGAGCCAAAGAAAGATCTCCATCTTAGGGCTTCTTTTGTCGGTGCAGAGATGTTTCCGGAATCGCTTCGGCAAAAGATGGAAGGAAAGCTGGATATCCCCATCCGGCAGGCTTATGGGACTGTGGATGTGGGTTGCCTGGGATACGAATGCCCGGAGAAAAAGGGAATGCACATCTCTGAGGATGTGGTGGTGGAGATTGTTGATACCGAGACAGGAAGGCAATTAGAAACGGGGGCCACCGGGGAAATTGTGGCGACCAACTTCAGCAAGGTTTTTCCGATGATTCGCTTCGCCACAGGAGATCTCTCCTATCTCATTGAAGAGACTTGTCCCTGCGGCCGGACTTCAATGCGTCTCGGAAGGATTTTAGGCCGAACGGATCAGGTGACCAAGGTTTGGGGGATCTTCATCCATCCATGGCAAGTGGACGATGTGATGGCGAAATTCCCTGAGGTGGCGAATTATCAGATCGTGGTGACCCGAAAAGAATATCGTGACCAGATGATCATGTATGTCGAATTGAAAGAATCCATCGCTGATCAGATCGGTCTGAAGAGAAAGGTGGAGAGGGAAATCGAAGAAGTCCTTAAAGTAAAGGGGCAAGCGGAGTTTGTCCAGAGAGGGGGCATTCCGGACCGAGCCAAAAAGATCGATGACCGAAGGATCTGGGAGTAGACCCCGTTAGAAGAATTTCGCTCTTTTAACGGGGAGTCAGGCGGGGCTTTAAGCCCTTCAGAAAATATTATCTTCATCTCCGCTGCAAACAAAGGAGCTTTCTAACGGGGTAGAGAGAATGGGGAATGAGGCAAAGATCAAAGTTGGGGGCATCATGGCAAACAGCGGTCTTGCCACAGTGAGTATCCTTTCATTGCCAGATCGACCTGATGTGGCAGGGATGATTCTTCATGCGATGGGGAAAGAGAATATCAACATCGAATTTGTTGTTCAAAATGTTGATATCGAGGGCAATGGGAATATGACTTTCTGTATCGATCAGAAGCATTTAGAATCAGCCCTGGAAGTTTTAGAGAGAGTCAAATCCCTGATTGAGGCGAAAGGGATTTCTTATCATCCCAATGTGGCTACGATCAGCGTCTTTGGTCCCCACTTCAGGGAGAGACCCATGATCTCCGGTTTCATGTTTAATGCCCTTGGAACAGCAGGGATAGAGGTCTTAGCGATCAGCACCTCGATCTCCAGCTGCTCCTGTGTCATTCAAGCAGAACAAATCGAGGATGCCATGAGAGCCCTCCACGATACCTTTGACGCCCCCCATCAGGTCACGAAGTTTGCCCCGTAGGATCAGAGTGAGGCACAAGGTTTGAGGGAAAAGGCGCCTACCTGCTAACAGGTGGAAAAGATTTTGCCTCAGACCTTTTACCTTTATCCTCTAACGCAAACCCATGGAGATTCGCTACTGTGATGTCTGCGGCGCGGTTCTGGATCAATACTCCTTTGAGTTCTGCTATCGATGCAGGAGGTATCTCTGCTTTGATCCTACGGGGAAAGGACAGGCTTGCGCAAAATCCCATCCCAATCATATAGGTTATTATTATTGCCGGGCTTGTTTGGATTATCTGTTTCTTTGCAGAAATTGTGGCGGCTACAGAACAAGAGGGGGCCGTTTCCCCCTCCTAAATCATCTCTGTGAGGAATGTCGAGCGATGCCCAATCGTTCGGAGTAATTAGTTCGTAGTTCGGAGATACGGGTGGAATACTCCCAACTCAAAACTAATACAAACGCATTGAATATTTTAACATCGTACGTTGTCATTGCGAGCCCAAGGGGCGTGGCAATCTCATTTTTCGTGGGATTGCGGAGCCTGTTCCGAACGAAGTGAGGAATCTCCGGGTTTGCTTCGGCTTTGCCTCGCAACCGCTCAGCTCCTCGCAATGACAAATAATTTAATGCGTTTGCATTAATCGAGGAATGAATATGGAAAAGGCCCTTGTGAGATTGGCTGAACAGATCCTCTCTTTTGATGAAGCCTCTCTGGTTCATCTGAGGGAGAAGTATCGTTTGAGGATTGAACATTTTGATGGAACAAAGGATTGGGAAAAGGCAGTGATCATCTATTACATCATTAATGCCGTCAGCTTGAAGAATACTCTCTTCAATGAAAATGTGCTGAAGAAAAAGAAAGAGAAAGAGGGGAAGCCATCCAATAACCCTCCTCGTTTAAAACGAGTGAAATAGATGAGACTTCTCCCCCTTTTCATCTTCTGGTGTCTCTGGTTTCTTAATTTTTCCACACGCGCTGTATTCTCTCCTTTCCTCCCCTTGATTGAGGAGAATCTTTCTATATCGCATGGGGCAGCCGGCGGACTCTTTACCTCCCTCTCCATCGGTTATGGCCTCAACCTTGTCATCGCAGGACGGTTTGCCTCCATCTGGGGATATAAGAGAACGGTGGTCTTCGGGTTTATCGGGACAAGCCTTGTTCTCATTGGATTTCAGTGGGCGGAGAGCTATATCGCTTTCCATATTCTTTTTTTTCTTCTCGGCTTTGTCACGGGTGCGTATCTCCCATCCATCCTCCCTATTATTACGGAAACCTATGAGTACAGACATTGGGGAAAGACAATCGGTTTTCATGACTCTGCAGCCAGTTTTTCTATCTTTTCCATCCCTCTTCTCGTTGCCTTCGGGTTGCACTACCTTTCTTGGAGAAACATCCTCTTGGTTTTTGGAATCG
>DCUS01000106.1:10232-19130 GCA_002327885.1 Syntrophaceae bacterium UBA2208
CTCTGGATATTTGCTGCTGGCTCCTGTTTAGGGCTCTATTCCATCCTCCCCCTCTTTCTGGTTAAAGAACGTGGGTTAGACTTTCATTTTGCCAACACCCTATTCGGCATTTCCCGTGTCGGAGGTGTCTTTATCTCCATTCTCATCGGTTTTCTAATCGATCGTTATGGATATCGAAAAATGCTTGTGTTGGCTATCATTACGACTGGACTCAGTACCATAGGCCTTGCTCTTGCCTCCACTCTCCCTATGATTGTGACCGCTCTTATCCTGCAAGCCACCCTTTCCCTTGCCTTCTTTCCCATCGGTCTGTCCACCATCTCAAAACTAACCCCTCTGTCGGAACGGGCCATAGCAACCGGTGTGATTGTTTCGATAGGAATGATTTTTGGAGTGGGGTTTGTTCCTTTTCTTTTGGGGGTGATTGCAGACCATTTAAACTTTGAAGCTGGGATCTTGGGATTAGGAATATTGACGAGCTTTTCTTCTCTGATGGTCAGGTTTTTAAGAGAGGAATAGGATAGAGATATTGGGCGACAAGAAAAAAGTTGAAGATCAGAAGTCCATAAATTATAGTAAAAGATAGGTATTAAGACGGAGGGAAAAATGATTGTCAAACAATATGAGGTTGGGAGTTTTTCGGTCTTCTGTTATCTGATCGGAGACGAAGAAACCCAAGAGGGGTTGTTCATTGATCCGGCGGATGATGCCAAGAGACTTCTCTCGGAAGCGAAATCTCACGGACTCAATAAAATCAAATATATCCTCAATACCCATTCCCATGTTGACCATATCATGGGGAACGCGGAGATGGTGAAAAAGACCGGTGCCAAGATCATTATTCATGAAGCGGATGCGGTGGCACTGAGTCGAACCCCTTCTTATCTCCTTCAAATGTTTGGGGCCACAGCCTCTCCTCCTGCTGATACAACCGTCAAAGAGGGAGATGTCATTGAAATTGGCAGTGCCAGGGTGAGGGTGATCCACACACCGGGTCATTCCCCCGGAGGGATGTCTCTCTATCTCGATGGGATGGTGTTTACGGGGGATACCCTTTTTGTGGGTTCGGTGGGGAGGACCGATTTTCCGGGGAGTTCGTGGGATGTGTTAGAAGCCTCCATACGGAAAAAACTCTATGTCTTACCAGGAGAAACGGTCGTCTTCCCCGGTCATAATTACGGGTCCACACCGACCTCGACGATTCAAAACGAGAGGCGGCACAATCCCTTTGTGAGGGGATAAGATTTAAAAAATCATTGAAAAATGAAAAGAAGGAAGCATCTCAGAGGGGTCCTTCCGATCTTTATTGCGGCGGCCCTTCTTTCTCTCCTTTATTTCCTTGTTATCCCTGATCTTTCGAAACTGAAAAAAGAAAACCCAAAAAAGACAGCCTTCATGGAATATCGGGAAAAGGAAGCCAAAGAAAAAGGGAAAAAATACAGGATCCATCAGATCTGGATTCCTTTTTCAAAGGTCTCTCCCTACCTCGTCAAGGCCGTTCTGATCGCCGAAGATGATAAATTCTGGAGACACGAGGGCTTCGATTTCGAAGCGATCCAGAAAGCCATCGAAAAAGATATCGAGGCGAAGAAATTTAAGTTTGGCGGAAGCACGATCACCCAACAACTTGCAAGAAACCTCTATCTCTCTCCTGAAAAGTCCCTGACAAGAAAGATCTCCGAGGCTATCATCACCTGGAGAATGGAAAGGATTCTTTCAAAGAGGCGAATCCTGGAGCTCTATCTTAATGTCGTCGAATGGGGAGAAGGAATTTTCGGCGTAGAGGCGGCCTCGAGACATTATTATGGAAAACCTTCCTCCGAATTGGCTCCTGAAGAAGCGGCCAGGCTGGTATCGGTCCTTCCAAATCCCAAAAAATACAACCCGGTGGGAGATCAGCGATATGTGATCAACCGCTCCAATCTTATTTACAGCATCATGGTTCAGAGAGGAATTGTCATCCCCGAATATGAAGAGGTGACAGGGGGGATGGAATCCCCCTCTTACTGATTAACCATTCGATGATTGGATCAATGGAGGGTGATGGATGACGACCCTTAAACGGTTTTTTACAAGTGGTTTCTGGTGGATGCTTTTTTCCGCCCTTCTTTTCTCCTGGGCCGATATCCTCATCAAATACCTTGCCACTTCCATTTCGACCTTACAAATTGCTTTCGTTCGTTTTCTATTAGGGGGCCTTATCCTTCTACCCATCCTCTCTTCGAAAAGGGTATCCCTCAAAGGAAATCAAACCCGAATCCTCCTCTTAAGAGGCCTTTTTGGAACCTTAGCCTTTTTTTGTCTCCTCAAATCCATTGCCATGATTCCCCTCGCTGATGCCATCGTTCTCTTATACACCTTCCCCCTTTTTACTGTTTTCTTTTCCTTCCTCATCCTGAAAGCGGCGATCGAAATGGGGGAATTCATCCTCGTCGGGATAGGTCTGTTAGGCATTTATATCTTTATCAGCCCAGACTTTCATCTCTTTAACATGGGATATGTTTTTGGGCTTCTGAGTGGCTGTTTAGGGGGTTTGGCTATGGTTTTTATTTACAAGGCAAGGCAGACCAACGGCCCGTTGATCATCTATTTTTATTTCTGTCTCATCGGAGCTATCCTTTCGTTTCCTTTTATGGTCCAAGGGTTCCAAATCCCTGATGTTCGAAGTGGTTCCCTTTTAGTTCTGCTTGCGCTCCTTCTTCTCGTCGCTCAAGTCCTAATGAATTATGGGTTCAAATATTGTAAGGCCTCGGAGGGTTCTTTAATCCTGATGTCAGAGGTTGTTTTTATAGGAATCGCAGGACTTCTCATCTTTAAAGATCCCGTCACTTTTCACTTTTTATTGGGCGCCATTCTAATCATCGGGAGTGGCGTTGGGCTGAATTTAATAAGTCGTAGGTCCAAGCATTCCCCGGCTTCATTAAAACCTAAAACGTAAGTCCCATTAGAAAGGGACTATGTCGTAATGCCATTCTGAGGCGAAAGCCGAAGAATCTATATAATAGATTCAGTTGAAATCATTAGATTCTTCACTTCGTTCAGAATGACAAACACAGCATTCTTTCCATTACGACACAGTCTCAAAGGGGAGAGGGGCCCCTCAACCTTTCTAATATTTGAATAGGGATTAAGTTAAACCCTTCTCGGCCCGTCAGGGACTCTATCGCCAGTAACCTGGGACCCACACCCTTTCCCATCCATAGGGAGTTTGCCTCTCCTCCCAGTGACCCGGGACCCAAACGCGATAAGGGTCGTAGTAGGGTCCATAATAGGCAGGAGGTGGGTAGTACCCTCGGTAATAGACGCCTGGGGGACTAAACACTATTGGCGGTGGAGGCAAAAATATAGGGGGGCCAATCCAACCTCTGAAATGGATACGGTGCGCAAAGGCCGATCCGCTCAACAGAAGAATTGCCGATAAAATCAAGCTGATCATTATTAGTTTCTTCATCCTTAATCACCTCCCTGAATCTCATGAATTAAATATAATGACCCAATTTAAATCTTACCGGTACTTCTCGCTTTTTATGTAATTAGACGAGAAAATTCTGGAAATTATTCATTTTTTTACTCCGTAAGTTTCGTCACCATATTCACATCAAGCTTTTTGACTACAGCTGTGACCAGTCTGACAGCATCATCAAAGTCATCCCGGTAAATGATGCCTGCGTGGCTATGAATGTGCCGGGTGGGTACGGCAACAACAAGATTAGGGACTCCATGACGGTGGAGATGTATTGCTCCGGAGTCAGTTCCCCCACGTTCCAACATATCGATCGGAAAAAACTGCTTTATTAAAATACTAAATTACATTATACCAGAGATGGCAGCAGTCGTTCACTATAATATTGCAATCTGCTCTCTTTGCTTTTAAGATATTTGGCATGAATGAATATTCTAATTTGAGAAACTCACCATACTCGCATTCAATGTTTTAAATTGAGGTGAAAAGCTTGGATTTCACACTTTCGATACAACAGAAACAAGCCAGAAGAATGGCGAGACAATTTGCCAGGACTGAACTGGCTGACATCGCCAAAGAGATTGATGAAGAGGGACGTTTCCCTTGGGAAGTGGTGGAGAAGATGGGCCCCCTCAATTTTTTCGGCATGCAAGCTCCCAGAAAATACGGCGGGGCTGAAATGGACTCCATTTCCTATTGTCTGGTCATAGAAGAGATTTCCCGAGTGTGTGCAGCCATGGGACTGACCGTGGCCGTCCATAACAGTGTAGTGGTGTGTCCTTTAAGTCAATTCGGCAGCGATGAACAAAAGTTAAAATTTCTCCCTTCTCTGGCCGCCGGCGAAAAGATCGGGGCTTTTTGTTTAACCGAGCCCAACGCCGGTTCAGACGCAATGGCGATTGAATCCACTGCCATCAGCGATGGCGATTCCTATGTCGTTAATGCCAATAAAATATTTGTCACCAATGGCGGGGTGGCCGATACATTGATCATTTTTGTTTCGGTCAATCCAGGGGATGTTAAAAAAGGTTTTAGCGCCATCTTGGTGGAGCGGGGCACTCCTGGATTTGAGATCGGGCTCCTCGAAAATAATTGCGGCGTCCGTGCCAATCCAGTCAGCTCGATCGTTCTCACAGACTGCCGAATACCCAAAACCAACCTTTTGGGCCGGGAGGGAGAGGGTTTTAAAATTGCCATGGCAGGTCTGGATACTGGCCGGATCGGGATTGCAGCCCAGGCAGTGGGCATTGGTCAGGCCGCCCTGGATGCCTCTTTGAAATATGCCAAAGAACGGATACAATTTCGCCTCCCCATCGCTCGACATCAGGCTATTCAGATGATGCTCGCCGACATGGGGACAATGGTAGAGGCAGCTCGGCTTTTGACATTGCAGGCGGCTCATATAAGGGATCAACAGGGTGATCTGTCTGGTCCTTCAGCGATGGCCAAGCTCTTTGCCGCCCGCACGGCTTCGAAAGTGGCCTCGATGGGCGTACAGATCCACGGGGGGTACGGATACAGCAAAGACTACCCCATTGAACGATATTTTCGTGACGCTCGAGTAACGGAGATTTATGAAGGAACGAATGAAATTCAACAAATAGTGATCGCCCGGGAACTATTAAAAAGAAGGGAGGACTGAGGTCGAGCGGCGCATCGCATATGGGGCATTCTATCCACTGAAAAGAAATGATGAGGGAGAAGAAAGATTGGAATGAATATCATCGTCTGTATTAAACAAGTGCTAGCTGGAGATCAGGTGAAGATAAATCCCCATACCCTCAGTCTTATGCGCTCTGCGGAATGTTCCATTATCAATCCTTTTGACTTGTTTGCCTTAAATATTGCGGGGCGTTTAAAGAAGCAGTACTCCGGGTCGATCACTGCCGTGACGATGGGACCTAAGATCAGCGAGGAGGCACTGTGGGAAGCTTTAGCCATCGGAGCAGATCGGGCCATCCTTTTATCCGACCCGCGGTTTGCCACAAGCGATACTCTCGCCACTTCATATGTGCTGGGGATGGGCATTCGAAAGATTGGCAAATTTGACCTGATCCTTTGCGGAATGCGAACGACTGACAGCGATACGGCCCAGGTAGGCCCTCAACTGGCAGAGGAACTTGATATTCCCCATGTGACAAATGTCGAGAAGCTGGAAAAGAAGAAAAATCTATTTATCACAGAACGACTTTCTGATGGATTTAGGGAAATCCTGGAGGTCTCCGCACCCGCTCTGTTTACGATTTCTTCGAAAGCAGCTACGCGTCTTCCGAACTTGATAGAAATTCAGGAGGCGCATACTCAACATTCCATCGAGTGTTGGAATTTGGAGGAGTTAGACGCCGATCCCACAAAGGTTGGCAGCGCAGGTTCCCGTACCTGGGTGGAAGAATTAATTCCAATCACACGGGAAAAATCCTGTGACTTTATTGAAGGGGAACCCCGGCAGCAGGCCAAATCGCTTTTTTCAAAATTATTCGAGAAAAATTTGCTATCTTAACAAAGGGTCATGGCAAAAAAATTAGAGATTTGGGTATTTGGAGACCATCGCAATTATCTTCAGGATCGTTTAACCTTGCAAGTATTGGGACAGGCGCGAGCTCTCTCTGGTGATCAAGGAAGGGTGACGGTGGCCCTTTTGGGACATCAGGTGGAAGAAATTGCCAAAGAATATATCGCCTACGGAGCCCAGCGCATCCTGATCGTGGATGATTCAAAATTAACGTCGTATCGGGCGGATTTATTTACAACCATTATCAGTCATCTGATTCAGGAGCAAAAACCGGATATCTTTCTGCTGGGGTCTTCAGAGTTTGGTAAAGAGCTCGCCCCTCGGATCGCTAAGCGACTCGGCGTCGGGCTCAGCGCGGATTGTGTTTCTTTTGATTGGGATGAGCAAGGGGAGAGGTTAACGGCCTGCAGTCCGGCCTTCGGAGGAAATTTTTTGGCGCGGATCGTATGGAGCACTCATCGTCCCTATATGGCTACGGTAAGCTCCGGGACTTTTTCTGAACGTCCGTATGACCAAGCCGCGCATGGGGAGATAGTAAGGGTAGAAAAAAATTTAGAGGGAGTTTCTTCTAAAATCAAAATGGTCTCCTCCGTTCGCCAACCGCATCAGGCGGGTAAATTAGAGGATGCCAAAATTGTCATCGCAGGGGGACGAGGCGTCAAGAATTCCGAAGGATTCAACTACATCAGAGAGTTGGCCTTACTTTTGGGGGGGGAGGTGGGGGCCACCCGGCCGGCCGTGGATGCACATTGGACTTCGCACGAACAATTAATTGGACAAACAGGCAAGTCCGTCAAACCGGAGTTGTTCATTACCTGCGGAACCTCCGGAGCGGTGCAATATACCGCCGCCATTCGAAGAGCGGGGACGACTGTTGCGGTGAACCGTGATCCACGCGCCCCCGTATTTAAAATCGCCGATTTCGGAATTGTTGCCGACTCCCTATCTTTTCTCCCTGCCTTTATCACGGAAATCAAAAATCATCTTTTTCGCGAGATTACAGATTTATATCGCATCCAAGGAACGACCGGCAGGGGCAAGAAATCTCTCTCTTTCGGCCAGCGTATCAAAAAGCTGAGGGAAGACCACAAAATGAGCGTGGTCGACCTGGCGGAAAAGACGGGGCAACCCCCGGAGATGATTGAACAAGTAGAGGCAGACCATTTGACTCCTCCGGTTTCCTTCCTGCTGCAACTTTCGGAGGCTCTCCAAATTGATGCCAGTACCTTTTTGACCGAGCAGGAAAAGATTCAAATTGATGGAAAGAGGCAGGAGGGATTTATCAAGCGCACCCAGAACTATTCTTACCGCACTCTCACTCCGGGCGCTGCAGATAAGCATTTACGCGCCTTTATGGTCACGATTGACCCTAAAGAAAAACATAAGATAGTAGAATATAAGCATCCGGGCGAAGAATTCATCTTTGTTTATAAGGGAGAATTGGAGCTTACCTTAGAGAGTAAGGTGTTCCATTTGAAGCAGGGAGAAACAATACATTTTAATTCTGAAACCAAACATAAACTCCAGAATATTTCAGATGAAACGTGTGAACTCATCGTAACATTATATACCCCTTAACTTTCCTTCCCATGATTCTTCGTCTCCGGCATTCCCTACTCTTTGGGTTTTCTCTTTTCCATCTCTCGATTCTTCAACTCCGTCCTTCTGATCTTTCCCGCAGTGGTCTTGGGTAATTCTCTGATGAACTCCAGTTCTCTGGGAACTTTATTTTTTTCTAAGTGCCGGCCCCAAAAACCTGCTAATGGCCTAACCGTCAGGGAAACATTTCATTAAAGGAATTATTTTTCACTCAATTGGGGTATAAGTTTTAGTCTCCTCGACTAAAAAAGGGGTACAGAGCATTCCTATGCTCATTTTTTTTACCCAAAACCTGACGATGTTAATGGTTTCGCCTTCTAAGTTCACAATACTCGGAAGTTTCTCCGCAAAGGTGATGTCATCACTTTTGAACTCATAATAGAAGGGACTGCTGCTATAAGGATCTGGCACTAAGATCACCTTTTTAGGATCATAGGGATGCTTGAGGGGTGAACCGGAAAAAGGAACATGGGTTCTCTTCAGCCCCTTCAAATTTTTCGGTCTTTCATAAGCCTCTATTTCAAACTTCCTGACCTCCTGTGGAAAGTTCTTGTTCTGCATCGCACCCTCTCCTTTGAAATATCTCGTTCCGACTTTTTTATAGAATATCATCGTTCCTTTTAAAATTTCAACCTCCAAACTGATCTCTTAGAAAATGAAGAATCGTCCGGATACCCAAACCATGTTTTTTGATGTGATGCCAGATATCCAGGATTGCTTTTTTTGAGCGGGTATAGTAAAGGAGGTGCGCTTTAAGCAGAAGCCACTCCATTCGGATGAATGAAAGATGGTCGTGTTTAAAGACTAAGTGCTGCATATCGAAGAAGGACCAGGGCGCTCTCCATCTAAAGATTCGGTCCTTCATCTGCTCATAGAGGGCCGTGCCTGGATAAGGGGTGAGAATGGAAAACTGGGCGACATTGGTATTGAGCCTTTTAGCAAAACGGATGGTTTCGTGAATCGTCTCAACCGTTTCATGGAGTCCTCCCAAGATATAGGAAGCATGGATTTCAAGACCATTCTTTTTGAGCATCTCCACGGCCTGAACCGTACTTTCCACATCGATTCCCTTCTTCAATTCTTCAAGGGTCTTCGGATTAAAGGATTCCACACCGATGAAGACCGATTTCGCCCCTGCCCTGACCATCTCTTTTAGCATTTCCTCATTTCGAAGCAGGAGGTCCACCCTGGATAAGCACCACCACCAGAGATCGAGTCTCTTGTCGATGATCCCATGGCAAATTTCAATCACCCTCTTCGGAAGAAGGTTAAAGGTATCATCCACAAAGGCCACCGCATTAAAATGATATCGGTCATAAATCTC
>DCUS01000221.1 GCA_002327885.1 Syntrophaceae bacterium UBA2208
GCCTCCAATTGTCGGCACACCTGTTTTATAATGCTGAGCATGATCTTGACACCTTCATGCTCGTCTTTCAACTGTTGAGTCGCTTTCATATTTACTTTTCCTTTTCGATTCTCTGTTGGCGTGCTATTTCGTGGCCTAACAATTATTCTACTGCAATTTGTTATTTGTAAGAATCCTATCCATTCAACTGCCTTTTGTCAATGATAATTCAAGAACGTGACGAGCTTCTTGTGTGGGGACTTGGCTTTCCATCTGAAATATTGCATGGATGACGTTCTTACGCTTCTGAAGACTACAAGGAAGAAGTTCTCGGAAAAAGAGATGCAAAGTTCACAAATGTTCACTCCGATATAATCACAGGAATCACCGATTATTGATGTAGCATAACGAGCGATGTCATTGGTGGCTATCAGGTGTTTGTTAGAATGACAGTATAAGAGATTCATTATCTTTCTATTAGAATAATAATATGGTTATGCTCTGTTCCTTCTGGGCAACTTATTAAGCCGCTACTGTATGAATGTTAGATGGAAGCCCGCTAAGGATCAGTTCTTTGAGCTGAACTTTCTTGCTGGCATTGTCGATATCAATGCCTACCAAGTTACCTTCAGCGTCGTAATCAAGGATAATCCCTTCAGAGATCTCTTTGGTCTCCATACTTGTTTTTTCAGATAGATCAATATAAAGTGAATCGGTCCCCGGATAATAATTGAGTTTCATGGTTTTAACCTCTATCGGGAAAAGCATTGTGATTGGTTTTTTTATCTGCCAATGTTACAACCCTCAATACATGACCTTCAAGTCCATCAATAAGACCCCAGAACCTTTATCGATTATATTCCTGAGTTTCCATCTTGATTGGATTCTTAATTACTTCGATACATTATTTTTTCTTGAGATAGGGTCGCTTCCTCCAAACCTCCTTCTCGAAATATTCTGTAAACTTGAAATCTCCCATCCCACTTCTATCATCGATGTCTAATTTTGCAATGTTTAGACCTATCGCTCAAGCAGATCTGTGACTTTTGCAATATACACCTTTCATTGAATTTTGGGAAGTGAAGAGGAAGAAATCAATGGCTCATTCGATTTTCATAAAGGTGAAAGTAAATTCAAACCTTACGAATCAAATCGTCAATGACGGGTGAATTAAGATCCTTGAGAAAGAGAAAGAGCAGCTCGGCTGTTCTCTCTACATCAGACCATTTTACCAATTCTACTGGCGAATGGCTATAACGGCGGGGGATATAAATCCCACCACACGGAATACCCTTTCCGGATGTATGAATGGTGGAGGCATCGGTCCAGGTCCTGAAGATATCCTTCTGATGAGGGATTCTGTTCTTTACGGCTGTTTGAATCAGCTTCTGCCGAATTTTCTTTGAATAAATCGTACCCCATCCCAAGGCATTGACATCCATCGAGCGGATGACCGGTCCTTTTCTACATTCCGCAGTCGCTTGTTGAGGTGGAGTAATTGGATCAGAAGCAGGGACGGTGTCAATCACAATGGCCATGTCCGGTTTGATGGTTTGGGCGGCGACTTTGGCTCCTCGTGACCCGACTTCTTCCTGAACGGCGGCGACGAAAAAAAGCTGATAGTCTATTTTCTTTGATTTCATCCTTTCAGTTAGATTAATCAGAATAGCGCAACCTGCCCGGTTATCAATCGCTTTACTGAGGATGGTATCCTTGCCAATTTTTTGGAAGTTGGAGTGAAACACAATCGGATCACCGATCTCGATTCCCCATCTCTTGATCTCTTCCGCACTCTCAGCTCCGGCATCGATCCAGAGATCTGAAATGCTGATCGGACGTTTGAGGTCTTCTGCGGTCAGGAGGTGACGATTCTTTACTCCCACCACACCCGTATAAATCCCTTTATCGGTACAGATGTCCACCTTTGTGCTGAGAAGGACCCTCTCATCGATCATTCCATTCAGGTCGAAATAGATATATCCCTTTGGATCAATATATTTAACGAGCAAACCCACTTCGTCCGTATGGGCGCATACCATTACCGATTTTTTACCTTTACCCGTTTTTCCAATGACATTTCCCATCGGATCGACAGAGACCTCTGGCAGGTTTCTTTTTAGTTCGGCGACCATAAATTCAATGATCTTTTCTTCAAATCCACTTCCCCCCGGAATCTCCGTAAGCGTTTCAAAGATTTTTAGCATCTTTTTCTTCCTTGTCTTATTTTTTTTATCCCTCGGAGGCCACTGTCATCGTTATATTTGAGTGAGAAGATAAATTTGGTAAATGACAACGGCGAAGTAAATAAAGCTAATTCCTATGATAGCTTCTTTGACCAGTCTGAACCTACTATGGAGGCATAAGAGGCCAATGGAGAAGGAGACGATAAAGAATTTCCAGATCCAAAACTTCATTCCATAAAGGTCGATGACAGAACGGACAACAGGGTTAGCCTCCCAACCTTTCAGATCAAGAATCATCAATGTAAGAAAGGCATCTAAGATATTTAGGACCAAGATTAGGACCAGGAAGAAGAACAGGACTGAACTATACCGATCAACATACCCTCCTTTTTGCCGTTCCGCCTTTCTTCGGAAATCCTTTCTTCGACCAAAAAAGGTATATCGGCTAATCGCAGGGGTCGGCTGCGCTCTTCGATCTTTTCCTAAACGCTTATCGGAGTTTTCTTCCATAAATATCATTTTAAATACTCTGGGAAGTTAATTCAATGTGCATTACGATTTTATTTCACGTCGGGAATGAAATTTTCCATTTTCATCCTTTTTGTCGAATCTCTATGGGAGTAGAGGGAGCCACCTTCTCTTTGGCCATCTGAAGCAACACGATCGCCGCAATCACTCCGAGGCCTCCTAAAACCTGCAGCGGAAACAAAATTTCCCCTAAGACAATGTAAGCGGTGATGCCTGCCACCACAGGTTCCCAGGTGGCGATGATGCTTGCCCGGGTAGCGCGCAAATATTCAATTCCTTTTAAGTATAGGCCGAAAGGAATGAGGGTTGAAAAGATGGCGATATAGATAAAGGCCATCCACATTTTGAGCGAGTGGCCTGCCGTAATGATTTTAATGGGTGAGAAAAGAATCCAATACAGGACGGCGCCAAATCCGAAACCGTAAAGAATGAGTGTCCATGAATCGTACTTCTTCAATCCTCTTTCCCCGTAGAGGGCATAGAAGGTGAAGAAAAGAGAAGCAATGACACCGCTTGCTATTCCGATTTTATTCAATTGCAACAGCTCGGTCTGATACCCACCCACCACAAAATAACATCCCATGATGGCGAGAAGAAGGGCGCCGATTTTTTCTTTCGTGGCGGGTTCTTTTTGAAAAAGGAAGGCATAAAGAGAGACCCAAACCGGTTGGAGGTATTGGAGGAGAATGGCTGGCCCCACATAAATCTTACTAATGGTATAGTAGTAAGTAAACTGCATCCCTGCCACTCCAACAAAGCCTAAAATTAAAAAGTAGGGCAGGTCTTTCAAAGAGATGATCATTCGTCTCCGGTCAAAGAAAAAGAGAATGATGGCCAGGGTGAGCGTTGCGAGAGTGAGTCGGATGAGAACGAGCTCGGCCGGGGGAAGCCCGATGATAAACAGGGATTTGGCCACCACACTGGAGACGCCCCAGAGTGTCGTCCCGACCAGGATAAAAAGGTAACCACGGATTTCACTTTTCTTCATCGATTCTCATGGCGTCACCCATTTTAAATTTTAATTAGTTCATATTTCCTGCTGCCCAGCCCAATCTCTTCGGCATGGGCAAGCTGAATGCTCCAGTCTACTTTCGGATAAATTGCCCGAAATTTATCTTCTCCGGGGTTCCAGGCCCCAGGAAGTTTGGAAGATCGATTTCCCGGTTCTCCGTTTACCAAATCTACGGAGGCTTGGTCAATCGCCACAGGATCCTCAGAGGACAAAACCCCAATATCGTTCACAATCGGCGTGTCTGAATATCCATAACAATCACATGCGGGAGAAATCTGTGTCAAAAAGTTGAGGTAAAGCGCTTTTCCCTTTTTCTTGTGAACGGCTCCATAAGCGTGTTCCGCCATTTTCTTTTGAAAAATGGGGATGGATTCATTCCATTGAATTTGAATGGCCGATGAAGGACAGGCGAGAATACATTCTCCACAACCAATGCAATTTGTTGAATCAATCAATGCGATCGAGGGCTTATTTTCGCTTCCCGATTCTGATGGAACCATCGAAATGGCCGATTGAGGGCACCAACTGAGACAAATCTCACACCCCTTGCAAGCTTTCTTCTTGACCTGAGGTGAGATATTTGAATGCTGGCTCAATTTCCCTTCGCGGCTGGAGCACCCCATCCCGAGGTTTTTTAAAGCTCCTCCAAATCCAGAAAGTTCGTGCCCCTTGAAATGGGTAACGGTGATGAGAACATCTGCCATATCGATTTCACGGGCGATGGAAACCGTTTTGAATATAGGTTTGTCAATCCGAACCTTTATGGCGCTATTCCCCCTCAAGCCATCGGCGATCAACACAGGGGCATTGACGACAGACTCCGTGAACCCATTTTCGAAAGCGGTGGTTAGATGAGAGACCGCCTCACTCCTGGTCCCAATGTAGAGGGTGTTCGTATCGGTTAAAAAAGGTTTCCCCTTACATTGTTTAACTCGGTCGATCACTCTTCTTAAAAAGATAGGGCGGACATAGGCAGTATTCCCCTTCTCTCCGAAATGGAGTTTAACCGCCACCAGATCCCTTTCTTTCACCTTTCCTTTTAAATCAACCCGATCCAAGAGGATGTCCAATTTGTCGAGGAGGGTTTTCTTCGATTCAACCTTCAGGTCTGAAAAAAATACAGGACTCTTCATCGGCCACGCTCCTTGTCAAGCATTTTAAGGGAATACCCTTACGGTGTCAATTATCCCAAGAAAAGGGGAGCCGAAGGGTTGACTTTTTAATGGGAAAAAAGGTAATTTTATATATCATTCTTTTAGAAGGAATGGATAACGGAAAGGAGAAAAGATGAAACGCGTTGAACCCGCCCATATTCGTAACATAGGAACCTTCGGTCATGGTGGAGAAGGGAAGACATCTTTGGTAGAGGCCATTCTTTTTGATACAGGGGAGAATACCCGTCTTGGCCGTGTCGATGAGGGTTCCTCTTTGATGGATTTTGAACCAGAGGAGATCAACCGGAAAATCAGCATCAGCTCCGCTATTTCTCACTTCGAGTGGAACAAACATCAATTTCATGTCATTGACACACCAGGGTACGCCAACTTCATCGCTGAGGCAAAGGCCTCGATGAGGATCGTGGATGGGGCCATCATCGTAATTGGCGGAAACTCGGAGGTCAAGGTCCATACCGAGACGGTTTGGGGATATGCCAATGAGTTTCAAACACCTCGGATTCTTTACGTGAGCAAGATGGATACGGAGCGATCTGATTATTTCAAAGTCGTTGAAGAGGTGAAGAAAGTTTTTCCTTCTCAACCTGCCGTCCCGGTTCAACTTCCTATCGGAGCGGAAGGAAGTTTCAAAGGGGTTGTGGATTTGATTCAGAGGAAAGCCTATACCTATCGAGAAGATGGGAGCGGGAAATTTGAACTCAAGGATATTCCATCCGACCTGAAGGAAGAGGTGGAACGGCTTCGGGAGAAATTGGTCGAAGCCGTAGTGGAAATGGATGACCAGTTGATGGAAAAATACCTGGAATCAGGAGAAGTTTCCACCGAGGAGATCGTTCGGTGTCTCCGGAAGGGAACGATAGAGGGGAGGTTGATCCCTGCTGTTTGTGGTTCCTCCACCCGGAATATAGGGATACAACCGCTCCTGGACATTGCGATCACCTGTTTTCCTTCACCCCTGGAGAAGGGTCCGGTTCAGGGAAAGAATGTTAAAACGGGGGAAGTCGAAACCCGTGAGCCCAAAGAAGATGCGCCATTTTCCGCGTTTGTCTTCAAGACCATCGCCGATCCCTTTGCAGGAAAACTGAATCTCTTCAGGGTCTATTCTGGATCCGTGAATGCGGACTCCACGCTCTATAATTCCAAGAAGGACATAAGGGAGAGAATCGGCCAAATATTTTTGTTGGAAGGGAAAAAGCAGAAACCGATAGGGTTCGCCGGCGTGGGGGATATCGTAGCGGTTGCGAAATTAAAGGAGACCACAACAGGGGATACATTCTCGGATGAAAAAAAACCCATTATCTTTGAAGAGACCAAACTGCCGCTTCCCATGATCACTTATGCGCTCACCCCAAAAAGCAAAGGGGACGAAGAGAAAATCGCCGCTTCACTGGCGCGGATTCATGAAGAAGACCCAACCATGATGGTAGGCCGGGACGAGCAGACCGGCGAGATCCTCCTTTCAGGCGTGGGACAGACACATGTCGAGGTGATTGTTGAAAAATTGAAAAGGAAATTTGGTGTGGAGGTAAACCTCAGCGTCCCGAAAGTTCCTTACAAAGAGACAGTTCGTGGTTCGAAAACCGGCGTGGTCTATCGTCATAAGAAACAGACCGGCGGTCGCGGACAGTTTGCCGAAGTCCATTTTGATGTTTCCGCTCTTCCGCGAGGAACGGGTTTCGAATTTGAGAATTCCTTGACCGGAATGAATGTTCCGAGGAACTTTGTTCCAGCCGTGGAGAAGGGTATTAATGAGGCGATGCAAAGTGGCGTTCTCGCCGGTTTTCCTGTGGTGGATGTGAAAGTTCGATTTTATGATGGAAAATCTCACGAGGTCGATTCTTCGGAAATGGCTTTCAAAATTGCTGCGATCATGGCTTTTAAAAAGGGAGTTCAGGAAGCCAATCCTGTGCTCCTTGAACCGGTGATGAAGGTGGTGGTCACAGCACCGGATGAGAACATCGGCGATGTCATCGGTGACTTGAATAGCCGTCGGGGGAGAGTTTTGAGAGTGGATGCCAAGGGAAATTATCAAATGATCGAAGCCAATGTCCCGATGTCGGAAATGCTGAAATATGCTCCGGATCTTAATTCCAAGACAGGGGGACGGGGGACCTTCACCATGGAGTTTTCCCATTATGAAGAACTTCCCGCACAATTAGCTGAGAAGGTCATTGCTCAGGTCAAAAAGGATAAAGAGAAGGAGAGTTAAGAATCAATGGCCAATTAGCAATGATCAATTAGCGATTAGCAATGGCAATAAACAGAAATCGACTAACAGAAAGTAGAACTAATCATTAAATGGCAGGTCTTATTCATTGATCATTGACCATTGAGTATTAATATGAAGGCTGTCATCCAGAGGGTGAAATCCGCCCAGGTTTGTGTGGAGGGGCGAGTGACGGGAAGGATCGGGAAAGGTCTTCTGGTGCTTCTCGGCGTGGGCAGAGGAGACGGCGAAGAGGACCTCTCCTTTTTGGTTTCCAAAATACCTGAACTTAGAATCTTTGAAGACGCCTCCGGTAAATTCAATCTTTCCTTGAAAGAGATCAACGGGGAAATCTTGATTGTTTCCCAATTCACTCTCTACGGCGATTGCCGGAAAGGTCGGAGACCTTCTTTCACAGAGGCCGAAGAGCCCGCCAGAGCTAAAAATCTTTACGAACAATTTGTTTCAACACTGAGAGGACAGGGTGTTCCCGTTCAGACAGGGGAATTTCAGGCGAAGATGGAGGTTCATCTTATTAACGACGGACCGGTGACCCTCCTATTGGA
>DCUS01000105.1:0-5090 GCA_002327885.1 Syntrophaceae bacterium UBA2208
CTGCTTTCGCAGGAATGACGAAATAATCGTATTTATGGACAGACACTATTTAGTCCCCCTCTTCGGGGATGGTGGAAACCCCTCGCCTTCAAGTCGAGGGCAGTTTAGGTTAAAAAGGAATCTCATTGATGCTGAAGATAGCCAACAGCATCGAGATAACAATAAACCCTACCACCGCCCCCATGACCACAATGATCAGCGGCTCCAGCAGGGAGACAACCCGTTTTACGGTATTTCGGACATTTTCCTCGTAGGTTTCCGCTATCTTGATCAGCATCTCGTCAAGCCTTCCGGTCTCCTCCCCCACCCCGATCATGTGAACCGCTAAAGGGGGGAAAACCGCTTCCTCCTCCAAGGATTTAGAAATGGCCTTCCCCTCTCTCAATCGGTCATGGACATGGTTGATCGATCTTGAAATGACCCGATTTTGAGAGACTTCTTTTACCAGATTGAGGGCCGGTAAAATCGAAACACCGCTCTGGAGCAACGTTCCCAGGGTTCTCGAAAACCGTGCCACCTCAATTTTTTTAATCAATTCTCCAACAGCCATCCATTTTAATTTGAAATGATCCCACTTCAGACGCCGCGCCTCGTTCTGGTTATATGCCCTGAGTCCCAGATAAATGGCGATCATAATGCCCAAACCCACCCACCAGTAATTGATTACCAGGTGGCTGAGGGACAGCACAATCTGGGTTGGCAAAGGGATGGTTTGTCCCATATCGGAAAAGATTCTTGCAAATCTTGGGATCACAAAGGTTGCCAGAATAACGATGGATGCCCCGCTGACCATCGTCAGGATCACAGGATAGATCATTACGGAGATCAGATAGTCTCTGATCTCTTTTGTATTCTGAAGATAGAGGGTTAACCGGGAAAGGATCGCTTCCAGAAAACCCCCCGATTCTCCAGCCTTCACCATATTCACATAAAGTTTTGAAAAAATACGGGGGTGATTCCCCAACGCCTCAGCCAATGAATTTCCCCCTTCAATGCGCTTTAAAACATCCTTCACGATTTCCCTCAATCGTTCATTCTCTGTCAAACTTCCTAAAATACTGAGGCTCCGGTCAAGGGGCAACCCTGCTGAGATGAGGGTGGAGAGTTCCTGGGTAAAGGTGAGGAGGTTTTTCAGGCCAACGCGCTTGGGTAAGAAAGAGGATAAACGGAGGCTTGCCCTTTTCTCCTGGGTGGAAGTGATGCGGATGGGGATATAGCCCAACCGGTGGAGGTTCTGGACAATGTTCTCCTCGTCTCTTCCCTCCATGAATCCTTCTACGGTCTGTCCGTCGAGGGTGGCGGCCTTGTAAAGATATTGTGCCATGCCCTGCCTAAATGATCTCCTCTTCCTGAGTTACTCTCAATACCTCTGAAATGGTGGTCATCCCCTGCTTGACCTTTAGCCAACCATCTTCTCTCAGTGTCCTCATCCCGTTCTTTCTGGCGATCTCTTTGATCAACGTCGAATCCTTTTTTTCCAGAATAAGCTTCCGGATGCTATCCGTGATTTCAAGGAATTCAAATATTCCTGCACGGCCCCAATAACCTGTGTTTGAACATTTTTCACATCCTCTGACTTCAAAAACGGCCGTACGTTTCTCCTCCGATTTCATTTCTTTTAGAATAGCAGGATCCGGGGAATAGGGTTTCCGGCAGTGAGGGCATGCGACTCTCACCAGACGCTGCGCTAATATTCCGATGATGGTCGAGGAAAGAAGATAATCTTCCATCCCCATGTCGATGAGTCGTGTGATGGCGCTTGGAGCGTCGTTTGTATGGAGTGTGCTCAACACCAGGTGTCCGGTCAATGCGGAGTGGATGGCAATTTCAGCCGTCTCGGCATCACGAATCTCGCCGATGAGGATGACATCGGGGTCTTGACGGACAATGGAACGCAACGCATTCGCAAAGGTCAACCCGATGGACGGTTTTACATGAATCTGATTGATCCCCTTCAGTTGATATTCAACCGGGTCTTCCACGGTGATGATCTTCTTCTCGGGAGAGTTGATCTTTTCCAGCGCACAATAAAGAGTTGTGGTTTTTCCGCTTCCGGTCGGCCCTGTAACAAGAATGATGCCATGCGGACTCTGGATGAGATGATTGAAACTGATGAGGGTATCCTCCGGAAAACCGATTTTTTCAATATCCAATACGATGCTTTCTTTGTCGAGGATCCTTAAAACGATGCTCTCCCCGTAGATGGTAGGGATGGATGACACTCTGAAATCAATCTCCTTCCCTTTGACACGGAGCATGATTCTTCCATCCTGAGGAAGCCGCCTCTCCGCAATATTCATTTTTGACATGATCTTGATACGGGAAGCAATGGCTGCCTGAAGCCTCTTCGGAGGCGACTCCACATTGTGAAGCACTCCGTCAATCCGGTACCGCACACTGAACTGCTCCTCAAAGGGTTCAAAATGAATGTCACTTGCCCTCAATTCAATCCCTCTGGTGATGATGAGATTGACCAGACGGATGACAGGTCCTTCGGAAGCCATGTCGCGGAGATGATCGATATTTTCTTCATCTTCTATTCGGTATTCGGGGACGCCCTCCATATCCTCAATGATCTTCTCCATGGAGGTCGCTCCGGACCCATAGTGCTGTTCAATCGTCCAGGTAATTCTCTCTTCTTTTCCATAAAGGACTCGAATGGGATAGCCGGTCGCCAATCGTATCGCATCAATGGTATAAAAATCGGATGGATTATTCATGATCACCGTCAATTCATTCTCTGAGAGGCGGGCGGGAACAAACTTTGACTCCTTCATGAATTGAAACGAAAGATGGTTGATTAAAACCGGCTCCTTCGGAAAATCGTCCTGGGTGGCTATGGGAACTCCATAAAATTCTTTGATGCATGATTGAAGTTTATTTTCGGTCACGAGTCCGGAGGCAATCAAAACCTCTTCGCTGGGGATATCTTTATGAGCGCCGTTGGAAGAAGAAATTTTTTCTAAGTCATCCTGAGAGATGACTCCCTTCTCAATCAAGAAAGAAACGAAAGGGGTTGCGGTCCTGTTCATTTTCAAATCACCTGACTATATTTTTAAAATGACCTAAATCTGAACACATACTACCACAAAATCCTTATCAGTGCAAAAGTTGTGACAAACCATTAGCCCATTAAGATATTATAATTTTTATGAATAAATTTCAATGGATAGATATAAAAAGAATGGATAGTTGACAATGAAAAAGGTTCAAAAAAAGAAAGGGCTGGCAATAATCTTACCAATATGAGACCAGTGACCAGTGAGAAGTAAGCAGTAAGCGGTGAGCGGTAAGCAGTAATAAGTAATCGGTGATCAGTAACCAGTTATCAGTTAAATCGTAATCCGAAGCTATTAATTCAACGCTATGCTCTTTGCGCTATGCGAGCATTTGNNGTATCGATCCACTCCTTTTTAAGAATCGACCAGAAATCCTCTGCAAGCCCACGTAAAATAAATTCATAAGGCAACCAGCCATAACCTTTCTCTCCCCATTCCTTTCCCCATGAATTCCTGATAAGCAATGCGCCGGTCGTCTCAACATTCCCGTATTTATTTTTAATCTTCATCTTATCGTCGTAACCCACGACCACCACGGCGTGCCCGCCTTCAATCCTTTCTTTAGGAGAGGGAAAAGGGATCTTCCCGGCGCTCTCTGCCTGCTCAAGAGAGTTATAGACGGTGAACCCAAACATGGCCGGATGTCCTTTTGAAAGGTAGGTCTTCACTTTTTTGAGGATCTCCTCTGGCTTTGTTCCAGGTGGATCATGCCTGAAATATTTAATTGTTTGATAGTTCTGGGCAAAGGCATAACAGAAGGCAGGAGGTTCCTGATCGAACTTCTTTTCTTCATCCGTATAAGGCCAGAAATCCTCGGGAGGAACACCGAAAAGCACCATGGCTCCCACCGTCGTCCGCAGGTAGGCTCCCGTATCCCCTTTCATCTTCATGAGATTACGCGTGACCTTATAAAGGAAGAGTCGAGAGGTATCAATATGCCTTCCAAATGATGTCTTTTCGTAATATTCGATGATTCCGGCCCCCGCATGGGCGGTGCAGGACCCGATTCCCCCCTGATCCTCTATGGCCGAACACCCTTCCCTCAGATCAACCTTTACAGGTAGAGTTTTGGCTCTTGATACGCCTTGAGAGCCAAAGATTGATTTTACCTCCGCTGTCTTCTCCGTATAATCCCTGAAATCAGGATAATCCGGAATCCACCCCATCCCCCGCTTCTTTTGCTCTGCTGTCATATTTTCCTCCTGTTCAAGTGGTAATCAATTTAACAAATCGCAATACTATTTTCAATGTCAATCTCCTTCCCAAATTCCGATTTAGAGAGAGAAACCTTTTTCCCATTTCGGAAAAAACGAGATTCGCTTCCCTCGCGAAGACAATTTTCTAAATCGGAATTTGGGCTTTAAAATATCTTTTATTCTCTTACTCTTTTTGTTATAGTGATAATTAAATCACAACTTATAGGGAGGAATTTTCAAGATGCCAAAATCATTAGAAATTAGGCTGAATGAATTAATCCATAAAATTACAGAAATGAAGAAGGAGTTTATTTTAAATAAGTCTATTAAAGTTGAAGCGGGGCAAAACAGAATACGAGAATGGAAGGCTATAGGAAAGAAAGTCTCAGCAAAGTGGAATGGCCTCTCAGCCGTTGAAGAAATCCGTGAACAAAGGAAGAAGGCATGGTGAAAAGGATAACATTGGACAGTTCTGTAATCATTTCGTCTCTTTTGGAAAAAGAACCCCGTCATAAGGAAGCTCTCGAAATATTGACAGCGCTATTATTCGGGGACTATTTTGCAATCATGCCTTACTCAGTTTTTGTTGAAGTGGTAGCAGCCATAAGACGACGGACAGGCTCAGAGAAATTGGCGCGTGAAGTGAAATCCAAGTTGCTTAACATCAAAACAATCTCGTTTGTTGTTTTAGACGATAAATCAGCAGATCGAGCAGCCGATCTTGCTGCAAAAACTGGTGTCCGAGGGATGGATGCCATAGTTATTCAAGTGGCAAAGGAATTTCGTACAGAACTTATCAGTTTTGATGACGAGATGGTACTCAAAGCCGCAAACG
>DCUS01000105.1:5106-5328 GCA_002327885.1 Syntrophaceae bacterium UBA2208
AAGTAGTCATTGCGAGGAGCAAAGCGACGTGGCAATCTCTTTAGATTCACTTTGTTCGCAATGACACACGGTTAATGTCAACTTATTTATGTCGTCCACTATAATTTTCATCGTTCGAGGGTGTTCCACCCGTTATGAAAAATTAGGGTGTCATTGCGAATCTGTGCCTTTCTTCCGGTAAGAAGGCATAGGGATGTAATGACATGTTGTTCGACTTTTTAC
>DCUS01000014.1 GCA_002327885.1 Syntrophaceae bacterium UBA2208
TTAAAAGAGTTAAAGGGCCGATCACTTTTTTCATCTCTTATTTAGCAGGGGGAGTTGGAATGGGGAGGTGATCTTGCTAAAGAGTTAAGTGAGAGGCAAGAATGGTTATGCCTTCTTTTATTTCCAAAAAAGGCACAAGCCTTCCGGATATCGACCGATACATTCGAGGATAATATGTCAACCTCCTGCCAAGAGGCAGACGACTGGATAACCAGAATCGTAAACTCCCGTTGAGGAATAACAAATGG
This sequence comes from Syntrophaceae bacterium UBA2208, assembly GCA_002327885.1. Lineage (GTDB taxonomy): Bacteria > Desulfobacterota > BSN033 > BSN033 > UBA1163 > UBA1163. The sequence continues at coordinate 249 of DCUS01000014.1, forward strand.
CAAAGTACCCATAATTCTTGATGGAGCATTTTCAAAACCCGAAAAATGTGGGTGAGATTTTAGATCCCGATGGAGTGGGTACCGTGGGCAATGCTTCCTGTGGCGACATCATGCAAATGTTTATCAAATTCAATGGGGACAGAATTTCACAGGCGACGTTCAAAACCTTTGGCTGCGGGGCCTCTATAGCAACCAGTTCCATCCTTACAGAGAGGATTAAAGGGTCTACGATTGATGAGGCCTTGGAAATATCGGAAAGGTTATCAAGGGAAATCCTATCTGAGTTACCCAAAGAAAAAATTCATTGTTTCCTCCTGGCCACTAATGCTTTAAAACTAGCGATAGAAGAATATAGATGTAATCAGGTTGAATTTCGCCACAGAGGAGCGTTCAATTCCTTAAAGAAGGGAATGAAGAAAGGTTAATAGAATGTCATAGCCTTAGAAGAAAAAGGTTTGAGAAGGATTGAAATTTGGCGACTGAAAAGGTAGGAAGATTGCAATGACATTATTAATTTTTTTCAATCTAAAATGGCAAAAACAATGATTCGAATTCCTGAATCCATTTATCGAAGAATGGTTAAACATGCCCAGAAGGAAAAACCTTTGGAGTGTTGTGGACTGCTAGGGGGAAAAGATCAAACTGTTCAGGAGATCTTTGAAACTCAGAATGTGGCCCGAAGTCCTATTCTTTTTTCCATGGATCCCAAAGAGGAGTTAATGGTTCTCGAGGAAATAGAAAATCAGTCTATGGAAATCATTGCAATTTATCACCCCCATCCCCGTACGATCCCTTTCCCTTCTGAGGTAGATGTGAAAATGGCCTTCTCTTTCGATGTCCCCTTGGTTATCATCTCTTTAAAAGAAAAGGATGATTCAATTGTAAAGGCTTTCCGAATCAGAAAAGAAGCCATTTATATGGAGAATGTTGAGGTCATTTAAATAACAATAATAAAAAAACGATGACTCCGGGAGATCTTATCAATAACACGGTCATAACGCCATTCGACTCCTCAGTCACCATCTTTACTGCTCTCTGCCGAATCAAATCTCGCTTGACACAGTTAAGGACATCTGGACCTAATAAAAAAGGCGGAGCTAATGGCTACTATCTGCTATAGATGTGCTGTTTTGAGGCCAGCGAAAATGTTTCGATATGATTCTCAACTATTCAATTACGGGTCTTGATTTCTACCCATAATCGGTGACCTCAAGAGTCGCCTCAGACAGTAACTTGTAGGTGTTTTCCGCACCCGTTATCTCCTCTCTTCCTTCCTGAAACACGCGAAATCGAAATTTGTTAGAGGATTGAAGATTTCAATCAGATATCTTCAGTTTTGGCAAAGTGCGGGTATTGGCAAGATATACTCCGATGACCTTAGTTTCGTTCCACCCCTTCTGGGAGGGATACAATCCAAGGTAATATTTTTCTTGACAATAATTATTCTTATTTTATAATAATTATAATTTATGAAAGACCAAACGACCATAAAGCTTAAGGAGATAGGGTTAAAGGTAACCCCTCAACGCCAGGCTATTTTGAAACTCTTAGAAGGGAATCAAACCCATCCCTCGGCGGAGAGAATTTATTCCGAAATCTTAAGACAATTTCCGGGGATATCCTTTGCCACGGTCTATAACACATTATCCAAGTTGGTAGAAGCAGGGGAAATTCAAGAACTGGATATCGACCCGAATAAGAAAAGGTTCGATCCATGTATAAAATCTCACTACCACTTCTATTGTAAGGTTTGCGGGAAAGTCTTCGATATCGTTTTTGACAACCCTTTTCCCTTAGAAATTAAGAGGATAGATGGGCATCGGGTTGATGCGATCCAACTCAATCTGAAAGGGGTGTGTAAGGAATGCAAGAGAAAGCGTTGAGCCAAAAGATTCCGATGGAATTTCATTTCATATGCGAAAGGGGGGAGTAGGGGTTTCAATGAAAATGGATAAGGGGAACGGAGAAAAAAAGGAGTTTTTTCAGTTAAACCGCCGCCGCTTTTTATCCCTATCGGGGATTTTAGGTTTGGCTCTTATAGCAGGGAAACCAGACATCACTATGGCCATTGCAGAAAAGGAGGGAAAAATGACTTATCAAGTCAAGGATTACAATCGACTCATAGGCATGGAGGGATTCAGCGAAACGCTTTTAAAAAACCATTTTACTCTCTATCAGGGGTATGTGACCAATACCAATAAACTCATGGATGGCCTCAACCAACTTCTGAAGGAAGGAAAGACTGGGACCCCAGAGTATGCTGAACTCAAGAGGAGGCTGGGTTGGGAATTCAATGGGATGAGACTCCATGAATATTATTTTGAGAATCTCGGAGGGAAAGGCGGCATCCAAAAAGGGGGAAAATTGTTTCAAAAACTTACGGAGTCTTTTGGAAGCTATGAAGCATGGGAAAAAGATTTTAAGGCCACCGGTTCCATGAGAGGAATTGGATGGGCGGTCCTCTATCAGGACATCCTCAGCGGGAAGTTCATCAATTTCTGGATCAATGAACATGATGTGGGTCATCCTGCAGGGGGAATGCCTATCTTAATCATGGATGTCTTTGAACACGCCTTTATGATCGACTATGGTCTCAAAAGAGGGGATTACATGGAAGCCTTTTTCAGAAATATCAACTGGACAGAAGTTGAAAAGAGGCTCCTTCTCCATAAGGGATAAGAATCTATTTTATGAGGAGATTGAAACCAACAAAATCAACCCATCTAAATAAAGGAAGGAGAAGATCATGGCAAAGACAGAACAATTTTTAAAAGAAGCTTTTGCAGGAGAATCCCAGGCAAATCGTAAGTACCTGGCCTTTGCGGCTAAAGCGGATCAAGAAGGTTTTCCTCAGGTGGCTCGGCTTTTTCGGGCAGCCGCCGAGGCAGAGACCGTTCACGCCCATAGCCATTTGAAAGCCCTTAATGGAATTCATAGCACCAGAGAAAATCTTCATGCAGCCATATCCGGTGAAACGCATGAGTTTAAAACGATGTATCCAGAGATGATCGAAGCGGCAAAAGCAGAAGGACAGAAGGCGGCGGAGAGGAGTTTTAACTATGCTAATTTAGTGGAGAAGGTCCACGCCCAACTTTATCAGAAACTTTTAGATAATCTCGGGAAATCTCAGGAAGATTATCTCTATTATATTTGCCCAGTATGCGGCTACACAGCAGAGAAAGAACCCCCGGGAACCTGTCCAGTCTGCGGAACCAAGGGTGAAATGTTCAAGAAGATCGAATAAATCAATTCAGGAGGAGGTTCGTCATGAACCAAAGGAAATGCCCGGCCTGTGGGTCTGAAAGCTTTTACACCAAAGACCCTGAAGACCAATACAACATTTTTGATTTTGACCTCAAAGAAGGGAAAATCATTTTTAAGGTTGAAGATACTGAATCCAACCCGCCAGACATAGTTGAAGAGACCGAGACCTTCTGTAAACGGTGTGCCTGGCATGATAAGTTTAGGATGCTGAAACAGGTGAGTTGAGGAAGTCATAAAAGCATAAGATTTGAAAAGGACTGAGTCTATGTCAAATAAAAAGGACCAGGCTTGCACAAATGAAGAGGATAAACACCCAAAGGTTTTAATTTTCAAACCCTATCCGTTTCAGGTTGGCCAAAAGATATTCATTGAAAGTGGACCTCGTCGGGGAGACTGGGAAGTGTTGGCCTTGGGAAACCAGAAGATTAGACTGCGATGCCCTATTTCTAAGCGGGAGGTAGAGTGGGATCGTTTTTGTTATTTTGTTGAGGAACGCCATGACACTTGGCCCCATCCCGATTAATTAAAAATACTCTTTTGAGTGAAATATTGAGTATCTTCATGCCTTCCTCACTGACACCATAACCATGAATACAGGCATTTTTCTTAGAAAGGAGAAAAAGGATGGACAAATATGTATGTCAAGTTTGTGGGTATACTTACGATCCTGCTAAAGGAGATCCTGGACAGGGGATAAAACCTGGGACTAAGTTTGGAGATCTACCGGAGGAATGGTCATGCCCAGTCTGCGGGGCGCCTAAAAATATGTTTGAGAAAAAGAGCTAATAAAAGGAAGGAGGAACGTAAAAGGCATGAAACCAGTTGAGATTGAGAGGAATGTTTATTGGGTGGGAGCCTTGGACTGGAATGTTCGTGATTTCCATGGGTACACCACCAACAAGGGGACCACTTATAATGCTTATTTAGTGGTTGATGAAAAAATCGCACTTTTCGATACAGTCAAAGAGCCCTTTAAGTCTGATCTGATTCAAAAAATTGGTCAAGTCGTGGGCTCACGCCAAGTTGATTATATCATCGTCAATCATGTGGAGCCGGATCACTCCAGTAGCTTGCCCGCCATCATGGAAATCATTAAACCCAAGAAGATCTTATGCACTCCCATGGGGAAAAATAAGCTATTGGAGCACTATCACCGTGAGGACTGGCCCTATGAAGAGGTCAAACATGGACAGATGATTAGTTTGGGTCACAAGACGGTGAAGTTTATCGAGGCGAGAATGCTCCACTGGCCAGATGCCATGTTCTCTTACCTTGTAGAGGATCGTCTGCTCATCTCCAGTGATGCCTTCGGTCAACATTGGTGCACGAGCGAACGGTTCGACGATGAGGTGGACCCCTCTGAACTCATGAAACACGCAACGAAATACTTTGCCAATATTTTACTTTTATACTCCCCTTTGGTGAAAAAGCTCATTGGTACGATCACCCAATTGGGCTTAGAAATTAATATGATCGCTCCAGACCACGGTCTCATCTGGCGAGGGAGTCCCTCAAAAATCGTACAGGCCTATGATACCTGGAGCGATCAGAAACCAAAGCAGAAGGCCCTGATCATTTATGATACGATGTGGCACAGCACGGAAAAGATGGCCTATGCCATTGGCCAAGGCCTAACAGAGGAAAAGATCAGCGTCCAACTTTTGGACCTGAAGAGCAATCACCGAAGCGACATCATGACAGAGGTTTTAGAGGCGGGAGCTTTAATTTTAGGCTCACCGACTCTCAATAACGGAATGCTTCCCAGCATGGCCGACATGCTTCATTATATGAGAGGCCTACGTCCCCAAAATAAGATTGGAGCTGCTTTCGGATCCTATGGCTGGAGTGGGGAAGCGGTCAGCTTGATCAACCAAGAGATGGAAGAGATGAAAATAAAGATCGTCGATCCAGGGATGAAGATCAAACATTTTCCTACACAAAAAGATCTGGAAACCTGTGAGGAACTGGGCCGAAAGATCGGGAACGCCTTAAATGAGAAGGCTTAAACATGACAGATTTATTTAGTATACGATAAGGAACGATCAAAATCGATTGTGGAGGTCATCGATGAACCCTAAGGCAATGCAAAAATTGGGATATGGTTTGTACATAGTTTGCTCTAAGAAGGAAGACAAATATAACGGCCAGATTGCGAACACCATCTTTCAGGTCTGTTCCGAACCGCCTGTGATCGCTATGGCCATTAATCGGCAGAATCTGACCCATGAGTTTATTGCCCAAAGCAAGGTCTTTACAGGGTCAATTCTGTCGCAAGATGCTCCCCTCTCTTTCATCGGCAATTTTGGGTTCAAATCAGGGAGGCAAGTGGATAAATTCGAAAACGTTCATTACAAGCTTGGCGAGACGTTGGTTCCCATTGTTCTCGACCACACCCTGGCTTACCTTGAAGCGAAAGTCTTCAACCAACTTGAGGTTGGAACCCACACTATTTTTCTAGGAGAGATTGTGGAAGGAGAAGTCGTAAAAGAAGGGGATCCCATGACTTATGCCTATTACCATCAGGTCAAGAGAGGCACCACTCCTAAATCCGCTCCAAGCTATGTGGAAGAAACGAAGAAGGTCGTATCAAATACCATCAAATACAAGTGCAATGTTTGTGGTTACATCTATGATCCAGAAAAGGGCGATCCCGATGGAGGGATAAAACCTGGAACACCTTTCGATGAGATTTCTGACAGTTGGGCCTGTCCAGTCTGTGGTGCAACCAAGGATATGTTTGCAAAAATGGAGGAATGAAGAATTAAGTTATGTCAGTTTTGTTTTAGTTCCATCAGGATTGAAAGCTATCATAATCATGGAGAAGCCACGGGTGAAAAACCTTGTGGCCTAATTTAAGGTAAAGATGCTTAAGTTCTGGCTTATCTCAGCTGGCATTTCTGGTTTTCTAAGTGTGGGGCTCGGAGCCTTTGGAGCTCACTCATTAAAAAATATCTTGGATGAATATGGAAAATCCATTTACGAAAAGGCCGTTCTATACCAGATGTTCCATACGCTCGCTCTATTCCTGGTTGGAATCCTATACCATCTTTTCAAAGAAACATCCTTTTTTCTTGCAGGGTGGGGATTCCTTATTGGGATCGTCCTCTTTTCCGGGAGCCTCTATGTATTGGCGACCACCAATGTAAAATGGCTGGGTGTCATTACTCCCATTGGCGGTGTGGCATTTCTTTTTGGCTGGGTCTGGCTGATACGGACCCTTAGCAAAGGACACTTCTAATCCTTCTTTCACTGAAATAAAGTTGTTTTGAAAAAATTAAATGTCTCATTTACAAAAATTTATAGGAGGCTGAAATGAAAGAACGGCATGGACTCATCACAATGAAAGGAAATCCCCTGACCCTAATTGGAAGCGAGGTTAAGGTGGGAGAGAAGGCACCAGACTTTACTGTCCTTGACAATGACCTCTCCCCAGTTCCATTCTCATCGTACCGAGGTAAAATCTGTGTCCTCACTTCTGTCCCATCTCTTGACACTCCGGTTTGTGATTTAGAGACAAAGAGGTTCAATGAAGAGGCAAGTCGTTTGGGCACGGAGATTCTGATCTTGACCATCAGCATGGATTTACCCTTCGCGCAGAAACGTTGGTGTGCTGCAGCCGGTGTGAACAAAGTTCGAACATTATCAGACCACAGGGACGCTTCCTTCGGCACCTCCTATGGGGTCCTGATTAAAGAATTAAGGTTGTTGGCAAGGGCCGTGTTTCTTGTGGATCGGCAGGGTACCATTCAATATATCCAATTCGTCAAGGAGCTCTCAAAGGAACCGGACTATGAAGCCTTATTAAGTGCTCTGAAAAAATTGCAATAAAAGGAGATTGAAAAATGAAAACATATTTAATGTCTTTTGCTGTCATTACAATCTTATTTTTCACACTCGTTTTTCAGACCTTGGCTGCCAACAAACCACCGGAAAAGGGAGAACAGTTGCCTGTCATGACCCTTCCTATTCCCAAAAACCCAGAGGAGAGAACCTATTTGGGTCTTTCCGGAAGCGGCTCATTTAAAATTCAACAAATCAAGGCAAAGGTCGTCATCATTGAAATCTTTAGTATGTACTGTCCCTATTGTCAGAAAGATGCACCAGGAGTCAATGAGTTATATCGCCTTATTGAAAACAATCCAGAGACTAAAAACAAAATTAAATTAATTGGGATTGGTGCAGGAAATTCCTCATACGAAGTAGAGGTGTTCAAAAAAACATATAATGTCCCTTTCCCACTTTTCCCGGATAAGGATTTCACCATCCATAAAGCTTGCGGAGAGGTGAGAACCCCCTACTTTATGGTTGTCAAATTGAATGATGATGGGACCCACCAAATTGTACATACGCAACTGGGGGAGTACCCAGGAGCCCAACCTTTTTTTGAACTGGTGCTTAAAGTTTCCGGATTGAAGTAAAAAGCAGGAGGAAAAACCATGGAGAAGAAGAGAGTTGTCCAGTTCCTATTGATCCTTGTAATTCTATCTGTCTTTATCTCGGTTCCAATGGTCTTTGCCATTTCAGATGCTTATAAAGGGAACATTTATCAGCCGGGGCCGCTTAAACCAATCGATAGCAAGTTAAAAGTAAAAGTGGGGGATCCAGCTCCTGATTTCTCCCTCGCTTCAATTTCCGGAGAAAAAATTTCTTTGGGTCAATATCGTGGGGAAAAGAATGTCGTCCTCTCCTTTGTCCCCGCAGCCTGGACCCCGGTTTGTTCTGATCAATGGCCTGGCTACAATATTGTGAAAGATCTTTTTAATCAATATGAGGCAATCCTTCTCGGAATTACGGTCGACAACACTCCCACTCTTTTTGCGTGGACCAACCAGATGGGTCAGTTATGGTTTCCAGTCCTTTCTGATTTCTGGCCCCATGGAGCGGTGGCTAAAAAATATGGTGTGTTGCGCTCCGATGGGGTTTCTGAAAGGGCTCTGATTGTCATCGATAAAAAAGGAATCATTCGTTATATTGACGTCCGCGACATCAACAAGAGACCTCCCCTTGAAAACCTAATGAGTGCCCTGGAGAGTCTAAACAAGTAACCCCCGTTAGCAAGTCTTCCACTATCTAATGGGGTAAAACGGTCAGCCATGAACGATATAAAAAGGGTATACGTATTGCTTTCTTAACAATGGTTGGACTATATGAAACATTTGAAAGGAAATTATCCCTTTCTCTTTTCTTTGGCAATGAGAACAAATCCATTCGATCAAAATGCTTCACCCATCATACAATCATTGGTGAAGCCTTAATATTTGCATCAGAGATATCGTTATGGAAGGAGGATTCTATATGGAACAATCAATGCAGGAATCCATTGATAAATCTATTGTAAGACCTCAAATGAGGATCGAAGATTTTAAGTTCCGCGGTAAAGGAATATCGTTGGACCAATTGAGACAGTTCAAGAAGGCATTACTGACTTTCCACACTCTTGAAACGATGGCAGCCAATATTTATAAATTTCAAATCACAAAAACTCCCTCTGAACTCAATCGTCAATTAATCATTGCCATGTGTAATGAGATGACTCACATTCAAGATTTTCAGATTAAATTATATGAATATGGTTTAAGACCAAGCAAATTAAGATGGGCGTATTGGATGGTTGGTTTTATAATTGGGTTTGGTTCTCGACTACTAGGCACGCGGGGCGTTCTTAAGACAGCAATCTGGTTGGAGAAAAAGGCCGTCCACCATTATGGCCAATTGCTGCAGAGCATCGATTGGGATGAAGACATGCGCAGGGTGATAGAAGGAGATGGTTCTGACGAGGATGGACATGTCAGTCGTTGGGAAAGTCTTCTGAAATCGAACTGAGAGGTTTTAAGGACTCACTGTCTTCCTCTTGAAGATATTCTGGAGGCTTAAAAACATACCCCTCTAAGTCAAGTATTTTATAGATTGTGCATCACGCTATTGCAAAGGTTGTAATATCTGCTATCTATCCTCTGTTTCCAGACTCTTTAAAATGTTTCAATTTGATTCTCATATATTGAATCGGCATGCATCATTTCAACCGGAAATCTTCGATTCCTGAAGCATGCCTCTATTGCGTAGTAGAAGCGTTAAATTTGGCATCGAGGGCGATTTTTCCTCAGAAAGCGTGAACTTCTTCCTGTACTCCTCGCTTCCAAAAAGCTTAAATTAGGTGTATGTTATAAACCGTAATTGTTGATTAGCACCTGAAGGGACATAATGGAAAAAATTATCAGGGTTATATTAGGTCTTGTTTGTTTTGCTCTACTGTTCCTTTTGTTCAGATTTTTGGAGAGTTACGTGGCGAGTTACGTGGCTAATAAACGACGGCGAAGAAATTATCTACACAAGCAATCAAATCGTACCCCTTTGTCTGACGAAGAGTTTTGTCAAAGAGTAGGATTGGACCCTTCCATTGCTGACTTTGTACATATTATTCGGCACAATTTGGCGGAAGATAGCTGGTGTGACCCCTTGCGCATATATCCAGATGATCACTTCGAGGATGATTTCGGGTGGTATGGTCATGAAAATTGGGAGAGGCTTGAGTATGATATGGATTTCTATAATTTATGCGGGGCACGTTCCCATATAGGAGAGTTTATCTTAGAGGTAGTGAAACGGAAGAAGGAAAGTGAACAATGGACTAACGAGGCACCTCCCAAAGAAAGACAATATTTGCTGTGGGAAATTTTAAAGGGGCTAATAAAATTTTGGTAAAATCAATATTTCTATTGTCTTTTTAACAACGATAACTGTCACGGCATTTCAACTTATTGCAGAAGAGATATTGAACCTGTTAAAGAGAAAATATTTAAGCAGAAGCACGTTAATAAATATATCTATCTCTAAGCCAAAGGGCTCCTTCGGGCTTCTTTTGTAACGGTGCTGTTATCCTAACTTTCAACCCGTAATCTTCAACGTCTGGTATCACTTAATCCTCACTCTTTGTAGGTGCAAAGTTGAATGAAGAGGGAGAATTTTA
>DCUS01000236.1 GCA_002327885.1 Syntrophaceae bacterium UBA2208
ACGGGAGAAACATCATTGACGGCAAAAAATCAGACCTCAAGCGGAATGAACGGATGTACATCATTGGTCCCTTTGAAGCAAATACCTTTGAAGGCTGGCGAACAGGGATGGACAGGACAAATAGGTTCTACTTCACTGAACCATCCGATTCCTATGCGGAAAAGGTATTTGAAGATGCCTCGGCCATGGGGACCATCGCTCTTGCTGTCTACAGAGAAAAGCTTCCGGAAGCGGTTCCCTACTCCGGGAGGTCATTCAGGAGGAAAGAATCACCTTCAAGAGCCGCACCCTGTGCCCCAGAGGAGAGCCACTCTACTGATAAGTTTGAGCAGAAGAAGAATGAACAGGCCGGCACCGGATTTGGGGAATCGACCTACTCCCCTGCTTATGTGGTCCACTTTGATCCCGAACATGCAATAGCCGAAAAAATCGTTCTGAAATATGAGTGGCGATCAGAACTCTGCAGAAAAGGAATCATTCCATGCGGTCCGAAGAACAGGCTCTGGCCTGATGACTTCGAATTTGCCCCAATTCCGAAAGATTTTAGAGGATGACACGTAAAACTGGGGCTTGCATACATGCATTTACCATGTTAGAAAATCCCAGCATACCTGCCTGTCGACAGACAGGTATGCTGGGGACGGTGGCAAAAAATCAAAAGGCTTACCCTGGGCTTGTCGAAGGGTTGACAATTTCACGGTATTATTATAATTTTCTTCCATCGTAAAAAGGTTGAGGAGGAGAAGGATGAACTATAGGGCATTTGTAGAGGAGCAGATTGCTTCGATAAGAGAAACGGTGGGGAGCGGCGTTGCGATTAATGCGCTAAGTGGAGGAGTGGATAGCTCAGTCGTTACAGTTCTTGGGCACCGTAGCCTTGGCAAGGCGCTCAAAACCGTTTTTGTTGATAGTGCGCTGATGAGAAAGGGTGAGCCGGAACGGGTCGTCAAAATTTTTGCTAAAATGAGGATTCCTGTAGATCTGGCGGACGCAAGAGCGGATTTCTTGAATGCGCTCAAGGGATTAACTGACCCCGAGGAGAAACGTAACGCTGTCACAAATACCTTCTATGCCAAAGTTTTTGGGAAACTTGTCCGTGAGACAGGAGCAAAATTCCTGCTCCATGGAACCATTCTTACGGATATTGAAGAAACCGTAGCTGGCATCAAGCGCCAGCACAACATCCTTGCACAGATTGGAATTGATCCGGAGAAGGAATATGGCTATAAGGTTTTGGAACCCCTTCAAAGGCTGCGCAAAGACGGTGTCAGAAAAGTAGCCGAGATTCTTGGCCTTCCATCTGAAATTACAAAGAGAATTCCCTTTCCGGGTCCTGCGTTGGCCACAAGAATTGTTGGAGAAGTGACAGAGCAGCGGCTTGAAATCGTGCGAGAGGCCACAGCTATTGTTGAAAAAGAACTCGAAAAAAGCAGGGCCTTTCAATATTTGGCAGTCCTTCTTAATGACAAGGCCACTGGAATCCGCGAGGGCATGCGTGAGTTTGGTCAGATTATTGTCGTCCGATGTATCAACAGCGTGGATGCGAGAACAGCAACGGTTACCAAAATTCCATGGGATAAGCTAAACCGTATTAGCAAACGCATCACATCCATCAAGGGTGTAAACCGGTGCCTTTATGATCTGACCCCCAAGCCCCCTGCAACGATTGAGTATATTTGATACGTTCGACGGCGCGAAACCCCGATTTTAAAACCGGATTTAAAAGCGCCGCTTCCAACAACAAGCTCAGGACACTGAGTTTATCGAAATGCGGCATCAACCTTGCCTACCGGCCCCGGTCCCGACCGAGGGCGGGGCAGCCAGGTTAAGTACACCCCGGGCGCTTGTCCTGAGTGCAGTCGGAGGATGAGACCAGGGTGTCGAATGGGTTGATTTACTTCTTACGCGTTTGCTGCTGCGAAAATCAGGATTTGGCTATACAGATATTGTCAAGCGTGATAGTGACTCCTTCCTTGTTGTTTTTCAATTTCTACCCTTATATGCACCATTTCAAGTGGTAATAAACGGAATAGATCTGGGGTTTTGATTTCTTTTCCATATCGCCGCCTTTGAAGAGGTGCACATATTGGCAAGATATTCTCTCCTTTTAAAGGTCCAAAACTACCCAGAAATATTGGGCGGCTGGTTCGTTGCTTCCTTCCTGAAATTCTCGAAGAAGAACTTTGCTCCATATGTGAAAATTACAACCAATAATCCTCGGGTTGCCACTGCGGGGATTTATTGGCAACGAAGTGCTTAAAGAATACTAAAACCTTCGCTCATATCTTGTGGTCTTTTTTTCTTGACATACAACTGCGTTTTTCCTATATTCCACCCAAGCGAAAGCGAGTTCTTATCAAAAAAAGAGGCGTTCCATGACCGAATTGCGACAGGACCCGACTACTAAACAATGGGTGATCATCGCCACCGAGCGGGCCAGGCGCCCTCAAGATTTTGTGCAACAAAGTATTTCCCTTACCCTTCCGCCTTATAAGGCCGATTGCCCCTTCTGTCCCGGGAATGAACACATGACCCCTCCTGAGAAGATGGCTTACCGCAGCGGAGGACCAGTCAACGGCCCCGGTTGGTGGGTACGGGCTGTACCTAACAAGTTTTCCGCTCTGATCCCGGAAGGAAGCCTCATCCGGAAAGAAGAAGACGGGTTTTTCAGGAAAATGGATGGGGTAGGCCAGCATGAAGTCATCATTGAATCTCCCCAACACAATCTATGCATCCCTCTGATGGAGGATAAACAAGTAGAAGAAGTTGTGTTGGCTTACAGGGAACGTTACTTAACTCTACGGGAAGACCCTCGCTTCAGCCTAATAATCATTTTCAAGAACCACGGCCCTGGTGCCGGCACTTCCCTTGAACATCCTCATTCCCAACTAGTCGCCACCCCCATCGTCCCCCTCTCCATCCGCTACCGCTACGAGAAGGCCATGGGCCACTACGATGATGCCGGGACCTGTGTTTATTGTGACTATATCCGGGCAGGTCTGCGGGTGCGTACCCGCTTAGTCATGGAGACCGAACGCTTTCTGGCATTCCACCCCTTCGCCTCCCGTGCTCCTTTCGAGACGTGGATTCTGCCCAAAGAACACCAGGCCTCCTTTGGCTCGATTACCATGAATGATAGCAAAGAATTTTCCCGAGTCCTGAAAGTGATCCTTTTGAAAATGTACCATGCTTTGAACAATCCGGGTTATAACTACATCATCCACACGGCCCCGATTAAGGACGAACAGGAAGAATATTATCACTGGCACCTCCAAATCCTGCCCCGTTTGGTTACCCCGGCCGGATTCGAACTGGGGACGGGAATGTTCATCAACACCGCGCTGCCAGAGGAAACGGCTGCTTTCATCCGAGATTTTCCAGTCTGATTGCTTGACTAAGCGTTTCTTGCCATTTCCATTCCATCGTAGATACTTTTTTTGATGCAATGCGAGAAAGTTTGGAGAATTGAGATCAGAGGATTTGGAACCTTTGTGGTCAGGCATTACGGTGCTTATAAGGGTCGAAACCCCAAAACTGGCGAGATTGTCCATGTCCCGCCTAAGAAACTCCCTTACTTCAAAGTTGGAAGGGAAATGAAAAAATTGGTTAACAAATAGATTGAGAAGTAGAGTAAATTCTTATGAATGGAAACACGGTCATTGAACATCTGAAGGAATTAGCTGAAAGATTTGGCGCACAAACCTGCTACGTTGGATAATGCTTCATTCCCATTCTCGGCATCAACCCCTTTGCCTGATTCGATTCTCCAAAATAACCGGGTCAACGATCTCTCCGCAGGAAATGCATCTCCATCCAAAAAAATCTTCAACCGGACTGTAAAAATTCTCATAAGCCATAAGACCACCGCATCGATTGCATTTCATGGTATCCTCCTTAAGTCTTCATCTCTTCGACGATTTTAGCCTACTATAAAGTTCCTGTTGTCTCGGGCTGATCTTTATTTTCTTTGGTTTCTCTTCTCTGTGCCATGATTTTACTCCTCTCAAATCACTTCAAGATTAAGATAATCATGGACTGAAAATATATCAACCAACATTCATGATTGGAATTACAAATAAACTCTTAAATACAAAACGCCATTGCAATTCTTAAAAGACAATGGCATTGTTAGCTCGGGTTACCACTCGAGTCTGTCTCATATGTAGTGAACGAGTACACCCCCGATGCAGAGACGTTATCCTCTCTTTCAATCGGAAATCCTCAAGCCATGGCGCTTACTAATCTCAACTCTTTGTAGATACCCCCTTTTCCGAGGACTCCTTCCTGAAAGGTTGTTTTTGCATTTTTGTCCCCTAATGCAACAGTTCGACCCGTAATCGTTGATTTCGGATTTTATTGTTTGCATCTTAACCCAAGCGGATTATTTGTTTGACACATTCAACGGCTCTTGGTATAGCTATGTTGACATTGATCAATCTAATAAGGTTATATCCTCGTTAAAAGAGGACTGAACCATGAAGAAAGCATCCACAATGCGTCATGTGATTGTTTGCTTATGGATAATCTCTTCTGCCACGTCAGTTTTTTCTCAGGAAGCATACAAGTTTGAGTTGATATGAGGTTCGTAGAAAAGTGGAGGGTTGATAAAGTATCTTCATGCCCTCTAAAGCACGTTTCAATAATCCTGGTGGAGTATGCAGTCCCATCGTCCGAGGTATAAGAATAAAAGGGTCGAACCATCTGTTCACATAGTCCATCGAAAACAGAGGAGGTCCATGTGTTCAAGAAAGCAGTCTTTCCGGGAAAATATATCCAAGGCGTTGGTGCTATAGGCGAATTACCCGCACTGATTAATTTGCTGGGCAAACAGGGGCTTATATTGGCCTCGCCCTCGGTGAAGGAGAAGGTACTTCCCGAGTGCCGCATTGATTGGAGTCCGCATGCCATTGACATCGAATTATTCCGTGGCGAGTGCTGCGAGGATGAGTTGGCCCGGTTGTCCGCCATCGTTACGCAAAAGCATGTGGATGTTGTTGTCGGCATGGGAGGAGGGAAGACCATTGACACGGCGAAAATCGTCGCCGACCGGATGGACATAGCCGTGATCATTATCCCCACTATCGCTTCGACCGATGCACCGTGCAGCGGGTGTGCGGTGCTGTACTCAAAGGACGGGATCTTCGATTCCATATGCTATCAGAAAGCAAACCCGGCGGTGGTGCTTGTGGATGCGGGTATCATAGCAGGGGCGCCGACACGTTTTCTCGTTGCCGGGATGGGCGATGCGCTGTCGACATGGTTCGAAGCCAGGTCCTGCGAGCGTACCCAGTCTCCAAACGAGTGTGGCGGATATAGCACAACGGTGGGACTCCACATCGGCAAACTATGTTATGAAACGCTGCTGGCCTATGGTGTGGCCGCTAAAGTTGCAAGTGAGAAGCATATCGTCACCCCGGCATTAGATCACATTGTCGAGGCGAATATTCTGTTGAGCGGAATCGGGTTTGAAAGCGCCGGATTGGCGGCAGCCCATTCCATTCAGAATGGTTTGACCGCATTGGCGGAAACCCATTCGTTTTACCACGGGGAAAAGGTCGCTTTTGGCGTTTTGGTCGGGCTCCAACTCACAGACGCATCTACGGACGAATCGGCAGCTGTTTTTTCGTTCTGCGAGGACGTCGGCTTGCCGACCACGCTTGCGGACATCGGTCTGGAAAACGCCGACCGGGAAAGACTGATGGGTGCCGCTGAAAAGGCCTGCGCTCCCGGCGAGTCCATCCATCACGAAGCGGGACTGATCACTCCCGAAAAAGTCCTCAATGCCATGATCGCGGCGGACGCCATTGGCAGGGGAAGGAGAGATCGCAGAAGGAACCACCGAGCAGGAGAGCTCTAGGAATTCAGGATCTCCCAAGGATTGTGGCGAACAGTCGGATGCAGGAGATGGCAAACTTGAACAGGGAGAATACTTTATACAAGGACTCAAACGAGTCTAACTAAATGAAATTGTGCATAGGGCGGAAGGTTGTTCCCAATCCTGCCGGGAGCAGCCCTCTCTTAGCGAGGATCCGTGATTTCTATCTGTAATCGTTGAAGTCAAGGGTTGCTTTCGAGCGAAGAGTAGTAGGTGCATTTATTGAGGGGTTGCAGGCTTTTTGCATGTGACCCTCAAGATGGTTTTCTTTATCCGTTCTCTTGAATCCCTCTATAAAACAGATATTTCTGTGCAGGCTCTATTATTCCTGATCGTTGACCTCTATCCTTTCTCCAAATCAAATTCTCCATCGCAAGATTCCTCCTATTTTCTGGTCACATTCGTTTATTA
>DCUS01000042.1 GCA_002327885.1 Syntrophaceae bacterium UBA2208
GCCAACTGAGCTACTCCCGCATTTAAATAAGAAACAAACCTTAACAATGGTGGATATCCAATGACTGAGTCCTCTTCCCCTTGCCGAAATTAACACTCTTTTAATAAAGGGCAAGTTCCCCAACTGCCATGCTTAACAGCATGAGGAAGTTATAAACTGTGCTCCGGGCCTTTAATTGATTCAATATGAATTAAGTGAAAGGTTGAGTGGTCTAAACAGCCGCCTGCCGGCAAGCCTGGTGGAGAGGGGAGGATTCGAACCTCCGAAGGCATCGCCAACAGATTTACAGTCTGTCCCCTTTGGCCGCTCGGGAACCTCTCCGACTTTAAATCCTCATATTTTGATTGATCATTTCCTCCTGGTACAGAAAAGACTGGAAAATCAAAGAGTTACATTTGTGGATAAAGGTCCGTAAAGAATTTAACTTAAAATGAATAACAAAATAATTTCCTTTTGTCAAGAAATTTTTTGAAGAAATAAAAAATAGAAATAATATCTTGCTCCTATCCCCCTTATCAATATACTATTACCCTATCTTAACTAAAAATTCAAACCTGCCATGCACCGGATACCCGTTCTGAAAAAAATTGGAATATTTGTGGCGGCCACTTCCGTCACTCTCTCTTCCTTTTTATTTTACCCAATTTCAATCCCCTCACAGGAATCTTTTCACAAAAAAATTTTCTTGAAGGGGTTGGATGGAGCTCTACTTACCATGGAGAGTAAAATACCTTACAGCCCTAAAAAAACCTGTGGCGGGTGCCACGATTATGATCAAATCACCAATGGTTACCACTTCCAACAAGGCCGGACCGATAAGACTGGTAAAATTGTAATCAGCGATACCCTTGATCCCATACGCCCATGGAATCTGTCTTCGGGGATGTATGGGAAGTATACCCTGGCGGCTATGAATTTGAGCCAATTGGCTAAAAAAGTGAACCAAAATCCATCTGAAATTGCCAAATCCTCTTTTTCTTTCGTTCGGAATTGTGGAGTCTGCCACCCCGGCGGGGGATGGAGTGAATATGACCGGAAGGGTCATCCCTACTATAACGAAGAGAGCAAAAGTTTTGGTTTTGAAAATTCTGGAGAAAACCCTACCCTGGATGGTGATTATACTCCCTATAGTGATGGGAATACCGACGAGGGTGCTCCCTGGGATCAAAGCGGAGTCAGCGAGGCCGATTGCTTCATCTGCCATTTAAATGGGTACCAATGGAAAGAGAGGGCCGCAACGATTAAAGGAAAGTTCTTCAAATATGGGCCGTCAGTTGGAGCGGGATGGGCGAATATTAAAACCTCTAAGGATAAATTAGGAAATTCAATCGTGGATGAAGTGGTCATTGACTATGCTAAAAAAGAAGTGGCGGATTTTGAAAATGTCCATCTCAAGATTGTAAGAAGACCTTTTGACGAAAATTGTTGGTCCTGCCATGCCGTGGCGGACGGATGGAGGAAAGGCCGTCAATGGAGCCCGGAGACAGATGTTCATAAAGCCAAGGGTCTCCGATGTCTCTCTTGCCATCCGAGTGAAAAAGAGCATAACTTTGCAAAAGGGGATACCCTTCAGGAAACGGTAAGAGATGACTTGAACAATACAATGTTTTCCTGCGAAGATTGCCATTATAAGGGCAAAGATAAGAAAGCCCCAAAATATAGGCATCCCTTTTCCCCACGCCACTTGAAATTGATCGCTTGTCAAACCTGCCATATCCCGTTTCAAACCGATTCCACTGATTTGGTTTATGATCATGCCTCGACCGGAGAAACTCTGACCTATGATACCTCAAAATTTCTTTCCAGCGACCCCCTCGCCCCTAAGAGGTCCATCCCTGGAGTGGATTCAATGATCTGGTATCCTGCTGCAACAAAATGGAGGGGAAGAATTGTCCCGGCTAAGCCATTATTGATTATTTACTGGGGGGATCTGAATGTCAGCACCAATGTGGTGAAACCGATCCCCCTTTGGAAGATTCGGGAATTGAAGAAAACTTATCTTAAAGATGACAATGGAGATGGCCTTCCCGAAATCAATTCCCTTGACGAAATCAAAATCTTTTTAAAAACCCTGAAAGGAAAGGATAAATTTGGAACCCCCATCGCGTCCCATCCTGTTTTGATGAAGGGAGGGTTCCTTTATCAGTTGGATAAAAAGGAGGAAGTTGAAAAAACCAGGCATGTGCAGGCCGACGCCCTTGAATTCTCCCTCAGTCATAATGTGATGTCGGGTTCGGAGGTCCTTGGGGCCAGGGGTTGCGGGGACTGCCATTCTAAAAAATCTTCTTTCTTCCTCAGAAAAATCCTTTTCGATCCTTATGATGAGAAAGGGAAACCGATCTATATTGAAAACTGGGAACGTCTTGGAATCGATAAGGAAAAATTGAACCGCCTTTTAATGGATCAGTAATCCTTTAATGGAAAGATTTCATTCGGGGGATGGAAGAACCTTCAGAAAGACATCGGAATGATGTTGAAGAATATTCCCTGACCGGCTGCGCCAGAATTGGTAATTGTGTCCAGCCTTCCCATTAAAAGGCTGCACCGGAATCTGATGGCTTCTCTCCTTCAATAGTTTCTCAAAATTTTTATTCGCTTCCGTAATCCAGTCAAATCCTTCTTTCGATCCATAATCGAAATAGAACCGGCGGGTTAACTGGTTTATTTCTCTTCTTCTTTTGATCAGAGTCAAGGGATTGTTCTCCTGAATATGTCTCAAATCAAAGGATGAACTGGGAGGGAGTCTGTTCGGCTCAAGACAACCGAAGACTTCCAAAAATTCAGGGACTACCATTTTCAGCATCCACTTATCTTGGAGGAGTCCGATATCAAGAACCCCGCTCTGGCTGCTCACCGAGTGGAAAAGACGGGGATATTTTAGCCCGAGCTTTACCGCTCCGAATCCCCCCATCGAAACACCTCCCAATCCCCTTCTTCGGAGAAGTCTTTCTTTGTATGGAGATCGAGACTCAATATATTGAAGAAGTTCAAGGAAATAGGATTCATGCTTTCCCAGGGCTCCCGGCTTCATGTAAAGGAAAGGGAAGAGGGAATAGTTCAGAGCTTCCCCCGGATGGAAATCATCACAACCCTTACGGCTCTTTGTCTCAGGGAAAAGCCTTTTCCCCTCATTCTCGTCAGTATAAAACCCATTGTCCCCATCAGGAATGACGATGACCATTTTCTGAAGAGGATGAAATGGATCGTCCAAATTCCCTTTGGGATGAAGGTTATAAGAAACAATCGATTGAGCAATCTCTTTCGGGGAATAATCACTTTTAATAAGTCCTCCGTGTTGAGAAAGCTCCTGAAAACGCACCTCCAGGGATTTTTCTAAATCCCGATAGGACCGATTCTTAGTCTCCATCATCGCATAGGCGACGACCGCTATGTCCTCATGGAAAAGCCAATGATATTCCTCCTCTTTCACCTCACACAGGAGTCTCTTTGCTTTTTCCGGAGAGTGGACTTTCCACCATCGACCTGTCCGATGAAAATTATACCCATGAAGAAGAAAGAGGACAGGATATCTGGCCCCGGAATTCTCGAAATAATCTTCTGGAAGGATGACGAAAAATCCCTTCTCCTTAGCCAAGAACGCAGAGAAAAAGGTCTCATACCGCACTAAATATTGATATCTCTGGAATGTCTTTGGAGAAAGGAGATAAGAAAATTCCGGATCTTCAGGACAGCAAGGGGATTGATTGCCAAAGGTCCTAAACGACCCGGTGAGGATGAATAGAGTAAGGAAGAGAATGATCCAAAACCGTTGCCGGTATTCCACTTCCATTTGATTAATATAACTTCAAAAAAACACCACGACAATAATTAAATTTGTAGCATCAACTCAGGCTTTTGAATTTGTAAGGTGCACAAGGCTCCCATCTCTATTTTATTCTTTCCCGGTAAAAAGTATTTTTGAGCAATTACTTTCAATCCGCAATTGTTACTTTGTTGAATAGCTGCCTCTATTTGCACATCGAATCTCCTCTCTTTCTTCTTAATATGCAAATCGGCATTTTATTGTCAGAATAACCTTCCAGGTGGTGTTTTCGTCGCATACGTGTTTGACTTATATGCCCACGGAGAACCATTCTCACAGTTCATGAGACTGTTTTTCCGAGATCTATAAAATTCCTGATAGCTTTAATCCACAAAAAACCACCTGATGCAAAGACTACTGTGGAAATCGAGAGGAATATTGGGTTAGATTAACGGAATGGAACGTTATCCCAATTTACGTGGTAAGGCCCTCCTGTTTCTCTTTTTCCTCTGGTTTCTCTGGTTTATTAACTTTATCACCCGGATAGTCTTCGCGCCGATTTTACCTCTTCTTGAAGATGAATTTATGATTAACCATGCGCGGGCAAGTAGCATCTTCTTATTTCTGTCAGCAGGATATGGCGCTGCAGTAATCGTTGCCGGTTTTTTCTCTGGTAAATTCGGCTACAAGAAATCTATTGTCCTTTCGTTAGGACTCGTGGGCCTGGTGGCTTTCTTGGTCCCTTTGGTGCAAAGCTTCTATCTGCTGTATCTTTTTGCTTTTGTGATCGGTTTTTCTGTTGGTTTCTATCTTCCGTCAGCCATTCCGCTGATCACTGAGTATTACTCTGAAAAAAACTGGGGGAAGGCAATCGCTATTCATGACACCGGAGCCCCAAGCGCCATTTTTGCTACTCCCTTTGTTGCCCTGTTTCTTCTCCACTTTTTCCCTTGGCGTGGAATATTTATAGTGCTTGCCTGCATCTATCTGGTCTGCTCTATTGTTTTCTGTTTTGTGAGCAGCGAGGTAAAGATCAGTAATCCACCCAAAACAGTTTTCAGTGATCTTATCAAAATCAAATCCCTCTGGCTGATGGCCGTAATTTGGGTTTTTGGCGCAGGTGCAAACCTTGGTATTTACTCTATCGTTCCTCTTTATCTGACAAAAGAGCTTCAGTTGAATATCGGCTATGCAAATACAATATTAGGTTTCTCCAGGCTCGGAGCTATTGGCATGGCCATCGCATGTGGTTTTCTTATGGACAGGTTTAACCTCCGAAAAATCATGTTTATCGTAATGATCCTTACAGGTGTCCTTACGGTTTTCGTGGGATTGGTTTCGGTAAGATATATTGGGATCGCTCTCTTCCTGCAGGCCTTCTTTGTGACAGCCTTCTTCCCGGTAGGACTTGTAGCACTCGCGAAAACATTCAACCGAGAAATGAGAAGCCTGGCCACCGGCATCATTCTTGCGGTGAGCATCGTTTTTGGAGGGGGAATAATTCCTTATCTCCTTGGAGTATCCGGTGACACAATCAGTTTCAGGCTGGGTATTACCCTTCTTGGCATATTCATAGCCTTCTCCAGCATGTTGATTTTCAATCTAAGAGAGCTTGAATAATATCTTCCTGATAAAAATGGCCGCCCACGAGCACTCTGCTCACTTTCTCCCGAAAATCTTCGATTCTTGAAGCCCCCCTCGATAGGAGGTGAAAGTTTAAAGCTCATCTTTTGATAAGCAAGATTTTTGGAAAACCAAGGATAATTGTAGTCGTTGGCTAAACGATTCGGGCAATGAGGAAACTCAGAAATTATCGACCTCTAAGATAACATCAGCTTCACGACTTGGTGGAATCCATTGTCGAGAGTTAGCCTTAAAAGGTCTACCAATTCAAGTCCCGCCAAAAACACCACCTTTTTAAAACCCAATAAAATTATTTGATCGTGATCGATAATTGGTTTAAATTAGGATTATCTTGACGCCTGTAAAAAGAGAGGATTTCTATGGAAAAAAATTGGGATGCATTGGATGCGATTTTCAACCCAAGGACTGTGGCGGTCATCGGAGCTTCGGATAATCCAGGAAAACTGGGTTCTCATGTGATGAGAAGTCTGACGGAAGGGAAATACCCAGGCAGGATCTATCCGGTCAATCCGGGGAAAGAGGTGATTATGGGGATGAAAGCCTACCCATCCCTTTTCGGGGTGCCCGATCCCGTTGATCTCTCCATCATTGTCCTTCCAGCCGGCCAGGTGCCAAAAATAATAAAAGAATGTCAGGAAAAGGGGATCAAAGGAATCGTTCTCATCACTGCTGGATTCAAAGAAATTGAGGACAAAAGAGGAGAGATGTTACAGAGGGAGATCATGGAGCTGGCAAATCAATACGGCATCAAGATCATCGGCCCGAATACCTTTGGAATTGTAAATCTCCATCTCCCCATGAATGCATCTTTTACCCCCGAATTCTCCCTGGTGGAAAAAGGGGAAATCAGCTTTGTCAGTCAGAGCGGCGGAATGTCTCACCTGATGGGTTTTCTCTCCATGCAAAACAGGGTAGGTTTCAGTAAGATCATCGGGTTAGGAAACCGTTGTAATGTCGATTTTGCAGAGATGGTGGAATATTTGATCAAGGATTCGCAGACCAAATTAATCGCCATGTATATGGAAGGGATTGATCATCCAAAGAAATTAATGGAGATAGCCAAAAGAGCGAATGGAGAAAAACCGCTGCTCGCTTATAAGGTCGGACGCTCTTCCACCAGTGATAAGGCCTCTCAATTTCATACGGGTTCCCTCGCAGGCAAACATGAAATCTACGAGAGCGCTTTTAAACAGGCAGGGATTTTAACGGTTGGAAGTTCGGAAGAACTACTGGATACCGCCAAGGCCCTGGCCCTATGCCCCCTTCCCGGCGGAAATAAGGTGGCGGTACTTTCAGGCCAGGCGGGCCCCGGAATGGCAGCCTGTGACATATGCGAGACGGAAGGGTTATTGATCCCTCCCTTTTCTAAGGCGACCCAGAGGAGGATCGAAGAGCTGCTTCCCCCTCTCGCCATCAGGACCAATCCTGTGGACATGGGTCCCGCCTGGTATGACTCAGAGGCGATCAAAGGTATCGTCTATACTGTCATGGACGATAAAAATATAGATGCGCTCATTTTATGTATTATGTTCGCATCGGCCAACCGGTCTGCTGTCGGAATGCTGACGGACCTGCTATTGGAAAGAAAGACCGACAAACCGATTCTGTGCTGTTTTTCGGCCCCTGCCGGGATCTGGGATGATGAAATAAAACGGCTCGAGGAATCAGGGGTTCCAAACTATCCTACCCCGGAAAGGGCTGCCAAAACCCTTGTGAACCTATTTCGATTTAAAAAGATAAAACAATAAAAAGATCCATCGGGGGCAGAGAAGATGGCAGTTTACAATCTCTGGATGAGGTAAATAAAAGTCGGAAGTCGGCTCTGGGTTTTTAATTTCAAAAATCCTCTCAGCAGCTTCCTTTTGCTCTCCTGATCTCTCATCCTTTCCTCCATCAGCGGAGACAGGTAGGCCGCCCCTTTATTGCAGGAGGAATTCAACTTGTGCCTTGTCAATTCTAAAAGGGATGGCAAATGGCCTGAAGGAAGATCTCTCCCGAAAACAAAATTTGCCGTCACTTCTATCTTTTCGTATCTTCTATTAATCTCCAGGATCCGATCAAAAGCCTCCCGAACCTTTTCAACAGAAACAGGTTTCTTCAATACCTTCAGGGTGTTTGAATCATTCGACTCAAGTCCGATGTTGAGATAAGTGGAAAAGGGGAGAGCGCTCAGCGACTCAAATAGTTTTTCCTCAACATGAACCATTGAATCGACGCTGCCGAATAGAAAAAGAGAGGGCCCTTTCAGATAAGAACGTTCAAATTCAAAACTTTCATAAGCGTTTGTCGCCGCCAGCATAAGAAGTTCTTTTCCGGCGGAAAGAGCGTCATGCTGTCCTAAAAAAATAGCATTGTAGTTGTAAAGATCCTGTCCATAGAACTGTTTTAAATTTTTAATCTGGCCGATGATGTTTTTAGAAGGACGGGGGGAAAAATCTTGCCCCGTCTTCACTTGACAGAAGCCGCAATGGTACAGACATCCATCCGCCACGATAATCGGAATCACTTCATAGTCCACATGCCGGGTATCCGGGGGAAGAACCGTCACCTGGCCTCCGATGAGACGATGCAATTGGTCGGATCTCCGCCTCAGGGCTTCTTGATCCTTTTCAGTGATACGAGTCAACAGATCCTTCAGTCTCTTCGGCTTTGTCCTTGGAATCAGTTTCTTTATTTTGTCCTGGAGCAATGGCCAGGATTTCATCGCCGAATGGACGGACTGATCGTTAAACGGGTTTCCATCCATGATGGAGTTGCTCGGGTAGGAAAAATAAGGAAAGTAATATTCACCAAAGTAGTCGTAAATATCCCGATAATTGCCGGCGGAATAATATATCCAATCATTGCCCGCAGTCCGCTTCAACCACTCTGCCGGATGTGGCCAGTTCTGACCGATCCCTTGAATAAATTTGATTTCTCCGCTCAGATTAAATTGAAAAATGAACCCGGGAGATTTAATCTCTGAGAAACGACCATAGCGGAATGGAAAACTGACCTTGTAGAATTCCCGTGACCCTTTTTTATCAGGGGTGATGATGAGATGATCAACCGAATAGGATTCCATGGAATATTCTTTCCGGAATTTAAGACCAGTGTAAACTCAACAGAGTGGTTTTTCAAGCCCTTCTTTTGTGCCCTTCTTTTGTGGTATGATAATCTATATCACGGAATCAATAGGAACTGAAAGGAGAAATCGGGTGAAAGAAAAAATTAAAGAATTCATTTTGAGTTTAGGAGTGGATGATGCGGGTATCGCTTCCGTTAAGGATTATAAAAGCCCGCGATCCCCGGATTTGCAGACCATTTTTCCGGGTGCCAAATCGTTGGTCGTTCTTGCTTACCGAGAACTTTCAAACTGTGAAAGCGATAATATGCAGATTGCCACGGGGGGAAGGCTGGAAGCATTGGAATTTGGGCGCTCTTCCAACTACAGGGTGGCGCGTTTCCTGGAGAGGGAATTGAAGGCAAAGGCAATGACCGTACCTCCCTCCTACCCCTTACTCATGAGCTATGAAACCAGGGGAACCGTGGGAGATGTTTCTTTACGCCATGCCGCTATTGCCGCAGGGCTGGGGAACTTTGGAAGGCACAATCTGGTGATCCATCCCACCCTGGGTTCCAGGGCGGTTTTCACGGCGGTGATCACCGATTTGGATCTGGTTTCCGATCCCCCTGTTTCTGAAAGGCTCTGTACGGATTGCAATCTCTGTGTCGAGGATTGCCCTGCCCATGCACTGGATGAGGAAGGGAAAACCGATGACATGAAATGCCTTAAAAATAGTCAGCCCTACGGCATTGGAAGCGCGATTCGTTTCTGGACCAAGTTTGCGGAGGGAACAACCGAAGAGCAGAAAAAGATGGTAAAAGATGTGAACTTCTGGCGTCTTTATCAAGCCGGTTTCATCGGATTTCAATATTTTTGTTTCAACTGCATGAAAAACTGCCCCATCGGCCAATGATCA
>DCUS01000208.1 GCA_002327885.1 Syntrophaceae bacterium UBA2208
TACTCCTTCAGGTTGGGGTTCGAAGGGATCCGTGTCAAATGTTGATGTGTCGTGTTCGATCCCTAATTCGCAGATCCAGTCGAGGTTGCGGTGCATGGAGGGGGATACAAACCCGACGGATTGCCAATCGCTTAGATAATGTCTGATACGGATGGCCTCCTTATGAAATTCTTTCCTGGAGAGGAATAATTTGCCATCATGCTTAAGCCCATGCACTCCGACTTCAAACCCTTTCTCAACCAGAGACTGACGGAGGTCGGGTGAGACCGGGTATCGTTCCGGCACAAAATTAAAGGAGGATCGAAAGCCCATTTTCCCCTCAAGCTCCATGAGCCCCCTGCATTTTTCATGTCCTTTGAAAGTGTCTACGTCATGGTGAAGCGCAAGGGCGAATTGTTTCTGTCCGGGCCAACCTACCCAACCCTCAGGGATCCTATCTGCTTCAAAATCAATGGGCCAGATATGTCTATGCGAATTTCGCTTCCAGCAAACCACACTTCTCCGAATAAAAAGTTGAAGTGGTCGCGGAATAAGAGGTTTAATAGAATAATAGAGTCGGTAGGTAAGCATAGTGTTACTATCAAAGGCTCGCTAAGCGCAGAGCGCATGGCGCATAGGGTAAAAAACTACGAGTTAAGGGTTAACGCAACAAAGGCTCGCATGGCGCATAGCGTTGAATTAAAAGTTAGAGGATCAAACTTTTCTGGAGAACCCATCCACAGAAATCTTTTGGTGGGCAAGCATAGAGCTTGAGTTGCATACTTTTAGGAAGGTGAATGGATCGTTTTATTCAAGAAGAATAGCCATTATTGAAAGGGCTTTGGCGGACTTAAAGAGCCCCGGATCTGTTGTGACGATATCGAGTCCTTCCAATGAAGCGATTGCAAGGTGGAGGGCATCAAGAGTTCTGAGGGGAAGGCTGAACATTCCAATCCAATCTCTCGCCATCCGATAATAAGATGTTTCCATTGGGAGATATGTATAATAATCGTTTTCCACGTCGGACAAGAACCTAACTATCACTCGTCCTGCATCTTTTCTCTTCATCTCCCTCGTTCGGACTTTTTTTGACACTGCCGAGAACAACTCGATTTCTGTCAGGGCGCTTATGGCGGATCCTACATGCTTTTCAAGAAAGACTTCCACCTTTTCACTTAGCGGTTCAGGGCAGTAGTAAGCAACCAAAACGCTTGTGTCGACATAAGCCATTAAAATCGTTCCTCTTCTCTGCCTTTAACTACGACCATGCTCATAGGTTTTCCTTTAATCCGAATGGAGGCACGAAACTTTTTCAAACTTGGTAAGGTTTTTTGCAACTTCTCGGCGGGGAGAAGGCGGGCTACCTTTTTCCCTCGCCTGAATAACAAAACCTCCTCTCCCTTTTCTGCTCTTTTAATCAGATCACTAAACCTCGCTCTTGCCTCTTTGACGCTAACTTCCATGGCCCAATCTCCGTATCCTAAAGCAAATGTACACTTTTCCTATTGAAATGTCAACTTTGGCAAAGTCTCGCATAGGGTATAGAGCAAAGCGCATAGCGCATAGCGATCAATTTACTCAATGAACTCTTATCCTAAATGTTTATAAAAGATTGATCCAATGGCCCTCAGCAAGGGAATCGGCATCCTCCTGAAGATTTTGTTGTGGAACCCGGTCACTCTGGACCTGCCACTTATGAAACCTTGTTTTCCAAAATCATACTGGTAATAATTGATTTTTTTTTCTGTTGTCCCCCAGCCGGATTTAAACTGGATCAAACCATGATTTTCCGGCTCCGTTCTTCCGAAACAGAGGCTTTTGTACCCTTTTTGAGAATACCATTTTATGGCCTCCCACATAACAAGGTTGTTTGCCCTGAGTTTCTGGTAGGCGATATCGGAGGCCCCATATTTAAAGACCGCTTTATTATTGAAATGTAAAAAGACGGCTCCTGCAATGGCTTCTTGTCCGTAGGATCCAAGGATGACATTTCCAAGATTTTTGGAGACAACAATCCCATGCATTTTCTCGAAAAACCTGAATGGCTGGGGAGGCAAACCATGCTGTTTTCTTGTCATACAATTGAGTTTGTAAAACTTTTTTACTGATTCCAAGGAATTGTTAATTTCAGCTTTCACCCCTTCCTTCACTGCCTTTTTTATATTTCTCCTTGTGCTGTCCCGAAAACTGGAAAAGATTTGATCCTCTTTATTTGAGAGATTTAAAGTGTGCCCGAGATAGGTTAAAGATGGAAAGGCGAAAGGAGAAAGGTCTTTAATATTCCTTAGTTCAAGATATTTCCAATTGCGTTCTTTTCCTTCTGCTAAGACAACGTTTAATGCCTCCTGAAAATTAATTTTATCTGAAACTAAAGGATCGCAATAATCAGTGAAAGGGAGAGAAATTCCTTTCCGTCCTCTAAAAGAGGTAGGCACTTCCATGAGCGGTATTAACGTTGATATCCGGTTCGCGTCAAATTCCGTAAAGTATTTAGGCGTAAATCCATAGGCTTCCTTTAACACCCTGGCCCATGAAGAGGTATGGAAAAAGGTGCTCCCTGTGATTGAAACCAGGAGCTCATCCCAGTTGGGGTGCTGGGTCGGGTCAAGGATTTGGAAGTTCAAAAGTGTTAAGGTTTATTTGAGTTTATTGTGTTACTTGGGTTTGTTGGGTTACTTGGGTTACTATCATAATCTCGCATAGCGCATAGAGCAAAGCGCATAGCATTAAATTACAACCCCCATTGAGCGAAAAGAACGTCCTCTTTTTTATGCGAGAAGGATTGGTAGACGGGGGTTGGACTTCTACCTCAAACCTCCACCCTCTTACAACATTACACTCCCAGTTTTATTTTTACTTTTTCGATGATTCTATAATCCATGGTCTCATTGGTCCGCCGAAGTACTTCGTCTCTGGAGAGGACCCCTTCCCTGACCAGCTCGGCCATCTCCATGGCATAAGGGTTGTAATGATGTTTTTCTATATGGACTTGATTTGCAAAAGCGTTCAAAAGACAATTGGTTGAATTGGGATCTGTGTCTTTGGGTGGCTGCCAACCGAGCTCACGTATTTTTGTATAGATCCCCTTTTCATCATATTGGAGAAAAGACAGTGGATTGATATTATATGGAAAATTGCTGTTTTTACCCTGATTCAAATGGTATTCTTCGAGGAAATAGGCTTGAACCTCACTCCCGATAGCCTTTTGGAGAGGTTGAAGGAAAAGGTCCTGAGCCTTTTTTATGAAAGAGGGATGATTTTTCAATATGGCGGATTGAATCGGGGCTTGCCCGGGCGACCAGCCATAGGCGATGAAGGGAATCCTTTTCTCTATGGCCATTCTCAAGGCAATGAATTTCACCAATCCCATACACGAGTTGCAAATGGAGCTTGCCCGCTCAAGCGCCTTGGGAGGATGAAATTCATTCTCTATGGAAAACCTGAAGATCTTCTGCATGACCTTAAAATCGGGCTTGAATGTAATGTGGTCAATGCCAAGCGTTTCAACAACCTTTTTTATGTTTTCGATGGCATAAGGTGAGATAAAACCATGATCGAAGGTGATGGCCAGAACCTTGAGATTGAAGCGGTTTCTGAGGAGATCAAGGGTAAATGAACTGTCCTTGCCACCGCTATATGCGGCGAGGATATCATAAGATGATTGAGTGTTAGCCGATCTATGTTCCTCAAGAAGTTTTTGGAAACGGATTTCGTATTCTTTACGTTGACGATCGAGGCCTTCTTTCCCTTTGAATTGACGGCAATAAATGCACAACCCTGATTCGTCAATTTTTGAGGAGGGAACCGACGAAGGGAGGGTGCAGTTTTTACAGGTTAATGGGTTTATTGGGTTCATTGGGTTACTTGAGTTTATTGAGTTGAGAGTTCAAGTATTTGATGAAGCCTGAGTCTAATTTCGATACAACTTCAGCCTGATTATAAATCATGTTAAATTCATCCTGAGATATATATTCACGGTCAAATGCGACATACAAATGACTTTGAACTTCTGCAGCAGAGCTCTTGGAAATAAAAAGAAATTGAACAAATTCCCTATTTCCCCTTCTTGCAAAACCTTCTGCAATATTTGACATTGAGGAGTCTGCTGCATCTTGAATCTGATTCACGAGACGAAAATCTTTTCTGATTTTTTGGGACTTGTTGATAACTTCGTACAACATCTTTACAAGCTTTCGAGCTTCCTGCCATGCTTCAATATCTTCAAATCGACTTATCTTCATAATTTAGTTGGGTTAGTTGGGTTCATTGGGTTACTTGGGTTAACTCAATGAACTCAATAAACTTAATCAACTTAATAATTTTTTAGGGCGAGTTTGTCGATTTTGTTTGAGCTTGTTTTGGGGAAGGAATCGAGGAAGATGACGGACTCCGGGATCATGAAATCTTCAAGATGTCCCCTGCAGTGTTTAAGGACATCTCTCTCCGTTATTTTTTTCCCATTGTGACACCGAACAAAAGCTTTAATAGCTTGGCCTAAAATCTCGTCGGGTACACCGATGACGGCTGCTTCAGCAATGCCCTCGAAAGCACAGAGGCACTGCTCAATTTCTCTTGGGCTGATTCGTTCTCCCCTGCTTTTAATCATATCGTCTTTGCGGCCCATGAAATAGAGAAATCCTTCTTCATCCATCCGGAAAAGATCGCCTGTGTGGAGAATAACCTCGCCAGGGTACTTGCCGGGTTTTAAAACCCGTGCTGTCTCCTCCGGAAGGCCCCAGTAGCCCCTCATTACATTTGAGCCCCTGACCACAAGCTCTCCGACCACGCCGGGCCCTACCCTGCTTCCAATTTCATCCACGATCCACACTTCTTCATTCGGCATTCCCCGCCCGATCGAGATTGGACGTCTGTCAATCTCTTCCGGCGGAAGATAAGAGACCCGTTTGCACTCTGTCAGTCCATACATGGAGTAAATTCGGACTTTAGGAAAAATCTTTCGTAGTTTTTCAATATGGGCCTGAGGAAGAGTCGCTGCCGTGTTGGTCATATATCGAAGGGTCGAGAAATCGAATTTGTCCAAGTCTTTTAAACCTAAAAGGATGGCGAAAATCGTTGGGACCCCCGGAAATCCGGTCACCTTCTCCTGGATCATCTTCTGAATTATTTGATAGGGATAGGTGAACGATTTTTCAAGAACGACTGTTCCGCCGAATTTGAATGCCATCAGCACCTGATAGAGTCCGTAGTCGAAAGAAAGGGGAAGCATATTTATAATGATATCGTCCTCTTGGTTTTTGAGGTAGCTGGTAATGGAGGTTGCTGCGGAAACCATGTTCAAATGAGTAAGCATCACTCCCTTGGGGTCACCCGTGGAGCCGGAGGTGTAAATGATGGTGGCAAGGTCTAAATCAATGTTAGAGGTTAGAGGGTGGAGGAAGGAGGGTAAGTGTTGAGTGTTAAGTGTTGAGTGTTGAATTGAGGGAAAAGAACTGTTACGAGTTTCGTGTTGCGAGTTGCAATTGTTTAAACACAAACCGTCGATTCCGGGCCAGAAGATGGGGTTAGGACAATCGGCCATTGGAATTTTATCCTTATCCCCGATGAAGATCACATTTTGAAGACCGGAAACAGACCCGAAAATACCGGACACGACATTGAGTTTGTTGGTGTGGGTGAGCAAAGCCTTTGCCTGGCAATTTTTCAGGATATAGGTGAGTTTTTGAGTTTTCAGTGCGGAGCTGAGCATGAGAAAAATTGCTTCTGCTTTGAGTATTCCAAAGAGAGCGATGACGGATTCGACAGAGTTGTCCAGGAAGATGGCTACTCGATCCTGGCGCTCGATCCCGCGATGGCGCAAATACCATGCAACCTGATTGGCTCTCTTATCAATTTCTGAATAGGTCAAACGCTCATTTCCGCAGATGAGAGCAATTTTATCCGGAAGACGTTGGGCGGAATGTTCAAGGAAGTGGTTAACCAGGCTCATAGATGATAGGTTATAGATGATAGCTGTGAGCTGTGAGCTTCTTATAATGTAGGGGCGGTTTGGCGGAGGTGCCAGCTGGCTTGTTCTTTGGCTTTAAAATCTTTAAAAACACGGTCGATTTGTTTCTCTTCAAGATTTAAGACTTTTGAAATGTCCTGTTTCGGTAAATCATTTTCATAGGCATATAAAAGGAGATCCAATAATTCATAATCGATACAAAAATAAAATTCCTTGTCAGTCACTGGCAGGCTGTAGGTATCCGGACTGGGAGGCCGGTCGATGATCTCCCGGATCACTCCCAAATATTTGGAAATTTGAAAAACCTGCGTTTTGTAAAGATGGGCGATCGGTTCGATATCAACCCCCCCGTCCCCAAACTTGACAAAAAATCCTTGCATTAATTCGGATTTATTGGTTGTTCCACCGACGATATAGTTATTTTTTTCCGCAAAATAATAGAACTGGATCATTCGAGTTCTTTGCTTCATATTCTGACAGGCAGAGATTTCCAGCCAGTCTGTTCCGGAAAGTCTGCTGGTTATTCTTTTTCCGCTATTATCCTCAACGATGATGGAATGATAATTTAACCTGTCTTTTTCTAATAGGTTTTGAGGAAGGATAATATGAAACTTGAAGTCATCTTCGAATTCCGGCAGGATACGTTTGATGACAGAATTTCTTTTTTGATATACTCCGAATGACTGCAAACATCCGGTAATATCGACTTTTACTGTCTCGATCCCCAGCTTCGCCGCTTGCTTTTGTCCATATTCCAGGCTGATTGGGTTTGATTCTTTCTCCGGGACAAATACTCCGAGGACTCGGTCTTTTCCTAATGCCCTGACGGCGAGTTCCCCGATGAGAGCGGAGTCAATCCCCCCGCTCAAACCGACCACCAGTCCTTTCCGTTTGAAATTCTTAAGAGTCATTTCTCGAATGAACTGGCATATTTTTTCTGTCTCCGTCTCAGGATTGATTTTTAAGATATCCTTATTGAACCCTGCTTTACGGGAAGCTTCCATATTATTTCGGCTCTATCTATTTCGGGTTAGGATTTAATGAGTTGCTTGAGTTTATTGAGTTACTTGGGTTACTTGAGCTAAACGTCAAAAAGAGAAAACGTTGCGGATCACGGATTTTGGACTTGTTTTCGGCGAATGAAATCAGACGCATTTGTGATGGAATCGAGATTCTCGGGGATGAGTTCCTCATCCTTCACTTTAATCTTATAGGTTTCCTCAATAAATGCGACGAGTTCAAGAACTCCTGTAGAATCAATCACTCCTGCCTCCAGTAAGGAATCCGTATCTTTGAGTCCATTGCTCGAATCGCCAAAAAGGAATGTTTCTATGATAAAGCGCCGTATCTGTTGCTCAATTGTTGGCTGCATTGATGCTCCTTGGTGCCAGTGTTAAGTGTGTAGTGTTGAAGGTTAGAGTTTAAAAAATATTACTATAGTGAACGACCCTGAAAAGTAGTCATTGCGAGGAGCAAAGCGACGTGGCAATCCCTTGAGATTGCTTCACTTTGTTCGCA
>DCUS01000190.1:0-7893 GCA_002327885.1 Syntrophaceae bacterium UBA2208
AATAAAATTGGATGAAATTCCTGAAGAAGGTTTGGATCTGAAGTGGCAAGAGGAAAGGGGTTCCTTATTGGCTTATCTGAAAGACCTTTCGAAAATCGACTTCGATTTCGAATCTCCCCTTCAATCAGAGGTAAAAATTAAGAAAGCAGGTGAATCGGTTTTAATCACGGGGAAGGTGCAGACGACGCTTCGATTACAATGTGTAAGATGTTTAAAAGAATTTCTCTATCCTCTCTCCTCAATGTTTGAGCTCACCCTGCATCCCTTAAAAGAGGCTTCCTCCGAGGAAGAGGTTGAGCTGGGCAGCGAGGAGATGGAGTCAAGTTTCTTCGAGGGAGGAGAAATTCATCTCTCTGAGGTTGCCTGTGAACAGATTTTTTTGGAAATTCCTTACCAGCCTATCTGTCAAGAGGATTGTAAGGGACTTTGCTCAATCTGTGGAAAGGACTTAAACCTTTCTCCGTGTGATTGTGTAAAGGAGGAATTTTCGTCAGGTTTTTCTGCTCTTAAGAAATTAAAACTTGATTAATGGTGTTGTAATCTGTTATGGATTCATGATAAATCCACGAATAAATTACCGGACATCTGAAATAAATTTCAACAGATGAGAAAGGATGATTTTGAATGGGGGTCCCAAAACGAAAAACATCGCCGGCCAGGAGGGATAAACGTCGGACCCATAAAAAATTATGCGCTCCCAACTTCTCTCTTTGCCCTCAGTGCCATGAACCTATACTCCCACACCACATCTGTCCGCATTGTGGTGTTTACAGGGGGAAAGAAGTCATCAAGGTCGAGGAAGAGAAATAAATCCCGTTAGGAAGGGCAGGGCTTTACCCCCCCCTCCATAAGGAAAGGATGCTTTCTATCTCTACCATCCCCGGCCTGCCTGTCTGCCGACAGGTAAGAATGCAGGGGCTTTCTAACTGAGTCAATGAGGATGATCTTAAGGGAAAGTATACGATGAAAATCGCAGTCGATGCAATGGGAGGGGATTTTGCCCCTCATAACATTGTCGAAGGGGCTTTTCTGGCTGCCAAAGAACACGGAGTAAAAGTAATTTTAGTGGGGGATGAGGATCAAGTCAGTAAAGAAATGGCCAAATATCCCACCTCGAAGCTTCCGATCTATCTTCATCATGCTCCATTTGTTGTTGCCATGCACGACTCTCCTTCTACCGTGATCCGAAGGATGAAAGATACCTCTATTAAAGTGGCCCTTGATTTGGCAAAAGGAGGGCAGGTCAGCGGTGTTGTCTCCGCCGGGAATTCGGGGGCCGCCATGGGCTTAGCCATGTATATTTTAAAGAAATTGGAAGGGGTGGAGCGACCCGCTATTGGTACAATCCATCCCACCATAAAAGGCAGCAGCATACTTATCGATTCGGGGGGAAACGTAGATTGTAAACCATTCCATCTTGTCCAGTTCGCCATGATGGGAGACGCTTATGCCAAATACATCTTGGGAAAAGAGAAACCGCGGATTGGTGTTTTAAGCAATGGAGAAGAAGAGGGGAAAGGAAATGAATTGACACGAGAGGTCCACGACATTTTATCAGAGACCGATTTGGACTACGTCGGTTATGTAGAAGGGAGAGGTCTTAATAACGGAGAAGTGGATGTAATCGTCTGTGACGGGTTCGTTGGGAATATCGCTTTAAAAATTAGTGAAGGGCTTTGGGAAACCATCCACGCTATTCTCAAGTGGGAGGCCCAGGACAATATCAGGGCGAAGGTGGCTTATTTCCTAATGAGGCGAGCAATTCGCCGGTTGGAAAAAAAGTTGGATTACTCTGAACAAGGAGGAGCTCCTCTTTTAGGGGTGAATGGAAACTGTGTCATCTGCCATGGGTCCTCGAATGCAAAAGCGATCATGAATGCCATTTTGTTGGCTTCGGACTTGGCCAAGAATAGATTGAATGACCGCGTCATTGAAGAACTCAAGGAGAAACAGGATATGCTTCGTCTGGGGCAAA
This sequence comes from Syntrophaceae bacterium UBA2208, assembly GCA_002327885.1. GTDB lineage: Bacteria > Desulfobacterota > BSN033 > BSN033 > UBA1163 > UBA1163. Next base: position 1,976 of record DCUS01000190.1, read on the forward strand.
AATGTCCACAGAAGTTGAACGAGTCAGTAAAGTCAATACATTGATTCTTAAAGGAAAAAAGGAGGAAGAGGAATTGGATTATTTTTTAACGCCGGAACAAAAGATGATTCAAGATTTGGCGAAAAAGGTTGCCAATGAGAAAATGCTCCCGGTCCGGGCGGAATTGGATGAAAAGGAAGAATTCCCGTGGGAGATCGTAAAGATCAGCGCGGAGGCAGGACTCATGGGAGTCTCCATGCCGGAAGAATACGGGGGCTTTGGGGGGGGAATCCTGGAATATTGTTTGGTGGCAGAGGAATTGAGCCGCGTTTGTCTTGGGATCGCAACCAGTGTGGTGGCAAGTGGCCTGGGCGCTATGCCTATCTTGCTTTTTGGGAGCTCAGAACAGAAAAAAAAGTACCTTCCCGATATTGCAAGGGGAAAAAGGTTAGCTGCTTTTGGGTTGACGGAGGCGGATGCGGGAAGTGATGCAGGGGCCATCCGGACAACCGCCACCCGAAGATCAGACGGTTATGTCCTGAACGGAACCAAGCAGTGGATCACCAACGGAGGAGAGGCGGAAGTCTACTCGATCGTAGCGATGACCGACCGCTCAAAAGGGCCCAGAGGGGCCAGTGCCCTGATTGTCGAAAAAGGAACTCCGGGCTTCGATTTCGGGAAAAAAGAGAAAAAGATGGGTATCCGGTCCTCCGCCACCCGGGAGCTGGTTTTTCAAGATTGCTTCGTTCCTAAAGAAAACCTCATCGGAAAGGAAGGAATGGGCTTTATCGCTACCATGAGAACCTTTGATCGAACCCGACCCGGGGTGGGTGCCCAGGGTGTGGGGGTAGCTCAAGGAGCCCTCGATGAGGCGATTCGTTATGCAAGAGAACGGGAGCAGTTTGATAAGAAAATCATCTCGTTCCAAGCGGTTCAACATCTCCTCGCAGATATGGCCACACTCGTGGAGGCGGCGAGAGCCTTGGTCTATTCGGTCGCCCGATATATTGATCAGTCGGAGAACCCGAAGGAAATTTCTAAGGTTTCCGGAATGACAAAAGTTTTTGCGAGTGATGTCGCGATGAAAGTAACCACCGACGCGGTTCANNGCCAAAATTCTTCAGATCTATGAAGGAACGAATCAGATTCAGCGAAATGTCATCGGTTTGGAGTTGAGCAAAGAATTCGCCGGGAAAAGGGGAGCTCGATGAAACCCATCGCTTTTGTTTTCCCAGGTCAAGGGTCTCAGTATGTTGGAATGGGAAAAGAACTCTTCGAAAACTTCGCTGTGTCGAAACAGGTCTTTGAAGAAGCCGATGATGCCCTTCACCTTTCTCTATCGACGCTTTGTTTTGGGGGGCCTGAAGAGATGCTGAAGTTGACTGAAAATACTCAGCCTGCCATATTGACAACGAGCATCGCAGCGTTCAAAGCGCTGCAGTCGGAAAAGGGGATCATCCCTCAATTCACCGCCGGACATAGCCTCGGAGAATACACCGCGTTGGTCGTCTCCGGGGCGCTCACCTTTTCAGAAGCGGTAAAGACTGTTCGGCTTCGGGGAAAATTTATGCAGGAGGCTGTCCCTGTAGGAGAGGGGGCGATGGCAGCCGTCCTGGGAATGGAGCGGGATCAGGTCGAAAAAATTTGTGACGAGGCTTCGTCTGGAGAGGTGCTGGCGCCCGCCAATTTTAATTGTCCGGGGCAAATCGTTATCGCCGGTCATACGAAAGCGGTTGAGCGAGCCATTGAGAAAGTGAAACAAGAGGGAAAGAAAGCGCTCCTCCTTCCTGTTAGCGCTCCTTTCCATTCGCCTCTTATGAAGCCAGCGGGAGACCGTTTGGAGAAGGTATTGGAAGAGATTTCCGTGAACGATTTAAAAATCCCAGTGGTGACCAATGTGGAAGCGGAAGTCAATGCCTCGAAAGACAGGATCAAAGGATTACTGGTCGCTCAGGTCTCAAGTCCTGTCCGCTGGGAAGAGTCCATGAAAAAACTGATTGAAAAAGGGATCGAACAGATTCTGGAGATAGGGCCCGGAAAAGTTCTCTCAGGCTTGATGAGACGGATTGATTCCCGTATTGAAACGAAAAATTTAGAAGACATTCAGACATTGAAAAAGCTCTCTTAGACGAGGAGGAAAGATTGAAGCTGAAGGGAAAAGTGGCGCTGATTACGGGAGCGGCTCAAGGGATCGGGAAATCCGTCGCCCTGCTATTGGCCCGAAACGGGGCTGATATTGTGGTCTCAGATATCAACCTTGAAAAAGCCGAAGAGACAGCCAAGGAGATTGAGTCGATTGGTCCCAAAGCGATGGCGGTCAAAGTGGATGTGGGCAATTTTAAAGATGTCGAGGAAATGGTGGAGGCAATTTTAAAAAAGTTCGGCAAGATCGATATCTTAATTAATAATGCAGGGATCACTCGCGATAAACTTATCCTCAGAATGACAGAGGAGGACTGGGATGCGGTTCTCAATGTTAATTTGAAGGGAACATTCAATTGTATGAAGGCAGTGACCCGGCACATGGCGAAACAGAGAAGCGGGAAGATCGTCAGTATTGCTTCGGTGGTTGGAGAAATGGGAAATGCAGGGCAGGCAAACTATTCTGCCTCGAAAGCAGGGGTCATTGGTCTGACGAAAACCATTGCGAGAGAGTTCGCGCAAAGAGGGATCAATGTCAATGCCATCGCTCCCGGGTATATCGAAACCCCCATGACGGAGGTCCTCCCGGAAAAAGTGAAAGAGGAATTGAAACGGTTGATCCCCATGGAGCGATTGGGTACACCTGACGATGTGGCCGAAGCCGTACTTTTCCTCGTTTCTGAAGAATCCAACTATGTGACCGGTCAGGTGCTCAATGTAAACGGTGGTATTTATATGTGAGGGAGAGGATACTTGGAATCCTGGGAGGATGGAATGATGGTTTAAGTTCTTTGCATTATTCCAACATTCCAACTTTCCATCATTCTATCAATTTCATAAGGAGGTGATTACATGTCCATTGAGAAAAGGGTCAAGGAGATTATTGTTGAGCAGTTAGGTGTCAATGAAAGTGAGGTCACTCCGGAAGCCAAGTTTGTAGATGACTTAGGAGCGGATTCTCTCGATTTAGTGGAGTTGGTCATGGCTTTGGAGGAGGAGTACAATATAGAGATCTCCGATGAAGAAGCAGAAAAGATTTTGACCGTCGGGGATGCTATTGAATATATCCAAGCCCATGTGACCCAATGAAGGGCCTCGCTCAGCACCCATTGAAGGAGGAATGCTGGTTTGAAAAGAAGGGTTGTTGTCACAGGAATGGGGTTGGTGATTCCTATTGGAATCGGAGTCGAAACAGCGTGGAAAAATGTTTGTGAGGGGAAGTCAGGCATTGCTCCCCTCACACGTTTCGATACAAACGGGTTTGAGACGAAGATTGCGGCAGAGGTGAAGGGCTTCAACCCGGAATTATACATTGATAAAAAAGAGATCAAAAAGATGGATCTCTTTATCCATTACGCCATCGCCGCCGCCAAGGAGGCTTTGGAGGATGCCCGGTTGGCAATCACCCCGGAGAACTCTGAACAGATCGGTGTGATCGTGGGGACAGGGTTGGGAGGATTGCCCAGCCTCGAAAAATATCATACCATCCTTTTGCAGAAAGGGCCGGGTCGAATTAGCCCGTTCTTCATCCCGATGCTCATTGCCAATTTAGCGTCTGGCCAAATTGCTATCCAATTTGGCCCAAAAGGGCCAAATACTTGTGTGGTGACGGCTTGTGCCACAGGGGCTCATTGTATCGGAGACGCCTTTCGCGCCATTGTCTATGGAGATGCTGAGGCAATGATCACGGGTGGGACCGAAGCCAATATCACTCCGCTCACCATCGGTGGGTTCAATTCAATGAAAGCCCTTTCTACGAGAAATGATGAACCGGAGAAAGCATCCCGGCCTTTTGAGAAGAATCGGGATGGCTTTATCGTGGCGGAGGGGGCAGGAATTTTGATCTTAGAGGAATTGCAATTTGCGTTAAGGCGAAATGCAAAGATTTATGGAGAATTGGTCGGCTATGGTTATACGGGTGATGCCTATCATATTACTGCCCCTTCCCCGGATGGTGATGGGGCGGTGCGGTGCATGAGGATGGCCATTAAAGATGCTGGGCTAAAGTTGGAAGAGGTGGGTTACATCAATGCCCATGGAACCTCTACTCAACTGAATGACTTGATAGAGACGATAGCGATTAAAACAGTCTTCGGTGATCACGCCAAAGAAATCCCGATCAGTGCAACCAAATCAATGACTGGCCATCTCTTAGGGGCAGCGGGGAGTACAGAAGCCATTTTTACCCTATTAGCCCTAAGGGATGGAATCCTGCCACCCACGATCAACTATGATGAACCCGATCCACAATGTGATTTAGATTACGTCCCCAATGTGGCAAGGAGACAATCTTTGAACGTCGGCATGTCCAATGCGTTCGGGTTTGGGGGAACCAATGCCACACTCATCTTCAAAAAGTTTTCAGGGTAGACCCCNNGTCGATAAAACCCGACCACGGGCAGCGGGGTGTTCTCATGGGAGAGAGGCATGCAGATTGGATTGGCTTGTGACCATGGTGGCTTTGAACTTAAAGAGGAATTGAAAGCCTTCTTTAAAACGCTTGGGGTCGAACCCATTGATATGGGAACCTTCAGTGAGGATTCAGTGGATTATCCGGATTTTGGAGTCTTGGTTGCAGAGAAAGTATCCCGGGGTGAATTGGGGAAGGGGATCCTCATTTGCGGGACCGGAATCGGAATGTCTATGGTGGCAAATAAATTTCCGGGAGTAAGAGCTGCCCTGGTGAATGATCTTTATTCTTCCCGATGCAGTCGAGAACATAACGATGCCAATATCCTCATCATCGGAGGTCGCATTGTCGGGAAAGAACTGGCGAAAGAAATTGTGAAGGTATGGTTGGAGACCCCATTTGCAGGGGGAAGACACCAAAGACGGTTAGAGAAGATTGAAATGTTGGAGAAAGAAAAATTTAGGTAGAAATCCTAAATTCAAACATCGAAATCCCTGCCACCCGGCAGGCAGGCGGGACAAATCCGAAATATCAAAATTCGAATTTAATGCAACCACAGGGTTTATTTGGCTCCGGAATTTGAAATTTGGTCATTTGATTTTGTTTCGAATTTAGGATTTTGCTCTTCGGATTTGATCCTCGTCATGGCTCGCCTTTGAAAAAGAAAGAGAAAAAAAAGATTCATTTCCGTCGGCCCTCTTGGGAAGAATATTTCATGGACATCACCCATCTCGTTGCCAAACGGTCGACCTGCCTTCGAAGACAGGTCGGCGCGGTCCTCGTTAAGAACAAAAAGATTTTAGCGACGGGATACAACGGGGCTCCTTCCCGCATGGAACACTGTCTGGAGATCGGTTGCCTCCGGGAGAAGCAGCGCATCCCCTCCGGGGAGCGACACGAACTCTGTCGCGGCCTTCATGGGGAGCAAAATGCGATTATCCAGGCTGCCTACCACGGCGTGGCGATTCGCGGAGCAACTCTTTATTGTACGAACCACCCTTGCATCATCTGTTCGAAGATGATCATCAATGCGGGAATTGAAAGGGTCGTCTATGAAAACGGCTATGCCGACGCATTGGCCAAGGAGATGCTAAAAGAGTCAGGCATCCTGATTGAAAAATTCAGTCGAAGTAAAAAATTGTTTGGGGTTTCAGGGGATACGTTTCAGTCGAAAGGCCGGAGAGTGAAAAAGAGCTTGAAACAAATGACCTGAAGCCTGAAACAGGCGGCAAACTTCTATGAAATGCCCATTCTGCGACTACGCTGAGAGTAAAGTGGTTGATTCTCGTTTGGGAAAAGAAAAAGATACCATCCGTCGAAGGAGAGAATGTTTAGGCTGCCATAAGCGATTTACAACCAGCGAGAGAGCCGAAGATGCCCTCCCTTT
>DCUS01000190.1:7931-19039 GCA_002327885.1 Syntrophaceae bacterium UBA2208
AGGGAAGTAAGGAGCTCTGAGATCGGAGAAAGGGTGATGGAGGAACTCCATCATTTGGATGGAGTCGCTTATGTCCGTTTTGCCTCTGTCTATCGGCAGTTTAAAGATATTCAGGAATTCGTGGATGAGCTGAAGGACCTCCTGGGTAACAAAGAAGAGACCAAAAAGAAATAGAGTTTCTGATGAAGGAAGACGAACGATGGATGAAACGGGCTCTCCGCCTCGCGGAAAAGGGAAGGGGGAGGACCTCCCCCAACCCTATGGTGGGTGCCGTTTTAGTGAAAAATGGCAACATCGTAGGGGAAGGTTATCACGCCAGACCAGGAGGGCCTCATGCTGAGATCGTCGCCCTTCAGCAAGCAGGGCAGGAGGCCAGCGGGGCGGTTCTTTATCTCAATTTAGAGCCCTGCACGCATTACGGAAAGACTCCCCCTTGTGCCCCACAAGTGATCCAATCAAACGTTAATCGTGTGGTCATTGGTATGGAGGACCCTAATCCATCGGTCAAAGGGAGCGGGGTGGAGGCTCTGAGGAGAGCTGGCCTCAACGTTGAGGTGGGAATTTTAGAAAGGGAATGCCGGAAATTGAATGAGGTTTTTTGTAAATATATTTTAAAAAAAGAGCCTTTTGTGATATTGAAGGTGGCGGCGACACTGGATGGTAAGATAGCGACTCGAAAGGGCGATTCCAAATGGATTTCTGGGGAAGCCTCGAGACATCTCGTCCATCAATTGAGAGCCCGGGTGGATGGGGTTCTCGTTGGCATTGGGACCGTATTGAAAGATGATCCTAAGCTGACCGCCCGGATTCCAAAGGGAAGAGATCCTTATCGAATCGTTCTGGACAGTCAATTAAAGACCCCGGAAGAGGCGGAGGTGATCAGGGCCTCTCCGTCAAAAACAATCATTGCTTCCACCGAGATAGCCCCTAAGGATAAAATAGAAAAATTTAAAAAGAAGGGTGTTCAGGTCTTGCTCTTCGACGAGAAAGAGGGGAAGATTAATTTGAAGTCCTGCCTGTCTAAACTCGGGGAAATTGGAATGACGAGCCTTATGGTGGAAGGAGGAAGTCAGGTCAATGGTTCATTTCTGGATGAGGGCCTGGTAGATAAACTCCTCCTCTTTCTCTCTCCTAAAATGATGGGCGATCCAAAGGCCCTTGGAATTTTTGGAGGAAAAGGGGTCTCCAGCATTCAGGAAGCCATTGCGCTCAGGGAAATGAAAGTGCGAAGAGTCGGCGAGGACATACTTTTAGAAAGTTATTTCGAATGGGGATCGGAGTCATGTTCACCGGAATCATAGAAGATAAAGGCAAGGTTCTGAGAATCGAATCCCATGGGCAAGAAAAGAAGTTGACCATTGAGTTGCCGCTCCATTTGACAGAAGTGCAACTTGGTGATAGTATTAATATAAATGGCGTTTGTCTGACTATTGTTCGGATACAGAGTAGGGCTATTGAACTTGACCTGTCCCAGGAGACTCTCCAGAAAACTGTATTGGGGGAATTAAAAGAAGGGAACCATGTCAATCTGGAAAGGGCCTTAAAGCTGACTGACCGATTAGGCGGGCATATTGTCACAGGACATATCGATGGAATTGGGGTGATTGCGCAGAAAAGGAAAGAAAGGGATTTTCTCCAATTGGAAATAAGGATTCCCGAGTCAGTATCAAGATATGTTGTAAAAAAAGGATCCATCGCCATAGATGGGATTAGTTTGACGGTGAATGAATTTCTGGATGCTGAGATTCGAATGACGTTAATTCCTTACACGATTGAGAAAACGACCCTGGTGGATAAAATGGTAGGAGATCGGGTGAATGTGGAAGCTGATATTTTAGGAAAATATGTTGAGAAGCTCTTGAACCGAGGAGATAAAAAAAACGGGGAAGTGGATTTATTTTTTTTGAAAAAACATGGATTTATCAAAGGAGATTAAGGGAGAGGTATGATTAATAAAATTGAGGCAGCCTTAGAGGATATCCGGCAGGGGAAAATGGTGATCCTGGTGGATGACGAAGATCGGGAAAACGAAGGCGATCTCACGATGGCAGCGGAGAAGGTGACGCCTGAGAAGATCAATTTCATGGCGAAATATGGAAGGGGGTTAATCTGTCTCTCGTTAACAGACCAAAGACTCAATGAATTGCGTCTCCCGATGATGGTCTCTGAAAATACTTCCAGATTTCAAACTGCCTTCACGATTTCGATTGATGCGCGTCAAGGGGTGGCCACAGGTATTTCAGCCGCTGATCGGGCAACCACTATTTTGAAGACGGTCGATGATAACGCCCAACCTGAAGATTTAGTCTCACCCGGACATATTTTCCCGTTAAGAGCGAGAGAGGGGGGAGTGTTGGTCAGAACCGGTCAGACAGAGGGATCCGTTGATCTGGCGAGATTAGCAGGACTGAAACCCGCCGGAGTGATCTGCGAAATCATGAAGGATGACGGAACCATGGCAAGGATGCCCGACCTGATGATCTTTGCTCAGGAACATGGGTTGAAGATTGTCACCATTGCCGATCTGATTAAATATCGCCTCAATAAGGAATCTTTAGTCCGGAGAATTGTTACCGCGACCATTCCCACAAAGTATGGAGGTGTGTTTAAAGCCATTGCCTACGAAAATGATGTGGACCCATATCACCACATCGCCCTGGTGAAAGGGGAGGTTAGCCCGGAAGACACTGTGCTGGTAAGGGTTCATTCCCAATGCCTAACGGGGGATGTATTCGGATCAAAGCGATGTGACTGCGAAGAACAACTTCATACTGCCATGGCAATGGTCGAAAAAGAAGGAAAGGGTGTTATCGTTTATATGAGACAGGAGGGAAGAGGAATTGGATTGGTCAATAAACTTAGGGCCTACTGTCTGCAGGATATAGGAAAAGATACGGTGGAGGCGAATGAGGAGCTTGGATTTAAGGCCGATATGAGGGATTATGGAATCGGGGCGCAGATTCTTGTGGATCTGGGCCTTCATAAGATCCGCTTGATGACCAATAATCCTCGAAAGATCATCGGTCTGGAAGGGTATGGGATTGAAGTGGTCGAAAGGGTTTCTATTGAAACAAAACCCCATCAAGAGAATATTGAGTATCTCAAGGCCAAGGCAAAGAAGATGGGTCACCTGCTATCCATCAAATCAGGAGAGTGACTTGATTTTAGATTTCAGATTGATGATTGCAGAGTAAGAATGATGAAATGGGAAATCGAAAGGAGAAGAGAATCGTGAAAACTTTTGAAGGCAAACTGATGGCCAAGGGACTCAAGTTTGGCATTGTGTTGAGTCGATTCAATGATTTTATCGGTGAGCGGCTTCTCGATGGGGCGATGGATGCCCTGCGACGAAACGGGGCGGAAGAGGGGGATTGCCATGTGGCTCGAGTTCCGGGAGCCTTTGAAATTCCTCTGGCTGCCAAAAAGATGGTCAAGAGCGGCCGTTATGACGCCATTATTTGCCTGGGATGCGTAATTCGTGGAGCCACACCTCACTTCGGTTATATTGCCAACGAAGTGACCAAAGGGATAGCCAGCCTCACCTTAGAAGATGAAGTGCCCATTTCCTTCGGAGTTCTGATCACGGATACGATCGAACAGGCCATTGAAAGAGCAGGGACCAAAGTCGGAAATAAAGGTTTTGACGCCGCGATGTCAGCCATTGAAATGACGAACCTTTTGAAGGAGATAGGAAAGGGTAAAGCTTAGTTGGGAAGAAGAAGAAAATCAAGGGAATTTGCCCTCCAGGTTCTTTATCAATTGAATCTTTCAAAACAGGAAGCCCTCCATGCCATTACTCAATTTCAAGAACATTTTATGGCAAGCGGAGAGGCCGACCCCTTTCAAAAAAGTCTCGTCCTGGGCGTATTGGACCATTGTCCGGAGTTGGATCGGCTCATTGAAAAATATTCTGAGCATTGGTGTTTAGATCGTATCAACGTGATTGAGAGAAATATCCTCCGGATGGCTATTTTTGAACTCCTCTATTGCGAGGAGATTCCTCCGAAAGTCACCATCAATGAAGCGATTGATCTCGGAAAACGATATGGCTCTGAGGACTCCGGAAGCTTTATCAATGGCATTTTAGACCGAATCCAGCACGAGGTCGCCCGAAAACCTATCTAAAACATCATTTCAAATTGAAAAGTTCAAAATTTAAAATTAGACCATTTTGCAATTTACATTTAAGATTTTACATGTTGCATTGAAATGAGGTTTTCCATTGGATGTGATCCTTTCTAAAGAGAGAATAGATACTCAGGATTGCCAAGTCCTGGTCATCGGGTTTTTTGAGAATGAGAGGCCACTGAAAGGACCAAGCGGATGGATCGATTGGAGACTAAATGGAATGTTATCCCGGTTCTTGATCGAAAAGAAGCTGACCGGTGAGTGGAAAGAGACAACCCTCATCCCATCCCAAGGAAGGATCTTGCCCGGAATGATCCTCCTGCTGGGTCTGGGAAAAGTAAAAGAGTACAGTTATCTTCGCCTGCGGGAGCTCTCTCCCTATCTCGTAGAAACCCTCCAGAAGCTGGATGCGTCAAGTGTTTGCCTTTCACTCCCCTATCAGGGGAATACTCATGTGGATTGCGGTAAATTGACAGAGGTGCTCATCGAGGGGCTTTCCGATTGTTTGGATCTCCATGGTTATCCATTCGATGAGAAGTGGATCAAAAATTTACGGGTTTATTTCGCCGAGGAGGAAGAACGCTTCTACGAAATTCTTCTGGGAGTTCAAACCGCCCGGTCCATCTTAGAGGAAAAAATTAAAATCAGAATTTTCACTCCCTCGGAAGACACTTCTGGTTAACGTTCAGAGATCCAAATCTAAGTCTCCGACAGTTTCTTCTCAAAATATTGAAGCGTTTTTCTCAATCCTTCTCGGCGGCTGACCTTTGGTTCCCACTTCAATATTGTTTTGGCTTTGGTGATGTCGGGTTGTCTTACCTTGGGATCATTTTGGGGCAAGGGGCAAAAAATGATCCGGCTTCTACTTCCGGTCAGGTCGATGATCTCTTTTGCGAAGTCTAAGACGGTAATCTCTTCGGGATTTCCTAAATTAACCGGTTCATTCTCATCGGAATCGAGTAGTTTTTTGATTCCTTGAATTAAATCGTCCACGTAGCAGAAACTTCTTGTTTGTGTTCCATTTCCATAAACCGTGATCTCCTCCCCTTTTAATGCCTGAACCATAAAATTGGGAAGAGCCCTTCCATCGTCAAGCCTCATACGTGGACCGTAGGTATTAAAGATCCGTGCAATCCGCGTCGGGATACCGTGGTTTCGATGGTAAGCCATGGTAATGGCCTCAGCAAAACGTTTCGCCTCGTCATAAACTCCCCTGAGTGCGATCGGATCAACATTTCCAGGATATGACTCCGGCTGAGGGTGCACGGCAGGGTCGCCGTAGACCTCTGAGGTCGAGGCGAGGAGGAACCTTGCCTTTTTTTCTTTTGCTAAACCGAGAGCCTTATGAGTGCCCAGGGATCCCACCTTTAATGTTTGGATGGGGAAATCCAGATAGTCTTTTGGACTGGCCAGAGAGGCAAAGTGGAGGATATTGTCAAGTTTTCCATTGACATGAAGATATTCGGTGACATCATATTTAATGAATTTGAACCTTTCATGCCCCATCAGGTGAGCAATACTTTCAATATTTTCTCTTTTAATCAAATTGTCCATGCAGATAATTTCATGGCCCTGAGCAATAAAAAAATCGCAGAGGTGGGAACCAAGAAATCCCGCCCCTCCTGTGATCAACGTTCTTTCCATTTCCTCCCTCCTGCCGATGGTTTGATGGAGATTTAATTATTAACATAGCTGGAAGAACTTGTAAACTTTCTTTTGACAATTGGGCGGAAATAGTATAAAAAAAGAGTCTCATAGGCGTTCAATTTAACTGGAGGGGCGGACTTATGGTTCAGAAAGGTTCGAAGATTTGGATGGATGGGAAATTAATTCCTTGGGGAGAGGCCAATGTCCATATTTTGACACATAGCCTCCATTATGGTCTGGCTATGTTTGAGGGGATTCGTTGTTACCTCTGTGATGACGGAAAATCCGCCGTTTTCAGGTTGAGAGAGCATGTGGACCGGCTCTTCGATTCTGCCCAGATAGGGGATGTTAAGATTCCTTTTTCCAAAAAGGAGATTGCAGAGGCATGCAAAGAGACATTACGGGCGAATCAATTAAAAGAAGGGTATATCCGGCCGCTCGTCTTTATTGGGGAAGGGGTCATGGGGGTTTATCCCGGAGATAATCCAATCCAAGTTGCGATTGCCACCTGGTCATGGGGAGCCTATCTGGGAGAAGAAGCTCTGCAAAGGGGAATTCGTATAAAGGTATCTTCTTACACCCGGCACCATGTCAACGTGATGATGACCAAAGCGAAAATCTGCGGTAATTATGTGAATTCGGTTCTGGCCAAGAGAGAAGTGATGAAGATGGGGTATGATGAAGCCCTGATGCTCGATACCGAAGGTTATGTTTCAGAGGCCAGCGGCGAAAACATCTTCATGATGAAAAACGGGATTTTGAAAACAACTCCTCTCACTTCAATTCTTCCCGGAATCACACGGGACGCTGTGATCCAGATTGCCAGGGCAAAAAAGATCCCTCTTTTGGAAGAGCGATTTACCCGGGATGAACTCTATACCGCTCAAGAGGCTTTTTTCTCAGGGACGGCGGCAGAGCTGACACCCATCCGGGAAGTGGACGATCGAATCATTGGTGAGGGAAAACCCGGACCGATGACCCAGGAATTGCAAGCGGCCTTTTTTGATATTGTGAGAGGGAAAAACCCAGAATATAAAGAGTGGCTGGACTATCTCTAATACCGAACTAATGGAATGGTGGGTGACAAATGATTTTTTTTAAAAACTCATTCCTCCACGATTCCATTCTTCCAATATTCTGTTTCCTTTAATGTCATGCATCTCATCATCGATGGTTATAATCTTCTTCATGTGAATCGTTCTTTGTCCCAACTCAATGGCATCCAGCTTCAATGGGAGCGGGATCGCCTCATTCATCAACTCTCAACTTATCAAAAAATTAAACCTTGTGATATCACTGTCGTTTTCGATGGGTGGCAGGGAGGCTGGAGCACAGAAAAGCAAGAAAGGAAGAGGGGCGTCGATTTGATCTTTTCTAAATTGGGAGAAAAAGCGGATGAGGTGATTAAACGGCTGGTCCGCGAGAAAGGTTCCGGGGTCATTGTCATCACTTCGGATCGAGAGGTTTCAAGATTTGCTGAACGGATGTCCGTTTCGGCAATCTCCTCCGAACAGTTTTTGGAAAAGCTGGAGGACTCTTCCGAAAAGTATGAAAATATTTTCGAAGCAGAAGAGGAAGAAGAAAAAGGGATTAAAAAAAAGGGGCTCGCGAGAAGACTTTCAAAAAAAGAAAAAAGGACCAGAGCCGCCTTGAAAAAACTATGAAAGCTCCAATCCTATCTGTTAAATTTGGATATTTCGAATTAGGCCTTCCACCTATTTTCCAACCCCTGTAAAAGTCTGGAGATATTGGATTGATGTCGATAGAGGATCAGGGCGGCCATGATGACACTAATAATAAAATAGGCTTGAGAATCACTCCTGAAATAGGCAATCAGGATTGGAATGGTGGTTGCGCAGACGATTGATCCGAGAGAAATGTATCTCCATTTCCATACGACACCGGCAAAGATTAAAAATTCAATAAAAACTGAAATCGGGGATGTCACCAGGTAGAACCCCAGCGCTGTCGCCACTCCTTTCCCGCCTTTAAACCCAAGAAAGATGGGAAAGATATGCCCGAGAAATGGCGTCAAGCCTGATATAGCGATCCAGAGATCCGATTCACCCCATTGAATGGCAAGGATGACCGGAATAGCCCCCTTTAATAAATCTCCTATTAAGGTCACAATTCCCAATGATTTTCCTGCCGTCCGGAAGATATTGGTCGCCCCAATATTTCTACTCCCTGTTTTCCTCGGGTCCACCTTAGAAAACAGTTTCGTGAGGAGGAGTCCGGTGGGGACAGAACCCAAAAGGTAACCAAAGAGAGAAATGAAAAATCCAATAGGCACAAGAAAACTCCAAATCAATTTTTAAAATAGGTATAACTTTCAATTACAAAAATCAAGAAAATAATTTAGCCTCAATTCTTTGTTGACTTCCTCCTACTATTTTAGTAAGTTTCCTAAATGGTTTAGGATATTTTGATAAAAAAGCGTTTCAGGGATTGAATTCTGGAAGGCATCGGGGAATAATGAAAGAGAAAGCCCCCGGGGATAGGAGCCCGAAACTAATCTCAGGCAGGGAGGAGGAAGAATGAAAAATAAGATACCGGAAGAAGTGATTGGCGAGATCTTCCCAAGGAAGGTGAAGAGATCCAATCTGAGCGAAGAAGTCTATGACCAATTAAAGAAAATGATCCTTTCCGGAAAATTCAAAAAGGGCCAAAGACTGGTGGAGGAAAAACTCGCCCTTCGGCTAAATGTGAGTAGGAATCCTGTTCAGATTGCTCTTCTTCGTTTAAGGAAGGAAAAATTGGTCAACTGGAAATATAAAAAAGGAACTTTTATCACCTGATATTTCATTAAGGGATCGCTACTTTTTATCTTGTATCTCCCTTCATCGAAGCGCTTGCTTCCCCCACCAAACTTCTTGAAATGGGCGACGCGCAAGGAGATCCAGGATTCATCCAATATCCCCGCCAAGCCAGTCTTGGCGCATGGTTGAAACATTAAGATTTTCTATTGCAGATCTCCTTAAATGATGAAAGGCAAACTGTTCGGGCTGAAGCCACCGGTCAGTGGCATTGCTGCAATAATGATATTATAATTTTTACGGTGGTGGTTTTTGAACTCCAAGGAAGTGATGTAACCCCTAAAATATATTTTCTTTATTAACCTTTTTCGGCCGCTGGCAAAACAAGGAGGGAAGTTAAATGAAGTCAACCATTGTTAAGTTGATGATTATCTTAGTGTTGGGATGTATCGCTTTGAGTGATGCAGAGGTGTGGGGAGAGGATTGGAAGTTTATTCTTAAGAACAAGGGAGGAGATGATGGTTATTATGACGCAGACAGTCTCACCCATCCATCAAAAGGCATTATCAGAGTTTCGTTGAAAGTGGTCTATTCCGAAAAAAGTATAAACCGGGAGGCTGAAAAATTAGGGGCATCTTATAAAGATTTGAGCCATAGGATAATTTTATTGGAAATGAATTGCATCGAGAAAAAAGAAGCGTTTCTTGAAGTAACCGCATACTCAAAAAAGGGGAAAGCCATCTCCTCTATCAAACCTGATAAACCGATATGGGTGGCCCATCCTCCGGAATCCATAGGTGAAGGGTTACATAAATTATTGTGTAAATAGACAGGAAGAAGAGGTCGCCCCGATCGATCTATCTGGCCCGTTAGAAAGCCACTACATTCCTGCCTGTCGGCAGACAGGTATCCCGGGGACGGTAGAGATAGAAAATATCCGTTCCATATTGAGGACGGGATCCAGACACTGCCCGTTCTAACAGGAGTTACGGTCGATGGTCAAAGAAAGAAAAACTGGTCGGGGAGAGGAGATTTAAACTCCAATTAGGGGCATTTTTCTAACCTTTGAATCCGGTCTGGTTTCCCGTTAAGTGTTGATTTTAAAGGGTTAGATGGCATTTTTATAAGTTTTTTGATTAAAAATGAGGTTTTAATGACATTCAAAGATGCCTCTTTTGAGCCTCCACGACCAACCTATTTCTCATTTATCTGTTGATTAACAATTAGCCTTTTAGCTTTTTTGACCTCTTTGGGACTGGCGGAGAAAACTGCATTAAAAATAATGAAGAAAGCTTGGATTCTTTTGTTCGGAAAGAAGGGAAAGCTTAGTAAAGGAGTTTGAACGATATGTAAGCAATGACGGCAATCAGGAGAGCTACAGAGATCGAAATGACCAACAAACGAACAATGACTCTCCTTCTCGGAGTAGCTGATGGGTGTTTCGATACTTGGTTTTTTGAAAGAGATAGCTTATCCACATACTTCTGATGAAGCGTGATCATGTCAGTCGGGTCGAGACCAAGACATTTCGCATAGGCACTCAGAAAGCTTTTCACATAGATATAGGGCAAGTCCTCGTATCTGTCTCCTTCTATAGCCCTGAGGCTGGCTTCACTTATCCTTGTCGCATCGGCCACCTGGCTCAAAGAAATTCTCTGGGAATCCCTCTTTGCTTTTAAGTATTTTCCTGGTGACTCTATCTCTTCTGTCGGCTCCATATAGCCTCTTAGCAATTGCCACTAAAAAAGGGGGCTTTAATAAGGGGAGGAAAAATAGGCATCAAAAATATCGCTTAAAATTTTATTGATGATCGCTTCCACTCTTTCGGGGGTGGACCTGGAAACCGTTACCTCCTTTTCAACATCTACTTCTCGCTTAAAAACTTTACTTTCACTTTTCACCCCGAGATAAATCACCAGTTGAACCGTGGTCTTAATATTTGTTCTAAACAGACTTCCTTTCCCTTCCGTCCAGAATTTCTTGATCTCCATTGTCAATATAGAATCAGTCTCCATATTTTTTAGAGACCTGGGCGTTCCATCCCAACTTGGAGCAGAAACCACCTTTACTCCTGACCGGGAGAGAGCATCCCCCAAAGACTCCTGGAGGGCTTTTTCCAGTGGCATAGGACTGCTTTCAAAATGAGTTCCCAGGCCCTGGAGGGGGGAATGAATCCCAATGTAAGATTTTTCTTGCCGCTCATCTTTAAAGGAGGCTATGGCAAGCGTGGAACCGAACTTCTGCTGGAGGGAAGGAAATCCCTTCATGGGCTGATAACGGAGGGATAGGGAATAGGTTTTTGCCTCAGCGCAATCGAGGAGAAAGATTACAAGAAAAAGAACCAATAGCGAACGGGCCTTTAATTCCATGGGTTGCCTCCTTTCGCAAAGCTTCTTTTCATCTAATAGTTTTTTAAGATTTAATCAGTGTTTTGTCAAACTTACTCTCTCCTTTTTTCTCATTTCTGCCTACCTGCTTCAGCCTGACGATTCTCTAATATCACTTCATCCAAAATTTCTCCACACGAGACACATCTCCATCCCCAAAATGGTTCATCGGGTCCATAGAATATTTCAC
>DCUS01000071.1 GCA_002327885.1 Syntrophaceae bacterium UBA2208
TAATTTAAAGGAAGTAAGAAACGAAACAGGAGAATCAAAAGATGGCAGAGAACAAGAAAAATGTTTATGTCCGAGTAAGAGATGGGTCAGGAAATCTCTTTCTTTGCCCTATTGAGGCTTTGAAGGATCCTAAGGATGCAACGGAAGAGGAATTAGAAAACTGTGTAGATAATGCTGTGGTGGGAAGGTATGCTGGTGCTATCGAAGTTGTCGAAAGTGATGCGAAAAAGGTCCTTTCTGCGAAGGCAATACCTCGGCATGGCATGTTTGTATCACTCTTACATTTACCATGAAAAACGGCGCGGCCATGGTCGATAATGCAAAAGTGGTTAAAACGGACATCGTGTGCAGCAATGGAGTCATCCATGTGATCGATGCGGTGGTGCTACCGAAGTGATTAACCTTTAGATCCGAGGTGGGTGGGGTCTAGAACCCCACCTTTTGTTTTGTTCATTATTCCACAAATCTATTGAAAGGAGGATATAACGATGGAAAGATTTAAATGTTTGTCAGCTCTTGATTATGTGAAAGATTGGGATACTTGGAGAAAGACGCTGAAGGAGGGCATTGGTGAAGCACGTAAGTTTGGCGTTTCCGATGAAACAATCAAAACCATGGCAGTAAAAATGGGGGATTTCCTTGCCTCAAAAGTTTGCCCCCAGACCAAAGAGGAAGAGTTACTGAAGCAAATGTGGGATGTTGCAACTCCCGAAGAGAGAAAAGTCATAGCCACCCTGATGTTTAAAATGGTTGGTTAACCTCTATGAGAGGGCCGGACCCCGGGTTTATCCGGAGTCTGGCTTCTCCTCGAGTTCTTTTCAGATCTATCTTATCCATATAAATTAAAATTATAGGCTATCTTTTTAACTACTGAAATACGGTTTCTATTGAATCTATTATTACTACTACGTTAAATAGATTTAAGAATAATCATAAACCCCATATTTAGGGCTTGTGATCGGCTTTTGATGTGCCACTCAATTTCGCTTGAAGAAAGAAGTGACTGAAAATATTGGTTTTTCATTTTTAACCTAACGTAGTAGTATTATATGTATGGAAGTTTACATGGATAAAAGAGTCACTTTGACATTTTTATTCGTGCTATAATATATTTGATTAATGAATTTAAGAGCAGTGAGAGGAGGTGAAAAGGATGACTATTAAAAAGGTAGAGAAGAGGTTATCAGGAATTTGCAAATGCAAAGCTTCTTGCTGAAACCATTTATAGGCTCCTTCCCAAGAAGGGAAGGAGCCTTCTGAAAAAACGATAAAGCAAGTCTAAAAAATAACAGGATTGAAATCCTGTGTAATCAATAAATCGAATAAATTAGGAAAAGACCCCTTCCCGTTATTTTTAATAAGAGGGAGGGGTTTTTTGTTACTTAACCAATGCCACAATTGGGGACGGGTTCACATTTTGGACAATCAAATAAGACCTTAAATTTGAACCCGTCCCCAGTTACAATCACCTTGACATCCTGCAAGCGGCTTGGATATTATTTTTACATGTATTGTTTATCTTGGCAATTCTGTTAAATCCAGCTCATGAGATAAACCCCGTTAGAAAGGGGAGGGCTATGACCCCGCTCTCCCTGCCTGCCGACAGGCAGGAATGCTGATGCTTTCTAACGGGGCAAAGGAGAAGATGGATGAGCTCTAATGCGGATGTTCTGATCATCGGGGGAGGCCTGGCTGGACTGTGTTGTGCTCTTCGACTCCATCAAAGTGGAATTTCCTTTCAAGTCTTAGAAGCTTCGGATGGGGTTGGGGGGAGGGTTCGAACAGACGAGGTTGAAGGATTTTTGCTTGATCGTGGCTTCCAGGTCCTGCTTACAGCCTACCCTGAAGCCCGAAGAGTCCTTGATTATGATGCTCTCAATCTCCGGCCATTTTACCCCGGGGCTCTCATTCGATACAAGGGCCGTTTCTATCGGTTTGCTGATCCATGGCGGCATCCAATCGATGGAATCAAGGGACTTTTCTCACCTATAGGAAGCTTTTCTGACAAGCTTCGAGTCCGAAAGCTCCGGCAGCAAGTCCTGACCGGATCTCTCCAGGATCTTTACAATCGACCGGAATTTACTACCCTCCAGGCCTTGCGAAATATCGGTTTTTCCGAGAATATGATCGATCGTTTCTTTAAACCTTTTATTGGCGGAGTCTTTTTTGATCCAAATCTCGGGGTTTCCAGTCGTATGTTTGAATTTGGATTTCGCATGTTCTCCATGGGGGATACGGCATTACCTTCCAAGGGAATGGGAGCCATTCCAGATCAGATTGCTTCCAAATTGCCTGGGGGGGCTGTTCGAAAAGAGGCTCGGGTTGAATCGATTCAAGAAGACGGAGTGATACTTAAATCTGGAGAAAAGATAAAGGCTCGGTCGGTTGTCGTGGCGACAGAAGGGCCGGAAGCTGCAAGGCTTCTGGGCGATAAAGAAAAGTCTGGATCCAGAAGTGTCACCTGCCTCTATTTCGAGACAAATGAACTAACCCTCTCAGAACCTCTTCTGGTCCTTAATGGGGAGGGAAAAGGACCCATCAATAGTCTTTGTTGTCCCAGCAGCATGGCTCCAAGCTATGCACCAAAAGGCAAGTCGCTTGTCAGCGTTACGATTATAGGAAACCCGAATCAGAGCGATCAGCAGCTTGAAACTGCTGTTCGGGTCCAGCTGACCGAATGGTTTGGGCCAGGAGTAAGCCGCTGGCGTTATTTACGTACCTACCGAATCCTTCATGCCCTTCCATTGCAGGTCCCACCCGTTTCTAACCCAACCTCAAGACCTGCACAACTTCGCCCTGGTCTATTCATGTGTGGAGAATATAATAATGTAGCATCGATCCAGTGGGCCATGGTCTCAGGCCGCCAGACCGCAGAAGCGGTCATTGACTGGCTCAGAAAATAGAGCAGAAGTTCACTGGGAGCGTAAGAATAACAAGTCATCGTGCGTTAGACTTCTATTAGAATCCATTAACCTAAGATCACTCTCCCCATGGAGAAGTTTGGTTATACGCAGCGCGCCGTGGCTGACTCTCTGGGGTTTCACTTTACGCATGTGAGCAGATTTCAAAACGAGCGATAGAATGAGTCTAACATGATAGACCTGATCCTTGAAGAATGCTAATCGGCTTGCTCCCGCAAAAGTGGGTCTATTATAATTATTTCTGGTCTGGTTAACCTGGAAAAGATACGTTCCCTTTGGAAATAGACCATGGATGAAGTGGTTCAGTTCTTAATTGAGCAGGGGTATATTGTCCTCTTTTTGTGGGTGTTTTTTGCACAACTCGGTTTCCCGATTCCGATTGTTCCAATATTGCTCGCGGGCGGTGCTTTGGCAGGGATAGGAAAATTAAATGCCCCTCTTGTTTTGGGTATAGCCTTCCTCGCAGCATTATTAAGCGATCAATTTTGGTATCAGGTTGGCCTTCGTCGTGGAAGTAAGGTCCTCCCCTTTCTCTGCAGAATCGCACTCGATCCAGAATCATGTGTTCGAAGAACCAAGGAGATCTTTGCACGGTATGGTCCTCGTTCCCTCCTTTTTGCTAAGTTCATTCCCGGGGTGGCCATTGTCGCTTCTCCTCTTGCAGGAATTTTT
>DCUS01000091.1 GCA_002327885.1 Syntrophaceae bacterium UBA2208
CCATTCGGAAAATTCACAACCTGGCTTATGAAGCCGCCATGGATGAGATTTTGATTGCTGTTCCGTCAGCTTCAGCAAAACAAATGCGAAAGATTCTCGAAGCCTGCGAGGCAACGGGACTAAAGACCCGGACCACCCCAGGGATTGGCGAATTGATCGACGGAAAGATCTCCTTCAAGAGCATCCGGGAAGTCTCTTTTGAAGATCTTCTGGGGCGTGATCCGGTCAATCTCGACCTGGAGCGGATTGGTGGGTATCTGACGGACAAGGTAATCCTTGTATCGGGAGCCGGAGGCTCGATCGGTTCGGAGCTCTGCCGTCAGATCACCTTATTTTCTCCCCGGAACTTGATCCTCCTTGATAAGACAGAAAACAGTCTGTTCCATATCGAGATGGAATTTCGTCAGAGATTTCCAAAAACCTTTATCACTCCGGTTCTCGGGGATGTCAAATATAAAAACTCGATAGACAAACTTTTTGAATGTTACCACCCACATGTGATCTTTCATGCGGCTGCCTACAAGCACGTTCCGGTGATGGAGTTAAATCCCTGGGAGGCCATATTTAATAATGTGGTTGGAACGAAAAATATTGTGGAGGCTTCTCAGAAATTCGGAGTGGAGCAATTTATCTTCGTTTCTACGGACAAGGCCGTGCGTCCATCCAGTGTAATGGGTGCAACGAAAAGAGTGTCAGAGATGATTACATCCTGTTACGCATCGAATGGCCATCGCTTTTTAGCTGTGAGATTTGGTAATGTCATTGGGAGCGAGGGAAGCGTGGTGCATCTCTTTAAGAGGCAGATCGAGCGGTTCGGTCCGGTCACCGTCACCGATCCTGAAATTACCCGATACTTCATGACCATCCCTGAAGCCTGCAAGTTGATCCTTCAGGCCGGAGCCATGGGTGAGGGGGGTGAGATATTTATCCTCGATATGGGAACGCCCATTAAAATCGTTGATATGGCCCGAGACCTGATCCGCAAATCTGGATTTAAGCCCGACGTGGATATTGAGATCAAATTCATTGGTCTCCGCCCCGGTGAGAAGCTTCACGAAGAATTGGTCACGAAAGAGGAGGGGATTGTCCGAACCCCCCATGAAAAGCTCTTTGTGATTAAAGGGGAGAAAAGTTGCGATCTCGACTGGCTCAACCAGAGAATTCATGAACTGGTGAGTTTAGCATTAAAACAAGACGCCTCTGGCCTCAAATCAAAATTGAAAGAGATCGTCCCCGAATACCAGCCTTATTTGCCTTAAAATTAATTTCCTGCCCCATTCCCTTCCATCGTTCCCTTCCATCACCCCCAGACCCGCCTAAAAGAGACTGGAATAATGCCGAATTCCAAGCTCCTCAATTCATGAAAAACTTTCTTAAATCTCTTAACAGGATCGAAATAGAAAGGCATCCCAGGGGGATGTTGTGATTGGGGGGCGTGATTTATGGAGCGAAAAGAAAATCTAAGATTGAAGTTGGATCATTTATTGCCTGACTTTGGTAAGATCAGGAAGATTTCTTCTGAGGAGATAATTGAGTGTTATGAACATAATGGTCGAGATTTGACATAAGAGATGGAATGTCTGTTCTCACAAAGACAATGAATGGCATTTTTGTGGTATTGTTTATCGAAGCCATTTTATTTTTACCCATAGTCATTATGGTGGGAGTCACGGGAAATGAAATGGTCAGAACGATGAAGTATGCCGGTCTTTTTTCCCTTTTTTGAGGTTGACCGTATACTTGGCCGAACCAGCCGGTTTTTAGGTGAGCGGGCTAAAAGCAAAACATAAGACGACATATCGGTGATAAAACGAGGAGTACTTCCTCCGATAGATGTGCTCTTTGACTTCCAGAGTCTCACCTGTCCTTGAGTAAACAAGAAAGAATTTGTGATACAACCTTCACGATAGCAATACCCCCAATCAAGAAACCTACAGAAGAAGATAAAGACTCCTCTGGAGGGTTTTAAAATAAAATTAGAGGTCTGATTGAAAATTTTCTATGGGAGCAAATATCAGGAGGAAATTTTAAAGGTCCTTCTTCATCCACCCCCCCCCTTCAGGATAGAGAAGGTTTTGTTCGGATTGTTGATTCAACGATATACCTAATATACCTTTTATCAATACCACAAATGAGCTTTTGAAAGTTGTCTTTTAAGGATTACCCATTGAAAACCAGTATAGAGGAGTAAACTCCAGAAATCAGGATAACAGAAAGGAGTCCACGGGAAAGTGGGTTGCGAACCCCACCTACTGTTAAATGGCCTTGCAAAGAGGATATTCTGATAATTACGGGTTGAAATGCAGCATAAAAAAAGTTCACCAGGAGCGTTACGCGATTCGGTGGAACGATAAGTTATACGGACTTCTATGGCCTTATCTCAACAATCGTACCATTTGGCGCTAACTTTTCAATTTCCTCTATTTCTTCGTCTGTAACGGCAATACACCCTTTCGTCCAGTCAACCTCTGCGTGAGAATCACCAACCGACGACAAACCTTTCTTAATGCCGTGGATCATAATGTCTCCGCCCGGAGAAACACCAAGTTCTTTTGCTCGCTGTTTGTCTTTCTCGTTTGGGTAGGAAATATGAAGAGATAGGTGATAACGGCTGTCCTTGTTTCTTGAATCGATAACGTAGGTTCCCTCCGGGGTTTTATTATCGCCTTGCCTTTCTTTTGGACCAACCGGGTTTCCCCCCAGGGCTATTTTGTAGGTTTTGAGCACCTCGCCCCTTGAGATCAACGTCAATCGTCGTTCTTTCTTTTCTATCAGAATCTTATCTGCCGGTCCCTTCCGGATTGCAAAAATCTTTTGTTCGAGCACTTCAATCTTTTTTTGCAGTCCAATAATCTCATTCCCCCTGCTTTTAACCTCTTGTTGGAAAGTCTCAATCTGTGTTTGCTGCGCAGCAATCGTCTTATCCTTTTGTTGGAGAGTCTCAACCTGTGTTTGTCGGAGAGTCTCAATCTGTGTTTGTTGCGTAGCAATCGTCTTGTCCTTGATCGTGACATTATGGATATGAAATATCATCATCTCACTGTCTTTCCTGTACCCACTCCCCGGGTAATCCTTTATGAGTCTCTGAAAACATTCCAGAGATTTCTG
>DCUS01000092.1 GCA_002327885.1 Syntrophaceae bacterium UBA2208
GATACGAAACGGTGCAGGGAAAAGACGGATCACTTCCTCTCCTTCGACCGATGAGTGAGATTGCTGGCAGGGCTTCGGTCCTCGCGGGAGGGATGTGCTTGGAGTCGAGGCATGGAGGGAGAGGAGTTCTCCTGTGCGGGGCTTCAGGCGTTCCTCCAGCGAAAGTGGTCATCCTTGGAGCGGGGGTGGTTGGAACCAATGCCTGTAAGGTTGCCCTGGGGATTGGCGCTCGCGTCAGCATTCTCGATATCTACCCGGAAAGATTAAGTTATCTTCATGATATTACTCAGGGGCATATTGTAACTTTCATTTCGAATCGGATGACGATCGGAGAAGAGATCGCAGGCGCTGATCTCGTTATTGGGGGAGTCCTCATTCCAGGCGCCCAGGCGCCGAAATTGGTGACTCGCCAGATGCTCAAGAGAATGCGTCCAGGATCTGCCATTGTGGATGTCTCAGTGGATCAGGGGGGGTGTTTTGAGACCACACATCCTACCACTCACGAAAACCCAACTTATATCGAAGAAGGAATTGTCCATTATTGCGTGTCCAATATTCCAGGGGCTTTCCCAAGAACATCCACCTTTGCCCTCACCAATGCCACCTTTCCTTACGTCCTTCAAATGGCAGACAAAGGGTATGAAAAGGCCATGGCGGAGAATGAAGCCTTGAGAAAAGGCCTTAATCTGGTAGAGGGGAAAGTTGTCTATCAGGCCGTTGCTGAAAGTTTCGGATTACCGCTCATTCAAAATCCCTTTAATCCTCCTTCCTTGAAAATTCCTTCCTAATATGGTAAACCCCTTAAGAAAAGAAGGGGCCTGATACTCTATTTTTAATCAAGAGTTAACGCTCTTTTTCTAATTGTCCTCCCTTAAGAATGTGAGCTTTTTAGAGGGGATAGACCATCCCTTTTTCAGGGGTTAGAATGGTGAAAACCTCAAAGGGAAAAAAATTGACTATAGCCATAGATGGTCCTTCTGGTGCGGGGAAGAGCACGGTCGCCAAAGCTTTAGCCCGGCGATTAGATTATGTCTATATCGACACAGGAGCAATGTATCGATCCGTTGCCCTCAAAGCCAAAGAAAAAGGCATTTCTCAGGAAGACAAATTAGGGCTTCACCGATTGGCTTCATCCCTCCGTATCAACTTCATGACTGATGGAGACCAGGTTCATGTCCTCTGTGATGGGAAGGATGTTACGGAAGCCATCCGTACCCCAGAAATCAGTCGTCTCGCCTCGGCGATTTCAAAGGAAAAGGAACTGAGGGAGGTGCTTGTCCGGATGCAGAGGGAAATGGGAAGGAAGGGCGGTGTCATCCTTGAAGGAAGGGATATTGGGACAGTGGTATTTCCCGATGCGGAAGTCAAATTCTATCTGGATGCCGAGGGTGAGGAAAGGGCCAAAAGAAGATATCACGAGATGGTTGAAAAGGGAATAAAGGTAGATTTCAAAGAAACCCGGGAAGCATTGATGCAAAGGGACCTTCATGATATGCATCGGGACCACTCCCCTCTCAAAAAAGCGGAGGATGCTTTGGTTATCGATTCAACCCAGCAGTCCGTAAAAGAAGTCGTGGCGGAGATGGTCCGCATTATCAAAGAGAGAATTTAGAGTTATGAATTTTGAGTTGAGAGTTAAGAATCACAAAACACGTCTGCGCGCCGAAACCCTGCAACTTTGGCGCGCAAGTACGGTCACGGTTACGTTTTGTTTGAGGAGAAAGTGAAACTTATCATTGCTAAATCGGCGGGGTTTTGTTTTGGCGTCAAGAGGGCTATGGATATCGCAGAGGAGGCCGCCCAAAAATATCCAAAAGACCTCTACACCTTGGGCCCCTTAATCCATAATCCTCAAGCCGTAGAACTCCTTGTAAAGTTGGGAGTGAAGGTGAAAGACCGAATAGAGAATATCCCAAGAGGGACGGTAATCTTTCGATCCCATGGGGTTTTTTTTAAAGATCTGGTGAAAGCCAAGAAGAAAAAATTAAGAATTATTGATGCAACCTGTCCGATCGTCAAAAGAGCTCAATTCTACGCAAATTATCTCCATCGCCATGGCTATGATTTACTCATCGTGGGGGATTCTGAACATCCAGAGGTGGAGGCCGTTCGAAGCTATATCCAGAAGAAGGTAGATGTGGTTGAAGATGTTGGGGCTGCACAAAAATTAGGGCCATGGACCAAATTAGGGATCATTGCCCAGACGACCCAAACCTTCAATCGATTTAAGGAAATTGTTGCGGTCTGTTTGGAGAAGACAAAAGAGTTGAGGGTTTTTAATGCCATTTGCCATGCGACCACCCTTCGTCAGATGGAAACTGTAGAGATTGCCAGGAAAGTGGATTGCATGATTGTGATCGGTGGGTACAATAGCGGAAATACTCAAAGGTTGGCTGCAATCTGCAGAGAGAGCCAACCTTTTACCTATCATATCGAAACAGCAGAAGAACTTCATCCCGAATGGTTGGCTAAAAGGGAGAAAATCGGCCTCACTGCCGGGGCCTCCACCCCTTCCTGGATTATCAAAGAAGTTGAACAAAGGATCCGGTATCTGAAAAAATCAGGAGTTAAATGATTGTAATTTTTATACCGGTGTGGTATATATCTCAGAATTATCAGAAGAAGGGAGTTTTTGAATGGTGAAGGAAGAAATGGTTTCTGCAGAAGAAGAGAGAAAACAGACTTCTCCTGAAGAAGATGAGGCAAGGAAAGAGGGGAAGGAACTTCCTCGCAGAGATGAACCTGCCGAAGACTCGACTCAACGAGAAGATTTTCAAACCCTCTATGAAGAGAGCCTGAAGACCTTAGAGGAAGGTCAGATCCTAAGAGGGATAGTGGTTGATATCACTCCNNGGTTGATGTGAAGATCGGAGATCGAATCGATGTGCTTTTGGAGAAAAAAGAAAGCGAGGAAGGGTTATTGACCCTCTCGAAAGATAAAGCCGATAGAATAAACGTATGGAAAGATATCAGCCGGTCTTGCCGGGAAGGGGAGGTCATTGAAGGGGAGATCGTCGGTAAAGTGAAGGGCGGGCTCTCCGTGGACATCGGTCGGATTCAAGCCTTTTTACCCGGTTCTCAAATTGATTTAAAGCCGATTCGCAATCTGGATGCGTTGGTCGGCCAGCGATTAAGGTTTAAGGTCATCAAGTTCAATCGAAAGCGGAATAATATTGTTCTCTCACGACGGGTTCTCCTTGATGAAGAGCGGAAACAGAGTAGAGAAGAAACCTTAAAAGTTCTCAAGGAAGGGGATTTTATCGAGGGAACGGTGAAAAATCTTACTGACTACGGCGCATTTATCGATTTGGGTGGTATGGACGGTTTGCTCCATATCACAGATATCTCCTGGGGTAGGATTGGACATCCTTCCGAGAAACTCTCCATCGGAGACCGAATCAAGGTGAAGGTCCTTCGCTTTGACAGGGAAAAAGAGAAGGTTTCTTTGGGGTTAAAGCAGGCCATCCCCGACCCATGGGATACAGTGCCCCAGAGATACCCGGCGGGATCTCGCCTCAAAGGGAAAGTGGTCAATGTGACAGATTACGGAGTTTTTGTCGAATTAGAGGACGGGGTCGAAGGGCTTGTCCACATCTCAGAGTTGACTTGGAACAAGAAAATGAAGCACCCCTCCAAAGTTGTCCATATCGGTGACATGGTGGAGGTGATGGTTCTCGATTGTGATCCGGCTAAACGGCGGATCTCTCTGGGGATGAAACAAATCGAACCCAATCCATGGGCCATCATCGAAGAAAAATATCCTGTGGGAGCTAAAGTTGTAGGGAGAGTAAAAACCGTGACCGATTTTGGAATCTTTATCGGATTTGATGAAGGCGTGGATGGACTTGTCCATGTTTCCGAAATCTCATGGACCAAAAAGATTAAACACCCCAATGAACTTTATAAGAAGGGGCAGGAAGTGGAGGCGGTGGTTTTAAATATTGATAGTCGAAATGAACGCTTTTCATTAGGGATTAAACAATTGACCCCGGACCCATGGAAGGATGTGGCTCGCCGATATCGGAAAGGAGAAGTGGTTTCAGGGAGGGTTACCAATGTGACTGATTTTGGCGCCTTTGTGGAATTAGAAGAAGGGATTGAAGGACTCGTTCACGTGTCTGAGATCAGTCGAGAAAAGATAGATAAACCCTCGGATATTCTGAAAGTTGGGGAAACCGTTTCGGCGATGGTCCTTCACATCGACCCGCATGATCGCAGGATTGGCCTAAGCATCAAAGGGTTAAAAGAGAGGGCGGAAAAGGCCGAGATTGAAAAATATACCTCCAACCAGGGCCCCACGACTCCAAGCTTGGGAGAATTAATTCAGGAAGAAATGGAAAAAAGAGGAGGAGGAGGATTGCCTTCCAAAAAAGAGAATACCCACCAATGAGCAATGACCAATTATCAATAATCATTGACCATTGAAAATTGATTATTGAACATTGA
>DCUS01000104.1:0-3127 GCA_002327885.1 Syntrophaceae bacterium UBA2208
GAGATCTTGATGAAGGGCGGGCTTACGGCAATCGTCCGAAGCAGCAAAGGGAGAGAGATTGCCGCTGCCTGCGGTCAACTTCAAGGAAAAAAAGCAGGGGATTCCTGCCTGTCCGGTAGGTAAGGTTTCAGACCGTTCACTACTCAAAATATTGATTTTTACTTATAACAGAATTAACATATTTTTTGTCCATCCAAGGAGGTTACGATGACTGAAAAGATCGTAGGGGTGATCGGAGGATCGGGTCTTTATGAAATGGAAGGGCTTGATGATGTACAAACTGTTTCTTTAAAGACGCCTTTTGGGGACCCCTCAGATTCGTTTATTGTCGGACGTCTTGAAGGGGTGAAGGTCGCCTTTTTACCTCGTCATGGAAAAGGGCATCGCATTTCGCCCTCCTCGCTTAACTTCAGGGCGAATGTTTATGGAATGAAAATGCTGGGTGTCCAATGGATTATTGGTGTCAGCGCAGTGGGGTCTATGAAAGAGTCGATCCATCCCGGGGAGATGGTCATTCCAGACCAATTCATTGATCAAACGAAAGGCCGCCTGAACACCTTTTTCAATGATGGAATCGTAGGCCACATCAGTTTTGCTGATCCCGTTTGCCCGGATCTAAGCCAGATTCTATTCGAGGCAGGAAAAGAGGCCGGTGCAACAGTTCATAAAAATGGAACTTACTTATGCATCGAGGGCCCCCAATTTTCAACCCGTGCCGAATCGAAACTTTACCGAACTTGGGGGGTGGACATCGTTGGAATGACCAACCTTCCTGAAGCAAAGTTGGCCCGGGAAGCCGAAATTTGTTATTCCACCATTGCCTTCGCAACCGATTATGATTGTTGGCATCAGGAAGCAGAAGATGTCTCCATCGGCGAGGTCTTAAGGATCCTCGCACAAAGCACCAAAATAGCCAAAAGTGCGATTCGTCATGCCATGAAGCATCTTCCGGAAAAAAGAATTTGCCTTTGCGCCAATGCATTAAAATATGCCATGATCACCGGCAAAAAGTTTATCCCTGAAAAGACGAAGAAAGATTTGGAACCGATTATTGGTAAGTATATAAAATGAGGATGGAATTTCCTCTCCCCTGCCTACCGGCAGGCAGGCCATCCTTCTCCCCAGATGGAGACTGTGTCGTAATTCCTATTCGTCTTTGCGAGCGACCGGAGGGAGCGTGGCAATCTCTATGTTTTCAATAAATTACGAGATTGACATTACGACACAGTCTAACGGGGAAAGGGGGAGGGTGAAGGGAATGAAGTTTCTTGCGGATCGTATGCTGGGGAAATTAGCTAAGGAATTGAGGATGCTGGGGTATGATACCCTTTATTATCGAGGAGAAAATACCTATCCGTTGATAAAATGGGCCCGCGAGGAAGACCGCATGATTCTGACCCGGAATACCAAACTCCTCCCAAGAAGGCCAGAGGATCGTATCCTCAGAATCATGGAGGACAACCCCCTTCTCCAGTTAAAGGAACTCATAAAAAAGGGGCTTGTCTCTTTGAAAGAGGAAAACTTTTTTGTCCGATGCCTCCTTTGTAACCATCTCCTCGATGAAATGCCACGGGAGGAAGCGGAAGGAAATGTTCCGGATTTTATTTTTCATCAGCAGAAAGAATACTCCCGTTGTCCGCAGTGTCTGAAAATCTATTGGAAGGGATCACATCGGGACCATATGAAAAGAAAGGTGGAGAAACTATTTGGTTGATTTGGTCTATCTGGTCTATTTAGTTTATTTGGTTAACAAAAGAAACCAAACAAACCTAAAAACAAGAAAAACTAGAGATGCGTATTATCAGTGGAACATCAAAAGGTCGAAAATTGGTTGCACCGCGCAACCGTTCTGTTCGTCCTACCTCGGACCGAGTGAAGGAATCTATCTTCAACATTCTGGGAGGGGAAATAGAGGGAAATATAGTCTTGGATCTTTTCGCAGGGACAGGAAATTTAGGAATTGAGTCTCTGAGCCGAGGGGCGGAGAAGGCCGTATTCGTTGAAAAGAGAAGCCAGGCGATACGACTCATTCAAAAAAATCTGGCTCAACTCGGGTTGAAAGACCGGTCTGAAATTCTTCCAAAGGATGTTAATCGTGCGATCGGAATTCTCAATCAAAGAGGAGAATCCTTCGACTTGATTCTGATGGATCCCCCTTATGAAAAAGGAATGATACAAAAAACCTTGAGAAAGCTGAACTCCCATCCGATTTATTCGGGGGACTCCATCCTGGTGATCGAGCATGACCGGCGAGAACCTCTTCCTCTTACCATTGAGGGATGGGATCTTATCCGCCAGCAACGGATTGGAGACACGCTTATCTCTTTTTTGACTTCTCGAAAAAATCCCCAAGGTTGAGAAGGTGTTTGAAAAAATAGAGCTCATGGACGATACCGGAAGGACGGTGGGGGGGTAAAAATAATTAGTGCCCAACCTTAATATTTTTACCCACAAAGGGATAAGAGTAATGAAAAGACACATAAGAAGGGAGGAGAGGATAAGATATGGGAAAGGTAGCCATCTATCCAGGCTCTTTTGACCCCATTACCTATGGTCATATTGATATTGTCGAGAGGGCCCTTGAGATCTTTAACAAGGTTATTGTTGCCATTGCAGACAATGGGGAAAAGCATCCCCTTTTCTCTATTGAGGAACGCCTTCAGATGGCGAAAATCATCTTTAGAGATACACCCAATGTCATCGTGGATAGTTTCAAGGGACTTCTCGTTGACTATGTGGCAAAAACCAATGCCAAGGTGATTGTACGAGGCCTTCGCGCGACCTCAGACTTCGAGTATGAATTTCATATGGCCTCCATGAATCGAAGCCTCAACACCCACCTGGACACCCTCTTCATGATGACCAGCAAGGACTATTTTTTCGTGTCCTCCAGAACAATCAAAGAGGTAGCCAAATTGGGGGGAGGAGTCGAGGGACTGGTTCCAGACCTCATCGTCAGGCGTCTGAAAGAAAAGTTTAAATTGCCTTATAGAAAAAGGAAGCAGATCAGCTGGGATGACTAAGGAATAAAAAGTACAGAGAGCCTTGGTCTATGGTTAGGATCGAGATGCCCGTTTCGGCTCCCTAACAATCCGGCTTCAAAACTTTTATTAAGATCACACCTGAA
>DCUS01000104.1:3157-7521 GCA_002327885.1 Syntrophaceae bacterium UBA2208
TTTCGGGATCTCGGTTTGGGTTTTGAATCATTTAGGTTTTAAAGCCCCGCCCTGTGGTCGGGGTTCTTTACTTTATGAAAACACTCATCCTCTGTGATTTTGACGGGACGATTAGCATCCGGGATATGGGTTATGTCCTGGTCAATCAATTTACATCAGGAAATTGGGAGACGATTGACCGGGATTTTCGTGAAGGAAAGATTGGCTCCAAAGAGGCCTATTCTCAAATTGAAAAAATATTAACAGGGGAGAAGGCAGCCGTCCTCCATTTTGTTCAAGAGCATTCCGATATCGATCCGTCCTTTCCTATTTTTTATCGTTATTGCCGTGAAAAAGGCTTGGACATAAAAATTGTCAGCGATGGTCTCGATTTCTACATCAGGAAAATTTTAGAAATTCATCATCTCTCAGAGATTCCCTATTATGCCAACCGTACTCGTTTCGCGGAGGGAGAAAGGATGGAGATCTCTTTCCCGCACTCCGAGGAGGAGTGTGGCCTTTGCGGAACTTGCAAAAAGAAGCTCATTCAAATTCATCGGAATGAATATGATTCCATCTTTTTTGTCGGAAATGGCCTCTCCGACCGGTGCGCCGCCAAGGAAGCAGATTTTGTTTTCGCCAAGGACTCTCTCTACACTTATTGCACCGAACAGGGGATCCCCTGCCATTTTTTTAAGGACTTCCTGGAAATCCTTGGAGACCTGCAGAAGCAAATCCGAGGCGATTATTAAAAAATCTCCACGAGTTGTTTGGCCTTGCCAAAAATCCTCATGAATATTTCTTCAAAATTTGTTGTGCCACCATGAGGCCAGCAAAGATCTCTCCCTCGACTCCCAGGTAAGGGAAATTTTCCTTTCCGACGAAGTATACATTTTTCAATAGTTTCACGGGAACCACTCCCTCCCGCCAATCGAAATCAGAAGTGGTCCTGTAAAGGAAATGTGAGTAAGACCATTTAGGAATATTGTCTCTGGCCCATTGGTGATCAATAAAATCGATGTGACTCTCAAGAAAGGGGAAGAGATGATATAAATGCCTCAGGATGTTAGACTGGAAATCCACCCGGGGAGTTTTTTCCCATTGTTCAATCTCCATCAGGCTCTCGACAGTGAGGGCCCGATGTTCCTCGGGAGCTTGGGTTTCATCCCCTTTCGGACTGAGGGAAAGAAACAGGACATTGCCATCCTGGTAAGGTCTTTCAAGATCCAAAATGGAGATAAGGAGGTCCTTCATCCCAACGGGGATAACTTTTTCACGGATTCCCAAAAAGATGGGGATCATCACATATAAGGGTTTGATCCTTTCCTGCCACTTCAACAGTTCTTTTCTTTTTTTCCCCAGTGAGGATGAAATTCGATTTAGAGGAGAGTTGAGAATGAGGGAGTGAGACTGAAACACCATTCGGTCTCTGTCCAATGATAACGTTTGCCCTTTTCGCCAATTGATCTCCACCTTTTCCACCCGATCGATCTCTTCCACCCTCCCCCCGTATTCTAAAAACCGTTTTAGAATTTCTTCCTCCAGTTTTTTCAAATCGAAATGTGGAGGCAATTCGTTCATTTCGTCGAATAAAATATGAGCGGCTAAGGAGGTGGAAAACTGGTCTGAATCAAGATTCCCCCAGGAAACCAATTGAAGCTTTATGAATTCTTTGAATTCTTTCGAAAAAGGGGAGAGTCTGGAGCCCATTTTCTCTTTTGGGAAAGGGTTGGGGAGAAAAATATTTTTTATGAAAGAACGTTCTCGAATGGGAAAAAATGGAGAAGCATTCTTCTTCGACTTCAGGTTCCGTGAGAGGTGCTGTATTTGATCCAGCCCGTTATAAAATCCTTCAACAGGAACCGCTTCTTTGAGAAATTCCCTCTTCCATTCTTTTTGGGAATCGCATCGCTGGGAACAAATATCAATCCTTGCCCTGGGGAAAATAACCTGGAAGGTGTCTTTTTCCCTTAAATGGCCGGAGCTGATTTTCCCCTGGTTTTTCGCTTCTTTTTCTTTGGAATTTTCAAGAGGGGGAAGGTTCAATGCCTGGGAAATTCTTTTCAAAAGGCTTGGCTTGAAACGTTTCTCTGAAATACTTGAAAACGGGACAAACCGGTATCCTTTGATGTCACAAAAAGGTTGGTATCCATTTTCTTTAAGTAACAGGACCGAATGGTTATTTTTTGCCAACAAAGTTCCAGCGATTAAACCACCCAACCCGGAACCTAATACGATGATTTTTTGTCCATCTTCCGGCCGTTTCATCTCACGAGGGTATTTAATAAGTCAGGGAAAGCGGAGGAGTTGATGATGGGATGCGAGAAGATTAAACAAATTCAATCGTCTCATCCTGTTTTTTAGATCTCCCCACTTCCCCAATGATGAAGGCCTTTTCGCCCAAGGAATGAAGTCTGGCCAATAGGTCTTCAACCTCTTTAGGTCTGACAATCAGAACCATTCCAATTCCGTTATTGAAAGTACGGAACATCTCCTCTTCAGAAAGCTTCCCCCTTTCCTTGATGAAAGGAAAGATGGGAGGGATATCCCACGTTTTTTTATGGATAACCGCCTTGCATCCTTTGGGGAGCACTCGCGGAAGATTACCCGTAATACCCCCTCCCGTGATATGAGCCATTCCACCGAGATTGAAGTCTCTTGTCAGATTGAGGACCGTTTTGACATAGATCCGAGTCGGCCGGAGCAGTTCTTCACCTAATACCGCTCCAATCTCTTCAACCTTTTTTCCTATGTCCATTTTATATTGTTCAAAGAGTAGCTTTCTCACCAAGGAGTATCCATTGCTATGGAGACCGCTGGAGGCAATTCCAATCAATTTGTCTCCAACGGTGACTCCGGACCCATCGATCAATTGGGCATTTTCTACAATCCCAACAACAAAACCAGCCAGGTCGTATTCCCCTTTTTTATAGAACCCTGGCATTTCAGCCGTCTCTCCCCCGACCAGAGAACACTCAGCCTCGGCACACCCTTTGACAATTCCTGAGATAACCTTCGTCGCTTTCTCGGTGTTTAGCTTAGAAGTGGCAAAATAATCCAGCAGAAAAAGAGGCCTGGCTCCAATCGTCACGATATCATTCACACACATTGCCACCAAATCAATTCCGATGGTATCGTGGCGATCCATCATAAAGGCGATCTTCAGTTTCGTCCCGACCCCATCGGTAGAAGAGACCAAAATCGGTTTTTTATAACGTTCCAGGTTGAGGGAAACGCACCCTGCAAATCCTCCAATTTTCGTTAACACTTCGGGCCGGAATGTTGATTCCACCATGGGTTTGATCATCCGGACAAAAGAATCCCCTTTTTTGACATCTACCCCGGCTTCTTTGTAAGAAAACTTTTTCAATTTCATTTCCACCCAGAATCAAAGTATGTTTTAGACTAATCGAAGCCTCCTAAAATGTCAACCCTCCGGAAAGTGTTTGGAAAGATTAAAAGTTTTACTTGCAGATTTATGGAGACTTTGTTAGTTTTGTTTCGGTTGTATTTCCGGTGACTGAA
Organism: Syntrophaceae bacterium UBA2208; assembly: GCA_002327885.1. Classification (GTDB taxonomy): domain Bacteria; phylum Desulfobacterota; class BSN033; order BSN033; family UBA1163; genus UBA1163. The sequence continues at coordinate 6,662 of DCUS01000104.1, forward strand.
TATGAAAACGGAAGATTTCGATTACCCTCTTCCTCCATCTTTGATTGCACAATTTCCGTCGTACCAAAGAGGAGAGACTTCTCTGATGGTTCTCCATCGCCGGCATGGCATGGTTGAGCACCGGACTTTTCGAGAGATCACACAATACCTTCATCCGGGCGATCTTCTTGTCCTGAACAATACCCGTGTCATTCCGGCTCGACTCATTGGGAAGAAAGAAACCGGTGGAAGGGTTGAAATCCTTCTCATCCCTTCTTGCAATGGAACAGAATGGACCTGGGAAGCCTTGTTCAAAGGATTGGGAAAAGTGAAGCAAGGGACGCGCATCAAATTGGAGCAGGGATTCGAGGCAGAAGTGGAAGTGATAAAAGATGGAAAAGGACAGGTCCGTTTCCCCCAACAAGAAACGGTTGACGAAATCCTTAAAAAGATTGGACATATTCCACTTCCCCCTTACATCAAACGAAAGGACGAATCATTAGACAGGGAGCGTTATCAGACCGTTTTCGCTGAAAGAGACGGGTCCATTGCTTCCCCCACCGCGGGTCTCCATTTCACACAATCGATGCTTCAATCACTCAAAGAGAATAAAGTTCATACGACAACGATTACCCTCCATATTGGGATTGGAACCTTCGCTCCAATAAAGGCCCATGACATCGAAAACCACCGCATGGAAGCGGAATGGATAGAAATATCGGAGGAAGCGGCGAAAGAAATTGAGGAGACCAAAACCCGGGGTGGGAAGGTCATTGCTGTGGGAACAACCACAACCCGTGCCCTTGAATCCTTTCATAATGAAGAGGGCGGGATGAAACCGGTCAGGGGAGCGACCTCTTTATTCATTTATCCTCCCTATC
>DCUS01000206.1 GCA_002327885.1 Syntrophaceae bacterium UBA2208
AAATTGGGGAAACCCTACGACCTGAAATTGATGGCCAGGTTGGGGGAATTTCTCAAGCCTTATTGGACCCTCATGGCCCTTTCCCTTCTGCTCGTCTTGATCATGGCGGGGTTAGACCTCCTCATTCCCTACCTGACGAAAGAAGCGATTGACCGCTACATTGTCGTGGCAGCGAGGGAAGTGGTCCTGAAAGAAGAGACTTCGTCAGAGCGAGACCTTTTCAAAAATCGATATAGCCAGGCACTCATTCCGAAAAAAGAGGAAGGAAGATTTCTTCTGCCTCCGAATGAATTGAGGGCGATGGATCGAAAAGAAATGGCCCTTTTTCAGAAAGCCGGTCTCCTCACGGAAAATCGATATTATCTGTTTGTTCCCCAGAGACAAGAGGACGAAAACGTTTTAAAAAGATATCCTTCCTCTTTTGAGAAGAGCGGTTCACACTGGTTCATCTCCTTTGATCGCATGAAAGAACTGGAAAAGAAGGACCTCCTCATCCTAAGAGGAAGGGATGTGGAAGGGGTTTTCCGGATTGCCCTTCTCGTTGTGTTTATTCTGGTCATCAATTTTGGAATCAGTTTTTCTCAGGTCTATACCATGGAAGTGGCAGGCCAAAAGATGATGCATGACCTCCGGATGAAAGTCTTCTCCCATCTCCAGGACCTCCCCGTCTCTTTTTTTGATAAGAATCCGGTGGGAAGGTTGGTCACCCGCTTAACCAATGACATCCAGAATGTTCATGAGATGTTTACTTCTGTTCTCATCAATCTTGTCAAAGATATTCTCCTCCTCATCGGGATCATCCTCCTCCTGCTTCATCTCAACCGAGAGCTCGCTTTGGTCTCTTTTTCCGTACTTCCCTTGATCTTTGTCACCACCCTTTTCTTCAGCCGTCGAGCCAGAGACGCCTTTCGGGAAATCCGTTCGAAGATCGCCCAGATGAATTCTTTTTTTCATGAAAATTTTTCTGGCATCAAAATCGTTCAACTTTTTCGAAGAGAGGTGGAGAATAGCAGGCGATTTGCTAAAGTGAACGAAGGACATTATTCCGCGAACATGAGGCAGATCTCTATTTACGCATTTTTTGTTCCCCTCGTCGAAATCCTGAGTTCAGGAGCCATCGGTCTCCTCCTCTGGTATGGAGGGGGGAAAGTCATTCAGGAAATGATCACTCTCGGAGTCCTGGTGGCTTTTCTATCCTATATTCGGATGTTCTTCCAGCCTATCCGTGACCTTTCCGAAAAGTATAATATCCTGCAATCGGCGATGGCGTCCCTCGAAAGGATCTTTTCATTGCTCGACGAAGATCAAAAGATTTTAGGGCCCCTCTCCCCAATAAGAGAGGAGATAAAGGGGCATATCGAGTTCCGGCATGTCTCCTTCTCTTACAATGGGGAGGACAAGGTCCTTAAGGATATCTCTTTTACAGTAGAGGAAGGTGAGATCGTTGCCATTGTTGGCGCTACCGGAGCAGGAAAAACCTCTTTGCTCCACCTCTTTGAACGATTCTATGAAGTGGAGGAAGGTGCTATTTTTCTCGATGGGATTGATATTCGAAAAAGAGACCTCTCGCACCTCCGATCCCAAGTTGGATTGGTGATGCAAGATACTTTTCTGTTTTCTGGAGACATTGAAGAGAATATTCGGCTGGGGGATCGGGAGATGGACGAAGAAAACATGAGGGAGGTGGCGAAAATTGTCAATGCAGAGAAATTTATTCAACGGTTGCCCAATGGATATCATACGCAGGTCGGGGAGGGAGGAGAGGCCTTATCTGCCGGAGAGAGGCAACTATTGGCGTTTGCAAGGGCCTTGTCCATCAGTCCAAAAATTCTTGTCCTCGACGAGGCCACCTCTCATGTCGATCCCGAGACAGAACGGTTGGTCCAAGAAGGACTGGCCCGTTTGCTCAGGGGGAGAACGGCCATCGTTATCGCTCACCGGCTTTCGACCATCCAGCATGCTGATCGGATTGTCGTTCTCCATAAAGGAAGGGTTCGGGAAATTGGAACCCATACGGAACTGATGGCCCGAAGGGGCATTTATTTTAGGCTATATCAGATGCAGTTCGGCAAAAAAGAGGATAGAGGTCAGGGGTTGGAGGGCTGAGGCTTAAATTAAAGAAATCGACATCCTCAACCCTCCATCCTAAAAGCTCAATCGTCGTGGAATGACATGAGAATGACATTGGGTTGACAAAATGGGGGTGGCTGTCCTATATAGGTAGATAGCCTTATGGAAGAAAAAGACGAGCAATTCCAGAAAATTGAGCAGGAAGAGGGGAAGAAACGGGAGATTGATCTCAATACTCTGTTCCCCCAAAAGGGTTATGATTTAAATCACCTTTTCCCTGATGAAGGAACCAAGAGGCTCCTTTATGAATTGAGGCGAAACAAACGAGATATTGAACGTTTTATAAAAAGTCTTCACGTCGAGGAGGAGTAGATGGAGTGCCCCCATTGTGGTAGCTCATTAGCTTTTTCTTCCTGCTCAGAGTGCGGAGGAGAAATACCTGCGAAGAGTCGTTATTGTTGCTGGTGTGGAAGTCCGATGAAGGTCGAGGCAGAGGAAACCGGCCTCTCTGAAAGAAAATTGTGCAGTGATGGGTCCTGTATCGGAACGATCAATGAACAGGGAGTTTGTAATGTGTGTGGGAAACCCCATGCCGAAATGTCTGAAAAATAAATGTTTTACGCTTTTTAATCATTGAGATAGACGACATTGACAGTCGGAACAACAATGATTATGTTATATTTAAGGTCTTAATTTATTGGTTCATAGGAGGAGACAATGATATTTTTACCGAGGGGGGGGGCTGATCGGGATGAAAAAGGGAAAGACGATAAGGTGATTGTTCCTGATGAGCTTCCCATTCTCCCTTTGAGGGGGACCGTCCTCTACCCTGATTTGATACTCCCCATTATGGTTGGCAGGAAAAAATCGGTTAAATTGATTGACGATGCAATGGATTCCGATCGCATTATCGGAGTCATCACTCAAAAGAGGTCTGAGATCGAGGAACCTAAAGAAACCGATCTTTATTCAGTGGGCGTCGCTGCACTCATCTTGAGGATGATTCGGGAACTGGATGGAAGCCAGCGAGTCATTGTCCAGGGGGTTTCAAGGGTCAAAGTAAAAGAATACATTCAGCGAGAGCCTTATTACAAGGCAAAAACTGAGGTGATTGACGAAGGCCTGGCACAGGGAGTCGAGATCGAGGCGCTCATGATGAATTTGAAGAACCTCTTCCAGAGGGCCGTCGAACTGGCTCCTTATCTAACGAATGAGTTAGGGACGATGGTCTCGAATATCAAATCAGCCGCCATTCTTGCTGATTTAATTGCCTCCAACCTGAATATCTCCACCACAGAGAAACAGGGAATTTTGGAAACCTTTGATATTCGGGAACGCCTGACCAAAGTCCATCTTTTTCTCAACAAAGAAGTTCAGGTTTTGGAGTTGGGAAATAAGATCCAATCGCAGGTCAAAGAAGATATGGATCGGACCCAAAGGGAGTATTATCTTCGGGAGCAATTAAAAGCGATCAAGAAAGAGCTCGGGGAATTGGATGAACATTCTTCCGAGATCAAGGAACTCAAGGACAAGATTAAAAAGGCCAAGATGCCTCCCGAGGCCTTGGCGGCAGCGGAAAAGGAGTTAGATCGTCTGGCCAAAATCCCTCCCGCCTCGGCAGAATATACTGTCGCCAGAACCTATTTGGATTGGTTGGCAGAACTCCCGTGGTCCGACACCACAGCGGATAGTTTGGATATTGACAATGCTCAAAAGACATTAGACGAAGATCACTATGATTTGGAAAAAGTGAAGAAAAGAATTTTAGAGTACCTGGCAGTAAGGAAACTGAAGGCAGATATGAAAGGACCGATCCTCTGTTTTGTGGGCCCTCCAGGGGTTGGAAAGACCTCACTTGGAAAGTCGATCGCTCGGACCATGGGGCGGAAATTCATCCGAATCTCTCTGGGCGGGGTTCGAGATGAGGCCGAAATTCGCGGACATCGCCGTACCTATGTCGGTGCTCTCCCCGGCCGGATCATCCAGGGGGTGAAAAAAGCAGGATCGAACAACCCCGTTTTCATGTTAGATGAAGTGGATAAAATCGGGATGGACTTCCGAGGAGATCCCTCCTCAGCCCTTCTCGAAGTGCTGGACCCAGAACAGAATTTCTCTTTCTCGGACCACTATATCGATGTTCCTTTTGACCTCCAAAAAGTAATGTTCATCACCACGGCGAATGTGCTCGATACCATTCCTCCTGCTCTCAGGGATCGGATGGAGACTCTCGAACTTCCAGGCTATAGCGAAGATCAAAAGATGATGATCGCCAAAGAGTTTTTAATTCCTAAACAGATTAATGAACACGGTTTGAGTTCAGAGTTCATTGAATTTAAGGATCCAGCCATTCAAACCATCATCAGTTCCTACACTCGAGAGGCAGGGGTCAGAAATTTGGAGAGAGAGATAGCGGCCGTCTGCCGTGGGGTGGCCAAGGATGTTGCTCGGGAAATCAAAGAGAAAGTGTTCATCGTTCCGGAGAACCTGCATAAATTTTTAGGACCCGTCAAATTTTTTCCCGAAGTGGCCGACCGCACCTCTGATCCAGGGGTGGCAACCGGTCTGGCCTGGACGCCTACCGGGGGAGACATTATTTTTGTAGAAGCGACGAAGATGAGAGGGGAGAAAGGATTGACCCTGACAGGGCAATTGGGAGATGTGATGAAGGAATCCGCTCAGGCCGCATTGGCCTATGTACGATCGAAGTCGAAGGAACTGAGTATCGATGAGGACTTCTTTGCAAAGAATGATATTCATATTCATGTCCCGGCAGGGGCCATTCCGAAGGATGGACCGTCAGCGGGGGTCACGATGTTTGTGGCGCTGACCTCTCTATTGACGAACAAACCTGTCCGCAGTGATGTGGCCATGACCGGGGAGATCACCCTGAGGGGTCTGGTCCTTCCAGTAGGAGGGATCAAAGAGAAGGTCCTGGCTGGGATGCGAGCAGGGATCAGGACCATTATCCTTCCCAAGAAGAATGAAAAGGATCTGGAGGAAATTCCTGAGCATATTCGAAATCAAATGAATTTTAAATTTATCCAGAGGATGGACGAGGCCATTGAACTGGCGCTAAAACAGATCGAGCCATTGAGCAAAGAACGAGAGACGGTTAGCGTTCCGGTGAGTTAAGAGTTAATATTTTTCCCGGTCTAATTACGGATGGATATAAAAATGGTCTTTGGGTTACGAAGCTCTAAGACAAAAACCTGTGGACTATCCTACACTTAGATCTATCAATATCTTTCCAATCCAGCATTCCGGACAAAATCTGCTCTGTCTTCAAGATCCACAAAACATCAGTGACAAGGCCCTATTTTTATCCCCTCCGCTTTATTTCATTGTTTCCCTCTTTGATGGCCGACATTCCATCTTGGATATTCAAACGGAATATATGAGGCGATTTGGAACATTTCTCTATAAGGAAAAACTCGAGGAGATCATCAACCAATTGGATGAAGCTCTCTTTCTTGAAGGGGGACGTTTTCAAGAGGCATTGAAACAAAAAGAGGAAAGTTTCAAGAAAGCCTCGTTCAGAGAGGCGCTCTTTGCCGGAAAAAGTTACGAAGGGGATCGAGAAAAATTGAGAGTTCAACTTGAAGGGTATTTTACGGGATCTGAGGGTCCGGGAGTTCCCGGAGGAAAAGAGGGGACGAAGAAATTAAAAGGAGTGGTAGCCCCCCACATTGATTTTCAAAGAGGGGGATCCTGTTATGCCTTCGCCCACCGGGAGATATGGAAGGAGAATTCTTCCCACTGCTTCATCATCTTTGGGACAGCTCACACTCCCATGGAAAACCCATTCTGTCTCACCCGGAAGGATTTCATTACCCCCTTAGGCACTTTGAATGTCGATAGAGAATTGGTGGATGCGATCCAATTGCGATGCGCCGACGATCTCTTCAGGGAAGAGGGGGCCCACCGGAGCGAGCATTCCATTGAGTTTCAGTGCGTGTTTCTCCGATACCTCTATCCGGAACCCATTCCTCTAAAAATTATCCCCATTCTGAGCGGATCATTTCATGAGGCGATTGAACAGGGAATTTCGCCGATGGGAATGGAGCCCGTTCGGCGTTTTATCGAAGCTTTAAAAGAGGGAGTCTCGGCGCTTGGGAAAGAAGTTTGTTATATCGCCAGTGCAGATCTTTCGCACATGGGCCTTCAATTCGGAGATCGTGAGGGCATCAGTGCATACGATCTCGGAGTTCTCTCTCAAGAAGACCGGGAGATGCTGAGATATGCGGAGGAGATGGATGGGGAGGGATTCTTTTCGGCGATTGCAAGAGAGAAAGACCGAAGAAGAATCTGTGGCCTTCCGGCCATCTACGCAATGTTAAAAACCCTTGAAGCCGATGAGGGGAGGCTCCTCAGATATGACCAGGCATTTACTCCGGAGACCCAATCCGTCGTCACCTTTGCCAGCCTTGCGTTTTATTAAGTGACGCAAAGAACAGAGGGCATAGCGCATGGCGAATGAGGAATTTAAGGGATCAAAGATTAAGAGTTCATAATTCCTCAATTCCTTAATTTTTAAGGTTTTAATACGCTCTGCGCTATGCGCTTGGCGGTTTTTGTTTGATTCTGTCGATGGCGGGGTAGAGTTCTAAGAGTCTTTTCTCAACGTCCGGAGGGAGATCGACTTGAAGGTTGAGGACCTTTTCTCTAAGAAGAGCTAATGCCCCTAATTTTTCACTTACCTCTTTTGGCGTAATCCGGCTTAATCTTTTTGAAACCTCTTTGACTTCCTCATTGAGAAATTCAATCAGTTTTAAAACCTCTGAAATCTTTTTTTGGGACATCCGAATCTCCTTCCCCTAAGTTATTTCACCATATCTGATTTAGGAAAAGATTTCAAGAAATATTATCCGGTTATCCCTCCAGAACTTCCTCTGTCTCAAAGTCGGAGAGACTTCGGCCCTCCGCTTCTTCGAACCTTTTAATCCAACTCTTGATACGATCCTTGCCGTATGCTTTTTCCCATCCAACGACAATCTGCTCCACAGGGACATCGGCATAAACTCCATGAAAAGCAACATATTCCATAAACTTTTGATTTTTCAAATTGTAAGGTTGAAACAAGGAATCTTCACGCCCATTGAATTCAAGAGGTGTCACATGATGCCTTTCACAAAGACTGCTATTGAAAGCCGGTGTCGCTTTTACCCATTTCCCCTCGAGATAGAATTCGACAAAGCCGTGGTAGGCAAAGAGGTCAGTTCCTATAAATGCAATGAGCTGCTTGGTCGCGAGATGGTTTCGAACATCCGCCAAACCGACACGTGAAGGGATACCGCAAGCTCTTCCCAACGCACAGAGGAGGGAAGCCTTGGGGATACAAAAACTCCGGCCGCGTTTCAGTACATAACTTGCACGGTAATGCTCAGGAAGATAAAAGGGAGAGTAAGGGTCATAAAGGATGTCATCACGAACGGCAAGATAAAGTTTGACAGCGGTCTCGATAGGGTCCTTCAGATTGCCCCTCATCTTCTCTGCAAAATCTCCAATGCTCTTGTGATCGCTGTCAATGATCGCTGTCGGAGTTAAATAAGTAAAATGCTCTTTTTTCATCCTGATGCTCCGCAGAGAAAATTCTTTCGAAGAATAGAAAATGATAGCCCATTATTTTTCCACATCCTAAACGCCTTTTTGAATTTATTTCCTTAATTTGAATTGAAATTTACTAAATTGAGGGGAGAGAGTCAATAAGATTGATTGGCATAAGATTGATTAAATATCATATTGAGATTTGATTGAGATTCTTTATCGAATGTGATATGAGAGGGAAGCATTCAATCTCTCGCGAAAAGGAGCCAAGGATGATTCAGACTTTTCCGGTGAAAACGTCAACCCAAACAGAATTGATCGATGTCACCCATTCTGTCCAGGAGGTTGTGAAAAAGGCCGGGCTTGAAGATGGGATCTGCATTATTTTCATTCCTCATACCACGGCTGCCATCACCGTTAATGAGAATGCCGACCCAAGTGTCGTTCAGGATATTCTCATGGAGTTGAATAAGATGGTCCCTTTTAAAGACCCATATCGTCACCTGGAGGGGAATTCTCCGGCTCATATCAAGGCCAGTTTGTTGGGGTGTTCTCAAACTGTTTTCATTGAGTCAGGAAAGCTTGCCCTTGGAACCTGGCAGGGGATCTTTTTTTGTGAATTTGATGGGCCGAGGAATCGGAAAGTTTATGTTAAAGTGATTTCTGGAGGCCGATAAAGAAGGGCTTTAAAAAAGTGTTGCCGTATTGCAGTACCGCTGTGTCGCCGTTTAAACCGCGGCGCTGGATTACAGCAGAACATCAGTGAGTACTCTTATTTTGTGATCAATGATAGAAATGAATCTTGGAAAACTTTTCGAGAAAATGAGTAAGGTACTTGAAAAGGGATCCCGTCTGATCCATCTCCCTCCTCAGGGGAAAGTGGTTTTTGTGGGAGATACCCATGGTGATCTGGATGCCAGTCAGCAGGTCATCCAGCGGTACCTTAAAAGCCCTTACCGGATCGTCTTCCTCGGAGACTATGTAGATCGGGGACCTTATTCCAAAGAAAACATCCAATATCTTCTCGAATTGAAATGGAATCACCCCGAAGAGATTTTCCTGTTAACTGGGAACCACGAAGGATTTATGACGAAAGAGTTTAACCCTGCCAATTTTTGGGATTCTATTTCTTTCGAAGAAAAAGAAGAATATGGGCTTCTCTTCTCAAAATTTCCATTCGCCATCACCACTCAAAATGGAATCTTAGCCCTTCACGGGGTGCCACCCGATTTAAAATCCATTGAAGAAATAAGTCGGGTCGCATTGGGAGATGAGAATTGGGACAGAATAGTTTGGGGGGATTTTGTGGAAAACGAGATGGACTACGCGGGAAACCTCTGGGGAAGGCCCCAATTTGGGCGACAATATTTCAATCGATTGATGGAACGATATCAGAAGCAGGTTCTCATCCGTTCCCATCAACCCCATGCCCCGTTAATGATGTTTGACAACCGGTGCATGACTATTTTTACCTCCCAGGCCTATCTGCCCATCCGCACCATCGCCATTGCTGATTTGGAAAAAGAGGTTCGGACGGCGGAGGATATCGTTTTAGAAAGGATTTAAATTCGAAGCACCTGCGTGCGGCAGGGAGACGAAATTCCTGATTGCCTGGGATGTTTAAAATGGTTGTCATGCGGAATTCATTTCAGCATCTCATGAGATCCTGAATCAAGTTCAGGATGACCTCTTTGATAGGCTTTCTGATAATTTGAGTCTGTTTCGGATTTAAGGAAAATAAGGGATGCTTAGAATTATTTCCTTTGATATGGACGGAACTTTGGTGGACCCCGAATTCACGGATTGGGTCTGGTTACACGGCATCCCCATTCTTTATGCGGAGAAGGCAAATATTTCGTTCGAAGAATCAAAGCATTTTGTGGTAGAAGAATATCTGAAGGTGGGGGAGGGGGCCATTGAATGGTACGATATTAAATATTGGTTCCGATTTTTCCAGTTGGAGAAGAGTTGGAAGGATTTAATGCACCAATATGTGGACAAAATCAGGATCTATCCGGATGTCAACGACATTTTGGACCAATTAAAAGGGAAATTCCCCATTATCTTGACTTCTAATGCGGGAAGAGAATTCATCGACGTGGAGATGGAAGCCACAGGCCTCAGAAGATATTTTGATCGGATCTTTTCAGCGACGTCTGATTTTGGTGAAGTAAAAAAGACAATGGGGTTTTACCAACGAATTTGCCAGTTATTAGGGGTCCATCCCCAAGAGATGGTCCATATTGGCGACCACTACGAGTTTGATTATCTTGCTCCCCGGTCATTGGGTATTTGTTCTTTTTACCTCGACCGGTCAGGCGAGCGGAATGGGGAGTTCGTCCTCTCAGATTTGAGGGATCTGGAGAAGAAGCTTCCACCGATTGTAGATCGAAGATTGCAGATTGTAGATTGAAAAATCCCTGCCTGCGGCAGGCAGGTGAAATCTAAAATCTGAAATTTGAAATAACTATTGTTGAATAAATCATGACTGATCATAAAAAACATTCCCGGGGAATTCATTGGGGCTGGGTGGTTCTTGGGACAAGCTTTGTCACCCTCTTTGTTAACTACAGCATTCGCATTGGCGCTTATTCAGTCCTTTTGCCTAAAATGATCCAGGATCTTGGCATCAATATGACTCAGGCAGGAATGATCAGGGCAGGTTATTTTTTAACGTACATCCTTTTCTCACCATTGATGGGTTGGCTCATGGATCGTATCGGTGGGAGATTTGTTGTCAGTTTCTTCTGCCTCTTTTTGGGAGCAGGTACTCTTTTAATGGGGCAGGCGTCAAATCTCACTACAGCCATTTTCTACCACGGGATTGTCGGAATAGGAGCTGCTGCGGTGTGGACTCCGATTTCCGCTTTGGTCCAAAAATGGTTTGGAGGAAACAAGAGAGGGTTGGCATTAGGAATACTTTCCCCCAGTTATGCCTTGGGATTTGGTCTAATGGGAGTCATTCTCCCTGCCATTGTAAAAAACTACAGTTGGAGAATGGGCTGGACCCTGTTAGGAGTCTCTGGACTAATTCTGATTGCTATCAATTTCTTACTTCTCAGGGATGCCCCAGAAAAATTAGGACTTCTCCCTTGGGGTGAAACCTCTGACCCGATTCCATCTCCACCGCTCCCTAAAGTTTCTTTCCATTACCGGGACATCATTAAAAACCGTACTTTCTGGTTGATTGGTGCTTCCTATTTATTTATCTCCGTCGCTGTATATATCATTTCGGATTTGATCGTTACCTATGGAGTGATGGAATTGAAGGTTCCATATCCCCTCGCTTCAACCTTCATCAGTATCATGGCCCTTACAAGCATAGTAGGGGGATTCTTCTTGTTGACCATCTCTGATTATATCGGAAGGGCGAAGTCCCTTGTGACGATTCATTTATTAATAGCCCTTAGCATTCTTTTCATCATTCTTGCCAGAGGCAATATTTTATTATTGGTGATAGGGATAGGGTGGTTCGGTTTCGTCTATGGTCCGATCTTTCCAATGTATGCTGCCTGTGCAAGGGACTATTTTCCAAAAGAGGTGGCCGGAACGGTTATTGGCCTATTAACCCTTTTTTATGGGATAGGAGCCATGGTGGGGCCAATTATAGCTGGACGGTTGACCGATGTGACCGGGACTTTTCGCTGGTCTTTTGGGATCGGGGCTTTGGCGGCCTTGTTGGCGGGCCTCTTCATTGGGCTTTTAAAAAGGCCGGGAGAGATTTTAAAGAAAGAGGATTGAAAGGTTTCTTTCTTTTATGATAAGATTTACCCACTGCGGATAAATGGTGGAAGAGGAGAAAGCAGTGCTTCATGTCAGGATTTTGGTGATTGATGATGAAATGATCGTTTGCGAAAGTTGCAAGCGTATTCTGGAGGAAGAAGGGTATGAGGTGGAAACCGCTCTGAGCGGGAGAGAAGCTTTTGATAAAATGAAGACCACCCCCTTTGACATTGTCATCACCGACTTGAAAATGCCGGGGATCGACGGAATGGAGGTTTTGAAAACATTCCGAAAAGAGTATCCGGACACCCTTGTCATCATGATCACCGGTTTTTCTACTGTGGAAACAGCTGTCGAGGCCATGAAATTGGGGGCCTTCGACTACATTCCCAAGCCCTTTACGCCGGATGAGGTCTCCGTTGTTGTTAAGAAGGCGGTCGAAAAGAAAAGTCTCATGGCGGAGAATATTTACCTGCGCCAGGAATTACAGGGGAAGTATGGGTTTCACAATATTGTGGGGAAAAGTAAAAAGATGCAAGAGATCTACCGGATCATTGCTAAGGTGGCCACGACCGATAGCACCGTTTTGATCTATGGTCAAAGTGGAACGGGTAAGGAGCTTATTGCCAGGGCTATCCATTTCAATAGTCCAAGAAGAGAGAAACAATTTGTTCCGGTGGACTGCGCCGTTCTTTCAGAGAATCTCCTGGAAAGTGAATTATTTGGCCATGTCCGGGGGTCTTTTACCGGTGCCGTCACTACTAAACCGGGGCTTTTTGAGGTGGCGGATGGAGGGACTGTTTTTCTCGATGAGGTGGGCAATATTAGTTTATCCATTCAGGCCAAACTTCTAAGAGTTTTACAGGAAAGGGAATTCACCCCGGTGGGGGGCACCAAGACCAAAAAGGTGGACATTCGACTTATTGCTGCAACGAATAAAGATCTCGAAAAGATGATTAAAGAAGAAACCTTCCGCGAGGATCTTTATTACCGACTGAATATCGTTCCCATCGCCCTTCCTCCTCTGAAAGAACGCCAAGAGGATATTCCTATCTTAGCCGCCCATTTTCTAAAGAAATGTTCAGAAGAAATGGGAAAGACCGTCAAAGGATTTACCTCCGAGGCCATGGAAAAATTGATGAGACACCCATGGCCAGGAAATGTTCGAGAACTCGAGAATGTGATCGAGCGCACCGTAGTGATGATTGATGATGAAATGATAAGGATTGAACATCTTATCCTTCCAGGTCAACAAGAGAAAGAGATTTCGGAAAACCATATCCCTTTAACAAGTGAAGAACTAAAAGAGATCAAAAAACAGGTCAGGGAAAAGGCGGTTGAGGAAATTGAGAGAGCGTTTGTCCTGAATGCATTAGAGCGCCATCAATGGAATGTCACGAGGGCCGCTGAAGAAGTGGGCATGCTAAGGCCTAATTTTCAGGCGCTGATGAGAAAATATAACTTACGAGTTAGGGGAGAATAGGCAATAACCAATTGTCAATGACCAATGAGCAATTATCAACGGGCAATAAAAGACCTAAAAATCAAGAGTTGATAACGGACCATTGCCTATTTCCAATTGGGGGTCTGCTTGTCAGAATTCTTTAAATGGTTGATTGTGGGTTGGTCAATCGTAGTAGTGGGTATTGCTGCCCTTGGTACAATCTTAATTATTAAA
>DCUS01000215.1 GCA_002327885.1 Syntrophaceae bacterium UBA2208
CTAGTCGCTGTATCCAACCAGGGGGACGCGCGCGAGGAGAGTTTCTACGGGACGCTGTCCAAAATGCTTGGAGAGGTAGCGAAATATTCAGGTCGCCATCATGTCAGGGTCACCACTCTACCCAAACCCACAGACGCTGGGAACCCGGATTTCAGGCTTTGGAACGGGAAAGACCGGATAATAGGATACATAGAAGCAAAAAAACCATCGGAGCAAAGACTGGATCTAATTGAAAACACCGAACAACTCAAAAGATACCGTGCGACATTCCCCAATCTTATCCTGACGAACTTTCTCGAATTTCGCTTTTACCGCAACGGAGACCTTTTCGATACCGTAGCTGTAGCAAGGCCCCTGGTATTTGGTTGTGTCCATTCATCGCCTCCAATCGAGAAACCCGAAGAACTATACAGCCTTATTGACAGGTTTCTAGATTTCTCCATTCCCAAGGCATTCAGTGCGGAAACACTCGCCGTGGATCTGGCAAAGCGCACGCGCTTCCTGAGAGACCTCATAGAACAGCAGGTTATTGAGGAAGAGAGCACTCCCGGTTCCCTCTTCGGTTTCTTCGAGGCCTTCAAAAGTTTTCTCATAAGCACGCTCACACCTGAAGATTTCGCCGATCTATTTGCACAGACCATCACATATGGCCTGTTTGCTTCAAGGACAAGGTCTAAAGGGGATTTCAACCGTGGAACCGCCTTCGACAATATCCCTCATACCATTGGCATTCTTCGAGATCTATTTCGCTTTATTTCCCTCGGCGAACTTCCTGATCAACTTGCATGGTGCATTGACGACATAGCAGAGGTCCTCGCAGTTGCCGACGCACCTGGGATTCTCGACACTTATTACCACGAGAGAAAAGGGAGCGATCCGATCGTCCACTTTTACGAGACCTTTTTGGCTCAGTACGATCCCGGCGAACGGGAGCGCCGCGGCGTATACTACACGCCGGAACCCGTGGTTTCTTACATCGTTCGCTCCTTGAACGAAATACTGAAAACCGATTTCGAAAAACCGGAAGGTCTTGCTTCAGAAGGAGTAACCTTGCTTGATCCCGCCGCAGGAACTATGACCTTTCTGGCAAAAGCGGCACAGGTAGCCGTTGGTGAGTTTGAAAGCAGGTATGGTTCCGGAGCACGGGAGGAGTTCGTCCGGAAACACATATTGAAAAACTTCTACGCCTTTGAGCTTATGATGGCCCCCTACGCCGTGGGGCATCTGAAAATGGGTTTCTTCCTGGAGGAGCTTGGACACAGGCTAGTCGATGACGAGCGGATTCCCTTTTACCTTACCAACACTCTGGATTTTGGAGAACTTGAACACAGCCTATTGCCGGGATTTTCCGCGTTGGCCGAGGAGTCGCGACTGGCGGGAGTAGTAAAAAAGCAGACTCCAGTTCTTGTCATCCTCGGCAACCCGCCATATTCGGGGCACTCCAGCAATAAAGGCGAATGGATATCTGGCCTTATCGACGACTACAAGCAGGTTGACGGAAAACCACTGGGCGAGAAGAACCCCAAGTGGCTTCAGGATGATTACGTCAAATTTATCCGCTTTGCGCAGTGGAAGATAGATCAGGCTGGCAGCGGAGTGGTCGGGATTATTACCAACCACAGCTACCTTGACAACCCAACATTTCGGGGCATGAGACAGAGTTTGATGAAGACCTTTGACGAAATCCGCATCATTGACCTGCACGGGAACTCATTAAAGAAGGAGACATCACCAGACGGCTCACCCGACCAGAACGTCTTCGACATCCGCCAGGGTGTTGCCATAGCCTTTTTCCTCAAAAGAGGAAACGGAAAAGAAGCCGTTGTTATGCAGTCGGACCTGAGAGGGGCACGGGAAACAAAATACGCCTGGCTTGAATCCCACAGCCTCGAAAGCACCGAATGGACTTCACTGAACCCATCGACGCCCTCCTATCTTTTTGTGCCTCACAACTACCTTCTTGATGAGGTTTATCGGCGATTCCCCTCGCTTCAGGAGATATTCCCCCTGAACAGCGTGGGAATCGTCACCGCAAGGGATGGGCTGACGATCCATCCGACAGCCGATAAAGCATGGCAAACTGTCGGCACCTTCTCCAGGATGGAGCCCGAGCTTGCCCGCGAGGGGTACAGGCTGGGCAAGGATTCAAACGACTGGAAGGTCGATCTGGCCCAGAAGGATCTGCTTGATTCGGGGCCAAATCGAAATAATATCGTCCCGATACTCTATCGACCATTAGACATCCGTTACACATACTATACCGGGCGATCAGGAGGCTTTATCTGTAGGCCACGCCCCGAAGTGATGAAGAACATGCTTGCGGGAGAAAACCTCGGGATTTTGGTTCCAAAACGGGTAGAATACGTCGGTTCCTGGCAACATGTATTTGTCTGCGATAGCATTTCAGATCATGTCGCAGTATCTTTAAAAACAATCGATTATCACTTCCCTCTCTTCATTTACTCATTTTCTGGTCACTCCGATATCTTCTCTTCCGGTGATCTTACGGAGCGCAAACCCAATCTGAGCCCGACCCTGATGAAGACTCTGACTGGTGCATTTGGATGCCAACCACCTCCGGAGGAGGTCTTCGGTTATGTCTATGCCATCCTCTACGCGCCGGCCTACCGGGAAAAGTATAAAGAACTATTGAAAATGGATTTCCCGCGTGTCCCCTTTACCGGTAACGTGGAACTTTTCGCGAAGCTTGCCAAACTGGGCGGCCGACTTTGGACACTGCACCTGCTTTCATCTTCCGAACTCGACACCTCCTCATGCCGTTTCGAGGGCGAGGGGAACGGCCTTATTGGAAAAAGTCGTGGCGAGGAATTCCGATACGAAGAAGAAAGCGCGCGCGTGTACATCAACGAAAACCAGCACTTTGCCCCCGTATCAGTCCCAGTTTGGGAGTATCGGATCGGCGGCTATCAGGTTTGCTTGAAGTGGCTCAAGGATCGCATCGGCACAAAGATGGGACTTGACGACATCCGCACCTACTGTCGTATAGTTACCGCCCTTGGCAAAACCATCGATATTCAGCGTGAGATCGATGCCCTCTACCCCGAAGCCGAAAGAACCGCGATCGAAGGGTAGAGCGCATGAATCCATATCAACAGGCAGTTGGAGATGTGAAGCCTTAATTAGAGGAAGTCGTTTTCCGGTGGCTCGGTAGGCAATTGTATCTGAGCATAAAAACTCCTTGGGAGGTGTAGGCATGGAAAAGTATTTCGTGAATAAGGTTGCACAACAAAACGGAGATCACGAAGTCCACAAATCAACCTGCTCTTATCTGCCCTTAGAAAACAACAGGCAGTACCTAGGAGTGTTCGGCAATTGTAATGATGCTGTAAAAGAAGCGAAGAAATACTATCATCAGTCGAATGGATGTTTTTACTGCTCTCGAGAGTGTCACACGAGCTAGAGAGAAAAAATGTTTCTGTTTTCAAGAAAAAGAATGATTCCGTGAGTTTTTCTAATTGTTTAGCGAGTCACCGGTTTTAGTAGACATTTTTTAAAAACATGGCGCTTACACCTGTTGAGGTAAGGCTTCAAATTTCTAAAACAGTGTAACTGTGGCCCTGAATAACAGGGGAAGGATATAGATTATGAAAGATTCGCTTATTACACGAAAGAATCCCGAGGCCAGCTTGGCTTGTTTTGAGTTCATTTAACACGAGGAAAATTTTCTCACCTTTTTCTTTTCTTGGAGGGAGAGCGTTGAATTTTGGAGGGGCATGGACAGAGAAGAAAAAAAAGGCAGTTCAGGAACTCAAAGGAGTCGGACCTACACTTTTTACAAAATGGGAAAAGCTTCCAAATAGGGTGTACTTATCTCATAATTCAAATGCTTCACTGAGCAACAAAAACCACTTCAGTTGGAGGAAATAGATGAGGTCGGGTTACGTTTACATATTGATTAACCATTCAATGCCGGGTTTACTCAAGATCGGAAAGACAACTAGGGATTCAAGAGCTCGTGCGAGAGAGCTCTCAACCACCGCTCTCCCCATGCCGTATATCGTTGCATTCGAGGTGTTTTCTGAGAGTTGCGATATTCTGGAGAAGGAAGTACACGCACGACTCGCAGATTTTAGAGTTGTCGGGAATAGAGAGTTTTTCCGCTATCCACTCGACAAAACCATCCAGCTTCTTATTCAATTATCGGCCCCGCCATCAGAAGGAAACTCTGAATATGCTGCGGTAGACATCCTTGACCGCCTTGTAGCAAAGTGCAAAACCGACTTGGCGCCAGACATTGTAGCTGTCCGAATTGTACAAAAGCAGGATCGGGTATGGTTAGAGGTAACTCGTGAAGAGGAGATCGCTGGATATCTTAAGGATCAGCTTATTAAGCGTAGTGACCTCGCCTTCATCATGGGAGAAGAATGCGATCAGTCCTTCTTTCCTCCAAGCGATAGTGTCTTGGAGAATGCGCGACGGTTTGTGGAGGAATATGATCCCTTCTCCATCATCATGACCACCGATCTTTTTCATGAAGAGGCGTGCAAACGAATAGACCGAGAGCTCAATCCAATTTACAAGGAAGGCCAACAAACAAATCCGCTGTATTCTTCGCCCGCAACGGACTCGAAACGGTGATTTGAACTGTTACAAATAATAAGACCAAAAGACGATGAATGAAGACGTACACCCAAAGGGATTTTCCATTGCAAAAACAGAGGGGTCAGGCCTACACTTTTGACTAAATGGTGAAGAAGGGGGAAAATCACAGGCAGAACTTTCCC
>DCUS01000235.1 GCA_002327885.1 Syntrophaceae bacterium UBA2208
CGCCTGATTTCACGTTGATGATATGGAGCTGATAATTTTTCTAAAAGGAATCCTTATTGGTTTCGCGATGGCGGTACCGGTTGCCCCAATTGGAATAATGTGTATCCGCAAGACACTGACCGATGGACGCTTAAGCGGACTGATGATCGGTCTCGGAGCTGCAACCGCAGATTTGCTTTACGCGTGTGTTGCTGCATTTGGACTTACTGTTGTTTCAAATGCTATTGTGACAGAGCGGACGTGGATACGGTTGGTGGGAGGATCGTTTCTTTTGTTCCTCGGTGTAAGAACATTTTACGCCCACCCTTCTGATCCTAAGGTTCCTGTCAACAGCAGTGGATTGTTGAGATCATATCTCTATACCGGTTTTCTTACGCTTACCAATCCCACGACGATCTTTGCATTTATTGCTGTGTTTGCCGCATTGGGATTAGGAGATGAACTTAGTATTGTTTCTGCATCGACTCTTGTCATGGGAGTTTTTATTGGTTCAGGTTTATGGTTTCTGTTTCTTAGTTCTGGCGTTATATTTTTCAGAAAGAAGCTAGACATAGTCGGACTGCGATGGGTAAACAGAATCGCCGGTGTTCTAATATTTATCTCTGGTGTTATTGCCATCGTGAGCGTGTTATGAGTATCTTTTACTTTGTTTCGAGAAAGTTTAATAGCACTCACTGAACGAGCGCGAGTTAGATCCTTTGCCATTAGAGAAAACCAACTGGCGCGTCGAGGGAAAAGATGGGGCCGCTGCGATCCTGGGCCTCTACCCGAGCACTTTGAGAGTGAGGATGCAT
The DNA here is from genome assembly GCA_002327885.1 of Syntrophaceae bacterium UBA2208. Classification (GTDB taxonomy): domain Bacteria; phylum Desulfobacterota; class BSN033; order BSN033; family UBA1163; genus UBA1163. The sequence continues at coordinate 795 of DCUS01000235.1, forward strand.
AAGCCTCGGGGTAGTCCGGCCGGAGACCAAGGAGTCAGATTAAAGCTGTCTGACTCCCCTCAAAGCATCCCTCAGTATATTGAGGTTCCACTAAATATTGAGGGCAAACAAATCGTTTAATACTTTCCTGCTATTCTCTCCTGTTAATTCAATCCCGCGTTATTAAAGGATGATTCCAAACTTCTGATTTTTTAAGCCTGTTGGCAATCCATTTGCGTTTATTATATTTAGGTGAGCGGGCTGTGACATCGGCAGATTGGAATATCTGAAGGATGTTGATATGCTCGCCGTCAGAAGGAGGGAAGCATCATGACGCTAATCATCTTGATTGTATTGTTGGTCCTTGTGTTCGGTGGCGGAGGCGGCTATTACTGGAATAGAAGAAGAAGATAAGAAGTTGGCCCTCCTATGGATCAGAAGGTAATTCTCGAGGAATGGGATACCGAGGAGAACCTTATGAGCCACCTGAAGTCAGGGCGTTTTAGGATACTCCGGGGGGGCGATGAACCTTCTGGAAGAGCCCTATGAGATGATGTTCCACCCCGCGTTCTACCCAGTGGAATCGGGTGTTTGCTCTTGACCGGAACGGGCCAGGGGCGGAGGAGTTCGCCTTTTCTGCAAATATCACCAAGAAAGGAGGTAGGGGATGAAAAAAAATATTCTCATGGGGCTATGTCTTGGTATTCTTCTGGTGGTTCCAAATGTTGTCTTGGCAGGCTGCACCGATTTGGGAGGTTTTACCAGTTTTTCTGTGACAGGTAATACGGTCACTCTTTATTCGGGAACGAGACCCTTCGTGAAATTTGACGTCCGGTGTGACGTACAAGTACAACCCAAGTCCAGACTCCAGCTCATAAAGAGCTACGTGTGTGATGGAGATGAAGTCCTGGTAGATGGGGTCAAATGCACGATTTTGAATCTTACATCCCTATAAAAGGGAACATCCTGAGGTTGAATACGGGCTTTCTCCCTCCGCAACGAAGTCTCCCTCAAATATTCACTTGGGATACATGATTCTAGATCCAGTAATCCTCAGTTCGTAATTTTTTGTTGAGTGAGGACTTGTGGGTGCAAAGCTGTATTTTTTAATCATTCAAAGGGATTGCCCTCTGTCTCCTTAAGTTTCCATTTTACCTATCAACAATGATGTGAATTGGTTTTTTGTTTGAGGCGCTTTGGGCAATTATAAACCCAAAAAGGCTTTCTTGATGACTTCGGCGTTTAATAATTCTTTGCCGGTTCCCTGGTGGATGGTCCGTCCGGTTTGCAGGACATAGCCACGNNACCAGTTTTGGCATCAACCCTAAGGAGGGTTCATCGAGCATGAGAAGTTTTGGATTCGACATCAATCCCCTCCCGATAGCAAGCATCTGCTGTTCTCCCCCGCTGAGAGTCCCTCCCTGCTGGAGATGCCTCTCTGCCAGTCTTGGGAACAGTTGATAAACATACTCCAGATTCTTTTCGACCGCCCCATCATCATTGAGGATATAAGCCCCCAATTCCAGATTTTCACGAACCGTGAGGGGTCCAAAGATCAAACGGGCTTCCGGAACGTAAGTAATTCCCCTTCGGACGATGTCGGCTGTGGAAAGGTACGAGATCTCTTGATTCTCAAATTGGATCGAACCTTGAGAAGGATGGAGGGCGCCAGCAATGGCCTTGAGAAGAGTTGATTTCCCTGCACCATTTGCACCCACTACGGAAACCAGTTCTCCTTCGACCACTTCAAGAGAGACATTGTGAATGACGGGGACGCCACTGTATCGGACTTCAATCTCAGAGACCTTTAGCATACTTCTCTCCCAGATAGGCTTTGATCACCCGTTCGTTCTTCACAATATCTTTCGGCAATCCTTCCGCAACTTTCTCGCCCCCATCGAGAACGATGACTCGTTGAGAGATGGGCATGACCACCTCCATGACATGTTCGATGAGAAAGAGTGTAATCTTCTTTTCTTGGTGAATCTTCTTCAAAAGATCTACCATCTCTTCGGTCTCTTTTGGATTGAGGCCAGAGGCCACTTCATCCAGCATCAACAGTTCCGGTTGAGTGGCCAAGGCTCTCGCCAGACCTATCTTCTTCTGGGCTGCGATAGGCAATTCATTAAGATGATAAGTTTTCACACTATCCAATCCCATGAAGCCAAGGATGGCAGCGGCCTCCACTTTTGCAAGATTACGGTCCTCGGTCCTACAAAAGGCACCGACCATCACATTTTCCATGACAGTCATTCCAGCGGTGACCTTCATAATCTGAAATGTCCTTCCGATCCCTTCCCGGTTGGTCATAAAGGGTTTGAATCCTGTGATCTCTTTCCCTTTGAAGATGATCTTCCCGGAGTTAGGCTTATGGTAACCGACAATACAGTTGAACAGGGTCGTCTTCCCTGCGCCATTCGGACCAATCAAACCGATGATAGCATTCTGATCGATTTGAAAAGAAACATGGTTATTGGCCACCACGCCGCCAAAATCTTTGACAAGATCCATGACTTCAAGAAATGCCACGTCATGCGCCTCTTTTTCGAAATTGTTCAAGGATGCCCCAGATTCCTCTGGGCTGGTAAGCAGAAACAATCATGATCAGCGCCGAATAAATCATAAAGTCCACTCCAATCAAACCCTTATGGGCGCCCAGCCAACTTCCGAGAAAACGGTCAAGAGGGACTAAAAAAGCTGAGCCGATGATGGGTCCCCACATGGAACCTGCTCCTCCCAACATCGCCATCAAAGCAATCTTGATGGAAAGGTCTAAATCCATCACCGAGTAGGGATCGATGTAAAGATTGTAGACAGCTAAAAATCCTCCCCCCACCGCCACAAAGGCTGAGGCAATGGAATAGGCCTTGATCTTGCACCACCGGGCGTCAATCCCCAAACTCTCTGCCGCTTCCTCATCTTCTTTGATCATCCGGAGTTGATAGCCTAACTTTGATTTTCGAAACCAGTTCATATAGAAAATGGCGACATAAAAAAGAGCCATGATGAAATAAAAATAATAAGTATCCGACTTGAATTGCATATAAAGGAAATCAGGGTGCTCATGAATGGGAAGTTCTATTCCCTTGGCAGCCCCAACCAGTTTCCAGTTGATGAAGATGTCCTGCAACACGAGAGACGTACAGATGGTGGCGATGGCGAAGTAATGGCCTTTCAGTCGAAAGAGAGGATATCCAATAATGAAGGAATATACAATGGCGATAAAAACACCAATGGGCATGGAAACCCAGAAAGGAATTCTCCACCATACCATGGTCAGAGCCACGGTATAGGCTCCGATCCCCACATATTGAGCCTTTCCCAGCTCGACCTGACCCCCATAACCACCAATGGTATTCCATCCCATCCCGAAAAGGGAGAAAAGAAGGAACTGGATCGCCACCGCCTTGACAAAGGATCCCGCCCCGAGCCAGGGAAAAACAAGAAGGAAAAGAGTAAAAATGGCAAAGCCAATCTTTTCTGGTTTCGAGAAATCTCTGAAATCGAAGGCGTCCTTTATTTTTTCCATCCAAATAATCCCTGAGGTCTCAAAACGACGATGACGAAATAGGCAAAATAGACGACGGTGAATTTAAAATGGGGGCCAAAGAAATCCCAACCGGTCAAATGACCAAACATCGGGAATAACATCTCAAGCATCCCGATGAGGACTCCTGCAAAGAAGGCTCCTTTGATACTTCCAAATCCACCCATAGCCACCGATGCAAAGGCGATCATGACGAAGAGAAGTCCCACGGTCGGATAGACATACCAGAAATTAACGATCAAACCTCCAGCAATACCAACGGTTCCTCCACCAATCATCCAGGCAAGGGCATTCATCCGCTCAGTTTTGATCCCCATGTAATTGGCTGCTTCCCTGTTGAGCGCTGTGGCGCGCAGGGCTTTTCCCAGTTTGGTTCGATGAAGAAGGTAGTAGACGAAAAGGAATGCAATAAGACTCAGAATCGCTGCGGAGAGCTTCGTCCAATCAAGTCTGAAGGGGCCCAAAGAGAGAGTCTTTCCAACGAGCAACCCTTTCTGGATGATCCGGTAATCGATGCCAAAGAGGAATTGGGCAAGATATCTTAAGAAGAGCATCAATCCAAAGGTCCCGAAAAGTTGAGCAATCATCGGGCCCCGGAGTAAGTATTTTACCAAACAGTAATAGGAGGCCAATCCAAGAAGCATTCCTACGATGGCAGAAGCAGGGAGGGTGACGAGAGGGTCGATGTGAAGAAGCAGGCTTGTCCAGTAAGTCGTATACATTCCGATCATCAGGAACTCGCCGTGGGCGAAGTTGACGATGTCCATCATGCCAAAGATGATGGTAAGCCCGAGGGCAACTAAAGCAAAAAGAAGGCCCATCAGGATTCCCTGAAGCAATGCGTCGAGAACAATCATAATTTTAGCTTAATGGGAACATTGGAATGTTGGAATAATGGAATATTGGGTTCAAATGCGAATAGAAACTTCTTTACCCCTTCTTTACCCATTATTCCACTATTCCATTATTCCAAATCCCCCCCAATCGATTTAGTGGGATTACAAATTATTTCCATCCCGGAAAGGGATAGATCATATTGGCTGTGGCAAGGTCAAAGGGATAGATGATTTCAAGTTCAACTTTCCCCTCTTTCCACTGGTACTGTCCGATCAAGCCCCTACCCTTGATGTTCTGGCCTGTGGCATCAAACTTGATTCCTTCCCACGGCATGACTAACTCGTAGCCCGGAATATCGATTTCATTGCATGCTTTCTGAATGACTTTGGGATCTGTCGAACCGGCTCGGTTCAACACATAGGCCCAGGTTTGAACTCCCACAACGGACCGACCCGTGGCTCCAGTCAAATCATCACCATATTTTTTCTTGTAGAGGTCATTAATCTGACCAGCCACTCGCTTCACCTTTGCTATTTTTGCGATGAAGACAGTTCGTGTCAGGACCCCATTGGTATCGGCCCCAAGGGTTTTGGTGAAGTCAGCCATTTCAAAACCTGCATTCTGCCCCCAGAGCAACCGGGGAGAAGCCCTCATCCCTTTCAAAGTTCTGATCATCAGGATTGAGTCCGAAAGGTAAGAGGCAAAGAGCATACAGTCAGGTTTGGCTGCAACGATCGCCTGCGCTTCTGAGGTCAGGTCAGGAGCTTTGGAATCGTAAAGGATCCCCTTCGAGAAACTAAACCCATATTCTTTTGCAAAGGCTTCGAGGCTCTTGGCAACGCTGGAGCCCCATTCCGTATTCTCACAGGCATAGGTCATGTTCTTTATTTGATCCTTTGGAACAGTCTTGACCCCCTTGACCTTCCCTTCTGTCAATCCCTTTAAAAGTTCAAAGAGGTCTTTATTGAAATATTCATCATGCGGGGTGGTGCGCCAGAACCATTTGAACCCCCTCCTCGTAAGATCTGGGGAAGTTGAGGAATCATTGATCATGGGGATGCCATATCGTTCAGCTACCGCACTGACTGTCTTGGTCACCGAACTATGATAAGCGCCCATTAAACCAACGACCTTATCATCGAGGATGAGTCGTTTGGCAAGATCTGCCCCGCGGTCCGGTTCTGCACGATGGTCGGCAAAGATCAGCTTGATCTTGGCGCCTCCTAAGTTTGGGATTCCACCCCATTTCGACATGAGAACATCGACGTTAGGATTCTTATTGTTGACCAGGTTCTCTGCTGTAAATTCTGCAGCCCTTTGGAGGTCTCTCCCAATCGTCGCCGCTGCCCCTGAGAGGGGATAAAGCACGCCGATCTTGATCTCCTTTTCAGCAGCCAGTAGAGGGAAACAAACCATCGTGACAGATAAGATCCATACAGAGAGATAAATATAAAAGTTTTTGCTCATCTTCATACAGGCCTCCTTAAAAAAAGTTATAAATTCTTTAAATTAGAAACAGGACCTTTCTCGCTCACCTCCTCTTTTCTTAATTCCTCCCTTTTTAAATTCCCTTCCTCTTTCCAACGGGTTGCTATTTTATCCGTTCGCATCAGAGATGTCAACAATTCAATTTTCTCAATTTTCTCACCGTGGAGCGCTTTTTAAAACAGATGTACAGATCGATAAAGCCTTAAAGCCGAAACCTTTATTTTATAATTGATTGGACCCATAGCTCGAAAATCCATGCAGGGCCTTTTTCCCCGACGGGGAAGGTTTCCTCATACCATAAATCGACCGCTTTCTAAAGCTCTGGAACCTGTTCGTCTGCTTCGATCGGTTCTTTAAAACGCAATACCAGCCTATCTTATCGATATAACTATCTATTTCAAGGAAAGTGATCGAGAGGAAACCTCTTCAGGAATTGCTGCATGGGAAAGAATGTGATAGAATTTAAAGTGAAATTTGAATACTTGTTAAAATCTTTTCCCGAGGAGAAGAAATGAAACTGATTGATTCGGGTTTTTCCCTCAACGAAACCTTGCGAACCATCAAGAGTCGGCGAAGTATCCGGTTGTTTACAAAACAGGAAATCTCTGATGACTATATCCACACATTACTCCAAGCAGCCAATGAAGCTCCCTCTGCTCACAACCAGCAATCATGGCGATTCATTGTAATGAGAAATATAAAAAAGCAGGAATTAGCCCATCTCGTCGCATCCAAATCCGGTGAATTTCCAAGGCCAGCCTCAACACTGCTTCGTATGGCCGCCCGAAG
>DCUS01000076.1 GCA_002327885.1 Syntrophaceae bacterium UBA2208
TGAGGTCATTGGACCGGGGACCGGCGATGGTTGCGGAAAGAATAAGATTGGATTATTCTTTTAATCATGATTCAGTATTATCTGGCCGAAGATATCGATTTGAGGGTGAAGGAGATCATCCGGAAACTGAAGATGGGCCACATTGATGCCCCCCGGGTGATCTGTGTGAGGAGTAAAGGTTCAGGGAGCAAAAGGGTGATTGCCCGGTGTCATGGGCTCTCGCGAATCATGCAGTTGGCCCTTACGAAAGAACCTTACTACGTCATCGAAATCCTCTCTGAAAGATTTGATCGCCTTAGCCAGGAAGATCAGATTAAAGTGCTCATCCATGAGGTCCTTCATATTCCTCATGGCTTCGGAGGAGGGTTCCGGGCTCACAGGCCTTTTGTGACCCAGGCAAAAGTCAAAAAAATGTATTATGAATTCGTGAAGGTTGAAGAATGAAGTTTCCCGAAGCTCTGCTGCGGGGAGCTTCATTCCAAAATTATGTGGCCGCCTCCTTAATCACTTCCACCAGCATCCTCATTCCAAATTCCAGATTTTTTAGCGAAATCCGCTCATCATGGCCGTGGACTCTCAATACCTCCTTCTCCGGTAAACGAAAAGGGCAGAAGTCATAAGTCGTTATTCCTTTTTCTCTCAGAAAGCGGCTGTCCGTAGCTCCCGGGAGAAGAAGAGGGACAACCGGACAACCCGGATCGTTTCGGGAGGCGAACTTCTGGATCGCCTGAAAAAAATCTGTGTTTAAGGAAGAGGGTGGAATCGATTTTCCTTCCATTTTTCCCTCCACTTCAATTTCATCCCCTAATCTTTTCTTAATTTCTTTTAAAAAATTCTCTTTGGACGAGCCCGGAATGAGGCGACAGTCGAGAGCTGCGCTTGATTCTGAAGGGATGACATTGACCTTGCTTCCTCCCTGAAGGATGGTGAGAGAGATGGTATCCCTCACCATGGCGTTATAGATCGGGTGAGACATTAATTTGGCCGAAAACGGAGGATTGCTGAGACCTTTCTCAATATCCTCAAAAAATTTTCTATCCCCGGGCGGCTGTTTTGGAGCCATTCTCGTAAAAAATTCTTTCACCATGGGAAGGATGTTGTAGGGAGTTTCCCATTTGGTGACCTCCTCGAGGCCATGGATCAATTTCACATTTGGATTGTCAGAATGTGGCATGGAGGCATGGCCGGAGGTCCCCTTGGCCTTTAATTGAAGTTGAAAGACCACTTTCTGTCCGGTTGAGATTTCATATCGGTCTGCAACTCCGTCTTCGTTGAGAATGACATATCCCCCTTCGTTGAGGGCATATTCCGATTCTCCCAAGGAGGAGATATTTTCCAGCGCCCACTGGATGCCGCACTTTCCGCCTGTCTCCTCATCGGCTCCGGCAAAAAAGAGGATATCTCTTTTTAAATGAACATTTTCTCTTTTCAGAATTAAAAGGGCCATCATCTCTATGATGCCCATGGATTTATCATCAAGAGCGCCACGGCCATAAAGATATCCCTCCTCAATGATTCCTGCAAAAGGATCGACCGCCCAGCGCTCCTTTTCAACAGGGACGACATCGATATGATTGAGAAAGAGGATGGGCTTCTTTTTCCCGTTCCCCTTTAAGGTGGCGAGTATGCTTCCGCGTCCCGGTGAGGGTTCAAAAACCTGGAAGGGGATAGACTCTGTGCTGAAAATTTTTTCAAAAAAATTGGCGCCTTCTATTTCGTTTCCAGGAGGATTCGTCGTGTTGATCCGGAGATATTCCTGGAGATGTCGAGTGGCTTCATTCAAAAGATGATCCCAGTCCATAAAAACCCCCTATTCAGTAGGCAGTATGCAGTAAGCAGTAAGCAGTAGGAAAATAAAAACAATTTGCTTTTTCTGCATTCTGCTATCTGCTTTCTGCCTCCTGGATTGCATTAGTCTTCTCCAAATAACGGCACGAATTTAAACTGGTTGACATCCACCAGACCTTTATCCGTGATTTTAAGTTCCGGGATGACCGGTAACGATAAGAAAGAGAGAGTCATGAAGGGGTCCGGGAGTTCGCAGCCAAGGGATTTTGCAGAACGATGGAGAGCTTCCAATTGGAGATGGACCCGGGAGACGGAGGCTTCTGACATCAGGCCAGCGATTGGCAAAGGGAGAGAGGCCAGCACCTTCCCGTCTAAAATTGAAACCAATCCTCCTCCCATCTCCTTAATCGCCATCACCGCTTTGAAGATATCCTCATCATGGGTCCCCACAACGACGAGGTTATGCGAATCATGAGCAACGGATGAACCGATCGCCCCCTTCTTTAAGCCAAAACCCTGAACAAAACCAATCCCGATATTCCCCGTGGCCTTGTGCCTTTCAACCACTGCAATCTTAAGGATATCCTCATTGATATTGGGATAGGCCACTCCATCCTTCAAAAGGATTTTCTCGGTCACTTTTTTTGTGATAATTTGGTCAGGGATCAGCTGGATGATTTTTGCAAGGGGGAGATCGCTTCGAAGAAGAAAGGCCTCCTTCTTAAAAGGTTTGATTCGAATGGACCCCCTGGCCTTTGGATTCTTCTTTGTTTGGATCAATGAGGGAAGGATTTTCCCGCCATCCGAAACCAATACCCCATCTTTAAAAACCTTTTTAATTTGAAATCGTCCCAGATGATCAAACGAGACCATATCCGCCCGATAACCCGGGGCAATGGCTCCAAGGTCATCCAGCCTGAAATATTCTGCAGCATTCAAGGTCGCTATCTGAATCGCCAGAATAGGGTCCATTCCCCATCGGATGGCTTGCCTGACCATGGAATTGATATGGCCCTCTTCAAGAAGTTCTTTGGGNNTGACGGTCATCGGTGACGAAAAGAAATCGTCTTGAGTTCTTCGGCTGGACAAGCGGGATGAGGCTTCTGAGATTTCTGGCAGTCGTTCCCTCCCGGATCATAATCCACATGCCATTTTTCAATTTTTCTTTTGCCTCTTTGAGCGTCGTACATTCGTGGTCGGATCGAATTCCTGCTGTGAGATAAGCATAAAGCCCCTTTCCGGAAAGCATGGGGGCGTGACCATCCATCCGTTTCCCCTTTGCCATCTCGATTTTCTTGAGAACTTCTGAATTTCTGGAAATAACACCGGGGAAGTTCATCATCTCTGCCAGTCCAATGACCCAGGGTTTTTTGAATAGGGACCTTAAATCGGTTGCTTTGAGAATAGCTCCCGATGTTTCCATATGCGTGGCCGGGACACAGGAGGGAAGCATAAAAAATACATTCAAGGGGACATCTCTTGCCGATTCCGCCATGAATTGAATGCCTTCTCGACCCAGGACATTGGCAATTTCATGAGGATCGATCACTACCGTGGTGGTCCCGTTAGGGAGGACAGATCGAGCGAATTCAGGAATGGTCACCATGCTCGATTCAATGTGGACGTGGCCATCAATCAACCCCGGACAAAGGAAATCACCCTTCACATCGATGGTCTTTCTGGCCTGATAATCTCCGAACCCTACAATCACCCCTCCAAAGATGGCGACATCTTTTTTTTCAATCTCACCGGAGAAGACGTCTACAACCCTTCCGTTCTTAATCAGAAGGTCTACCCTTCCTTCGCCCGAGGCGATCCGGATTCTTTCCTCCAGCAAGGCCATATCCATATCTCCTTCTAAAACCTTTCATAACAAATCTCTCATGGATGATCAAGGAGTTTATCAGGTGAGATCTTTCTTAATTGAGCAGGATTTGTTACGTATAACCCCTGAGAGAGAATGACAGTCTATAACTATGGGTGTAATTACTTCCCAGGGAAACGCACCCCTCTGCGGAACGGTCTCTGTCAAGACATGGAAATTGTTTTCTATACGAAGATTTAGGAGGAGTAAACAAAAAAGGCACACTTGGAAGTATGCCTTTTTGTCTCGACACCTTTTCTTGATATCGATTATTTCTTCGGGGCCTCAGTCGTAGCCGGTTTCTACGGGGCCGGTTCTGCCTTCTTCTCTGCCGCTGGAGCGCCCTTCCGATTCCTTCTGCTTATTTGAAATCGAGTATAACGCGCGGCATAAGCTGCCGCCGCGTCACACCGTGGCGCGGAGCTTGGCAAGCCTCGCTTACCGGCGGTCAGGTTGATGCCGATGGGCGACGAACTGATACCTGTGGCGTGAGCGCTCAACGTTTGCTACTTGGGGCGTGTGCGAATCAAGTGTTTAAAGCGAAGTGTCATTACTAAATCACCACCCTGGTTCATTATGCTTGACTGGAACGAGACAAAACCACGATCTGGTCGTGAACGAGAAATTGCGGTTTCAGTGACTCGACTGAGAATCGTAAGCGTGTCATTAGGACGCACGGGCTTCAAGAATTGGAGGTTCATTTCTGACCCTCCGACACCTTGGTTGTTGAGAAACCCAGCGCGCATCATTCCACCCCAAACTGCTGCAAACAGATGAGTGCCTGAGGCAATGAGCCCCTGGAAGGGAGAGGATTTAGCAGCTGTTGGGTCGATATGAACCGATTGAGGATCGTAGGCGCGCGCAAAATCAATGATGTCTTTTTCCGATAACACCACTGGCTCACCCAGGAACTCATCGCCGACTCGATAGTCCTCGAACCATTCAACACCTGTGCACGCTCGACGCATTGCTTATGATCTCCGTACGACGCCTAAGATTGCTTTTTATGCCACTTCTACATTTTTGTAAATCTTAACCCATAAGAGCTCTTTTCTGCCCAAGAGGATTCGAATTTCACGCCATTTTTCCAGAAAAGACCGTCATAAAGAATATTATATGGAAGCAAGTTAACCTCGCAGTTGCATAAAATTACATAAAAAGGGAGGTGGGTGTGCTGGAAAACCTTTACAGCGGCACCTTTAAACATTTGGCTACTCGATTTTCAAGTAAAATCCAAAGACCACCTCAGGGGATATCGCATGTTACCCATACCCTATAAAATAATCCGCAATTGTAAAGGGTTAGAAGCACACTTGCCTCCCTTTTTATGCAACGTTAAGGTTAACTTCAGAATGAATTATTAACAGGGATTGAAACACATCCGCGTTGTTCATTTGCAATTATAATATACACTCTTTTGGGAAATTAGGGAAACAGGGAATAAACAAAGAAGAACTACTTAATCTTCTTCAAAAGTTTCCCCCCGACCTTAAATTTAACGCTTCCACCTACCTTCAAACGAGGCATGCTTTAAGAGTCGAAGATTTGCGGGAAATCATCAGGTTGGCTCAACCCTCAGCAGATTCCCCACTTTGGAGACCTAACCGGATGCTGCTAAACTGTGTTCCAGGGCCGGCCGGTGTGGGAGTTGATCTACCGTTCCGTGATGGGTCCACTTCCCCCGGCACGTGAATGGAGACATGATTTCTTCCATCCCCAATAGCCAGGCCGGGAAGTGGCCTGATTTCAACCCGCCGAAACGACTGGCAGCCGGCACATTGGAATCCTATCAAATCCAATCCGCCAATATGAAGCCGATGCCAATCCGGTTCACGCTGTGGTTGTAATCCAGAAGGTTCTCGCCATATCCAACATAGTATTGAAGATAGCCGGCGATCTGCTTGAAAAGGGGAAAGCTCCATTCAGCCTGCAAGGCGCCACGATTGGCATGGAAACTAAGATTGTTCCGCAGCATAAGCCCGAACCTGTGTTTTTTTAAAAAATAGTATGCCCAGATCTCCCCGTATCCAAGGTATTTTTCGATATTGGGGTTATCGTCGTCCCGGGCAGATTCGGGGATACGGTACCATGTCTTCAGAAGAAAGCAAAACGGATCTCTTTCAAAACCAAAGTTCACTACTACGCGGTTCCAGCTTCTCGATAAAGGTTCGGATTGCCCGTTGGACTGGTGGTTAAACCCCAAATTTACGAAGCGGCCCCTCAATCCCAGGATGTTATAATCGGTTCTGAAGTTGAGGAGGAGTTCCGGCTCGTAATTCGTTTCCCGGAATGGAGAAGAGTCCTCGAAGTTGTAAAATTGCCAGAAAGACCGCTGCGTGTAGCCGAACCACAGATCCATTTTTTGGTTGAGAATGTCCTGCCATAGCTTTACCTTTAAACTCAACTGGAAAGTGACTTCGGGTTGTTTAAGATCTTTATCCGGATCGGCCTCCCTTACGGCACGGACATTAGGCGATTCGTTGTAGGTGAAAGGGAGAACATAGTTGGATCGATGCATTTTAACGGGGTATTTCCCGCGACGGGACTCCTCGTCCAGTTCCCAAAGCCGTGAAAAGTAGGAAGGCTTCTCCGCTTTCTCTTCCGGGGGAATTCCCACGGATTCCTTCGCCGGCTCAATATCGCCTGATTCCCGACCGGTAATTTTGTCGTAACATTTTAGCCTCTCGGAATCATCCTCGATTTTTGCGCACTCAGCCATGTCCCGAGACATTCCCGAAAGCGTTTCAGCCGATACCTTGGGTAACAAAATAAGAACGATCCACAAGCTAATTAAAAGAGTCCCTACGCCTGCCCAGGGGCCATAATGCGAGGTTCGTCTTTTCATCAGCGTCTCTTTTCTGCCTTTCGACAACAACCCACGAAGTCCTGAAATGATAAGAATTCACTTCGGGTTGGGTTAAGTATATGAAAAACCGAATTGTATTTCAAGCAAAATAGCCAGGATATGGTAATGCCTCACTTAAAAGGGGTAGGGGCGACTTTAGTCGCCCTCTGCACAGGGAGGCTAAAGCCTCCCCTACCCATTACTCCACGCTTCAGTGAGGCATTACAGGATATGCATGAAAGTTTTGGGCCAGTAAAGCGGGTAGGGATTACCAAGTGAAATCTTGCATCATGGTCGAAATATGTCAGACTATTTGACAATTGCCGTAAAGTCGAACCCCGATCTTCACACATAAGAAGCCCTGCTGATTAGCGGTTCGTTTCTTTTTCCTTTTAAAGCCCTCTGACCTTTAAGGGAAACCCGGTTCAGAGGCTGAAAATAAGAAATTAATACAAACGCAATAAATAAAATGACATCACCCCCACCCTCACCCTCCCCCCTTGAGGAAGAGGGATGGGCGGGGGGTAAAAAGAATTATTGCGTTTGTATTAGTCATGCCTGACTCCAATCCAACTGAGCCCGATCCATCTTACTTGAAAATGGAAAATTTCACCCCTATAATTATTAAAGAAGGGGTTTGATCCGGAGTGTGGTCGACCCCCAGAATGAGAAACGCGGAGACAGCATTCTTATACTGACCAACGTGAAACAAACAAGGAGGTGCATCATGGCACAAACGACCAAGGAACAAAGGAGAGAAAAAGTGATTGAAGTTCTGAACAAGGCACGCGGCATGGAGTTACATGCCATAATGCAGTACATGAATCAGCACTACAATTTGGACAACTCCGATTACGGAGACATGGCGGCGAAAGTCAAGCTTATCGCGGTCGATGAGATGCGCCACGCGGAGATGTTCGCAGAGCGAATTAAGGAACTGGGCGGAGAACCAACGACAGAGCCTGCAGGAAAGCCCGAAAAGGGTCAGAACGCCCAGACAATCTTTTCGTTTGATGCGAAACTCGAGGATGATACCATCGACGCCTATAACCAATTCCTCCTGGTTTGCAGAGATAACGGTGATAGCACCAGCTTAAAAACGTTTGAAGCGATCATCGATGAAGAGCAGATCCATTTCAACTACTTCGACAACGTTCATGAACACATCGAAAAACTCGGTGACACCTATCTTGCTAAAATTGCCGGGACACCGTCCGCCACCGGTTTGCAAACGCAAGGCTTCGTTGCCAGGCAGGGCTCTACCGGTGCACCAGGTGGTGCATGAGATAGTCGTTGATCGGTCATTTGAGACGACGTCAGCTTTTTCCGATCATCGCTTAGGCTTATCCGAATTTCGTTGAAATTTCTCCTCACCCCAACCCTCTCCCCGACGGTTGAGGGGGCGAGGGTGAGGGGCAAGCAATCTCTGACGGTTTTGGGAAGATGAGGCGTTCACTTGATCAAACGGGAACGAATGTCTCCCTTCCCCATTGATAAGAATAGATAAGGGTTTAAGGATGCCATTTACTTCTTTTTCACAAAAAAAGGATCTCTTTGTCATCTCCGTCATTGGTGAAGATCAGGTCGGTATTGTCTCGGAGGTGACCCGACTCCTCTTTAAGCAAGGCTTAAACATTGTGGATATCGAGCAGACGGTCATTCATTCCCAATTCACCATGGTGCTACTTATCCAGCCCCTCAAACCTCATTTTCAATTGACCCGGCTGCAATCAAGGCTTAAACAGTTGGCGAAGAAACGTTTGATGAGCATTACAATCACTCCGCTTCATGATTTTAAGGGGTTAAGACTGGCCGAGGAGAAGAGACCCTATGTTCTTACCCTTCTGGGACCCGATCGATCAGGGGTTGTCGCCGCCTTTTCTTCCACCCTGGCGGAGCATCATTGCAATATTGTGCGGATCAAGATGATCGCCAGAGGGGAATTCTTTGCCATGGAAATGTGGATTGACCTCCGGGAGGCCAATTTTACCCTTCTTCGTCACGATCTGATTACCGTCGCCAAGAAGATTGGAATGGATATCATTGCTCAGCCTGAGTATGTCTTTAAGAAGAGGAAAAAGGTCATTGTCTTTGACATGGATTCAACCATTGTGGACGGAGAGATCATTGACGAGATGGCAAAAATTGCAGGAGTGGAAAAGAGGGTAGCCACCATTACTGAAAAAGGAATGCGAGGTGAGATCGATTTTTCAGAGTCTCTCCGAGCAAGGGTGTCCCTTCTGAAGGGGCTGGAGATTAAGAATTTGGAATCCATCTCCAAAACGGTTAAGCTTACCCAAGGGAGCGAAGAGTTGGTTGCCTCCCTGAAAGAGATGGGGTTTAAGGTGGCCCTCATCAGTGGCGGATTCAGCTTTTTTACAGATGTTTTGAAAAAGAGGTTGGGGTTTGATTATGCCTTTGGAAATGATTTGGAGATCAAAGAGGGAAGAGTCACGGGAAGGATCAAAGGAAAAATCATTGACGCCAGAAGAAAGGCTGAAGCGCTGGACGAGATCTGCCGGAAAGAAGGGATCACCAGGGATGAAGTCGTTGCCGTTGGAGATGGATCAAACGACCGAATCATGGTGGCGAATGCAGGGTTAGGAATTGCCTTTAATGCAAAAGAGATCTTGAAAAAGGTGGCAGATGGGGCCATTACAAAAGACCACATAAAAGGAGTCCTTTATTGTCTGGGGATCACGGACCGCGACCTAATCCAGTCCAAAATGGAATAATGGAATACTGGAATGATGAAAGACGATTTGTTTCTAAAAAACCCATTATTTCAACATTCCAGTATTCCTCCAACTTTCCAATTGACAGAGCTTAACACAATATATGGAAATACCAGAGAGAAAGAGTCAATTCGAAGGAGTTAAAGCAGTCATTTTCGATTTTGACGGGACGCTGGCTATCCTGAATATCGATTTTTCTCTCATGAGAGAAAGAGTGTTCGATTTGATGAAGCGTTACGGCGTTGCGGAAGAATTGGTCGAAGAAAGATACCTGTTAGAGATTATTGATGAGGTCTATCAGATCTTAGGGGATAAGAATCCTTCTGACGCAGAGGAGTTTTATAAAAAGTCACATCAGATCCTTCATAAGATTGAAATGGGGGCCGCAGAAAAGGGAAACTTGATCCTGGGAGCCAGGAGGGCGTTGGAGCACTTAAGGGGGAAGGGGATAAAGATAGGAATCGTTACGCGAAATTGTGAGGAGGCGGTCCGAAAGGTTTTTCCTGACATCAATGATTATTGTGATGTTTTTGTTTCAAGAAATTCAGTGAAGAAGGTCAAACCCCATCCAGATCATCTGATCCGTGTGATGGAATCGTTGAAGATTTCAGGCAGAGAATCAGTGATGGTGGGAGACCATATCATTGATATTCAGGCAGGGAAAAGGGCGGGCATGAAGACCATGGGTGTATTGACAGGAAGGATCAAGAAGGAGGAATTTGAACAGGCGGGAGCGGACCATGTTTTAAGGGATGCGGTTGAAGTATGCGAATTATCGGGAGGAATGAAAAATTGGAATGAGCAGTTTTTAGGGGAGGGAATGGAAATGGATAAGAAAGTGATCCAAACCGAGAAAGCACCCAAGGCGATCGGTCCATATTCTCAAGCCATACAGGCCGGGAATTTTTTATTTCTATCCGGACAGATCCCACTTGATCCCAATACGGGAAATTTGATCAAAGGAGATATTCAGAAACAGACTCGGCAGGTTTTAGAAAATATCAAAGGGGTATTGGAATCTCAGGGATTCAAAATGGAAAATGTGGTCAAGACGACCCTTTTTTTAAAAGATATGGCAAACTTCAATCAAGTGAACGAGGTTTATGCGACTTATTTTCCCTTTTCTCCCCCTGCGAGGTCAACAGTAGAAGTGGCCAATCTTCCCAGAGAGGCCGATATAGAGATCGAGGCCATTGCTCTTATCTGATTTCCACTCTCTTTAACGCCTTTACAATAATTTTGGAACGGTCATTCCCGCTTTCCTGCCCACCGGCAGGCAGGAAAGTGGGAATCCAGATTCAAAAGACTGGATTCCGGATCAAGTCCGGAATGACAACATTGTAAAATCATTACTGAAACACTGCACTGGTAAAGAGCAGGGGCGCCATTTTTATTGTATGGACACGATAACCATTTTATAATAATAAGATATTTATCCCGTTAGAAAGCCAGAGACCTTCTGACGGGGTCAACAGAGAAATCGATATGAACCCTATTGTCGCCATTGTTGGAAGACCTAACGTCGGGAAATCTACCCTCTTTAATCGAATCGCGGGAGGGAAAAAAGCGATCGTATGGGATGAACCCGGTGTCACCCGTGATCGAAATTATGCCGATGTGGAGTGGGAGGAAAGTGTTTTCACGTTGATTGATACCGGTGGATTTGAGCCGGTTTCAAAGGATCGCATCTTTATCCAGATGGCTGAACAATGCCAGTTAGCGATGGACGAAGCCGATGTCATTCTCTTTGTCATGGATGGAAAAGAAGGGCTCACCCCTTCGGACGAAGAGATTGCCGATATTCTCAGAAAATTGAATAAACCCGTTTTTTATATCGTCAATAAAATAGACGGGCTGAAACATGAGGAGAAGGCCATTGAATTTTACGGATTGGGTGTGGATCTCATCTATTCCATTTCGGCAGAGCATGGATATGGTGTAAATGGATTGATGGATGAGGTGACCAAGACCCTTCCCAGTTTGACTGAGAAAAAATGGGAGAAAGATATCACCAGGGTGGCTGTCGTCGGGCGGCCCAATGTAGGGAAATCCTCTTTGATTAACCGGCTATTAGGATATAAGAGGGTGCTTGTGGATGAGGTTCCTGGCACGACCCGGGATGCGATTGACACCTTTTTCGAGAGAGATGGGAAAAAATATGCGTTGATTGATACGGCAGGCATTCGGAGGAAGAGCAGGATCAGTTTGCGTCTTGAAAAGTATAGCATTGTCGAAGCCCTTCGGACCATTGATCGATCGGATGTCGCTCTTCTCTTATTAGATTCCGAAGAGGGAGTGACCGATCAGGATGCCCGAATCGGCGGTTTCATCCATGAGAAGGGGAAAGGGTGCATTCTTGTCGTAAACAAATGGGACCTTGTTGAAAAGGATTCTCAAACCATGATTCATTATGAAAAAAGAGTTCGCGAAGACCTCAAGTATCTTTCCTATGCCCCCATCCTTTTTATCTCCGCCATGACAGGCCAAAGGGTTAAGAAAGTTCTGGAGTTGGTGGATCGTGTTTCAGAGCAATCTAAAAAGAGAATATCCACCTCTCAATTAAATAGATATTTCGGAGAGTGGGTTGAAAAATTCCCCCCCCCACTTTTTAAAAATCGGCGCGTGAAGATGAACTATATCACTCAGGTTTCCACCGCTCCTCCGACCTTTGTGATCTATGTCAATATCCCCAATGGGATTCATTTCTCATATGAACGGCATTTACAAAACAAGATCAGAGAGACCTTTACCTTCGAAGGGGTTCCGGTTCGTTTTCGGTTTAGAAAGAAAGGGAAGGAAAAATAGAATGGTCAACAAGACGAAGAAATATCTGATGGCGATGGTGGTCATCCTCATCATTTTGGCAGGAGGATATTTTGTCTACCGATCCATGAATCAGAAGGGGTCGAATCAAAATTTTCGTTTGGGGAAGGTCCAACGGGGAGAGATCAGCTTTGCGGTGACGGCGACCGGAACCATCAATCCTGTGATTACGGTTTTAGTGGGGAGCCAGATTTCAGGGACGATCAAAGCTCTTTATGCCGACTATAATTCCCGTGTTAAACAGGGGCAAGTGATCGCTCAGATTGACCCCGCCATCTTTGAGGCTCTGGTGGAGCAGGGGAGGGCAAATGTGCTCAATGCTCAGGCCAATCGATTGAGTGCCCAATCCAATCTTGAGAACGCACGGGCCAATCTTGCGAAGGCAGAAGTGGCCGTTGCAGATACCAAGAGGACCCTTGATCGACATCGCCCGCTTTTAGAAAGAAATGTCATCTCCCAGGCAACCCTGGATACTGCTCAGGCCAATTATGATACGGCCTTGGCTCAGAGAGATGTGGTCACGGCTCAGGTAGAGTCTGCAAAGTCCCAGGTGGAATCTTCAAAGGCTCAAGTGGCGCAGGCGAAGGCTTCGTTAAAGGTCGCGGAGACCAATTTGAGATATGCGACCATCCGTTCTCCGGTCAATGGAATTGTGATTTCGAGGAATGTGGATGTCGGTCAGACGGTTGCGGCAAGTCTTCAGGCTCCCACCCTTTTTACCATTGCCAAAGACCTGACTGAGATGCAAGTGAATACCAATGTCAGTGAAGCAGATGTGGGCCGTATTGCAGTGAATCAGGAGGCTTTCTTTACGGTGGATGCGTTTCCGGAAAATACATTTCGTGGGAAGGTTTCGGAGGTTCGTAATGCCCCCATAACGATTCAGAATGTGGTGACCTATGATGTCATCATTAAGGTGGACAATAAGGACTTAAAGTTGAAACCGGGAATGACGGCGAATGTTTCCATTTTGATTGAACATAAAGAAGAGGTCCTGAAAATATCTAATGCGGCTTTGAGATTCCGTCCATCCGTCGCTAAAGTTAAAGAGACCGGAGGGACCGTAAAAGGGGATCCTCCACAGAAACAAAAATCAAGTCTGCCGGGGACAGCCCCGCAGGGAGAGAAAGAAAAGACCGGACGGGTATGGGTTCTCTCACAGAAAGGACAGCCGACCCCTGTTTCGATTATACTTGGAATCACGGACGGCACTTTCAGCGAGGTGGTAGCAGGGGATCTTCAGGAGGGGATGGAGGTGATTATCGAAGAGACTTCGGGTAAAAAACAGGGCCAAAGCGGTTCTGCTGCTCCCTCCATGAGAGGAATAAGGTAAATAATACAAACGCAATAAATAAAATGACCCCCCCCCACCCCCACCCTCAGTTTGAGGGGGAGGGATGGGTGGGGGGTAAAAGGAATTATTGCGTTTGTATTAGTAATCGTGGATTGTGGATTGGAGATTGCAGATTGAAAAAATCTGAAATTGACTAAGATGGAGCCTTTAATTCAAGTTCAAGATTTGGTGAAGGTTTATAGTTTGGGCGAGGTAGAAGTTCACGCCCTTCGGAGTATTTCTGTTTCGGTTGATCGCGGCGAGTTTGTAGCCATTATGGGGGCATCCGGCTCTGGAAAATCCACCTTCATGAATATCTTAGGATTTTTAGACCGACCCACGAGCGGTCAATACCTTTTAGAAGGAATCAACGGTGAGAATCTTTCGAGGGATGAATCGGCCGAGATTCGAAATCGAAAGATTGGCTTTATTTTCCAGGGTTTCAACCTTTTATCCAGGACCTCGGCCATAGAGAATGTTGAGCTTCCTCTCATTTATGCAGGGACCCCTCCCCCCCAACGGAAAGAGAGAGCACAAAAAGCCCTTTTTGAAGTTGGTTTAAAAGGAAGGGAGCATCATCATCCCAGCCAGCTTTCCGGAGGGGAACAGCAGCGAGTAGCCATCGCCCGCGCCTTAGTCAACGAGCCCTCGATTCTATTAGCCGATGAACCCACGGGCAATCTCGATTCCAAAACAAGCGAAGAGATCATCGGGATCTTTCAGCGTCTCAATCAAGATTTAGGAATTACGATCATGATGATTACCCACGAGCCGGATATTGCTTCCTTTGCGAAAAGGGATATCCTCTTCAGAGATGGGAATATTGTTGGTGATCGCGTGAATGTTTCTCCGGTCACTCTGGCCAGGGGGAGAGAGTAACGATGACGAGACTTTTTGCGGGCCTTCGACTTGCGTTGAGGGCGCTGATGGTTAATAAAATGCGTTCTTCCTTGACGATGCTGGGAATCATCATCGGCGTGGGTGCAGTGATTGCCATGATTGCTGTTGGGGCAGGGGCAAAGGCTCGAATCGCCGAGCAGATTGCGAACATGGGATCGAATCTCATCATCGTCTTATCGGGAAGTTCAACGAGTGGCGGGTTGCGATTTGGGTCGGGGACCGTACCCACCCTGACAGCGGATGATGCAAAAGCGATTGCAATAGAAATTCCTTCGGTCAAATATGTCGCTCCCAACATTAGTGGGGTTGCCCAGGTGGTTTTCGGGAATCAGAACTGGTCAACCATCATTAATGGGACAACTTCTGAGATGCTGGAAATCAGAGGCTGGCCTCTCATCTCGGGCCGTTCATTTACACAACAGGATCTGGATGGCGCAACCAAAGTCTGCCTCTTGGGGAGGACGGTGGTGGAAACCCTTTTCGGAGGGATTGATCCGATCGGTCAGATCGTCCGTATTAAGAAGGTTCCTTTTACCGTCATCGGGGTGCTTATGCCCAAGGGGCAATCGACATGGGGACAGGATCAGGATGATATTATCTTCGTTCCCCTCACCACGGCTCAAAAAAGACTCTTCGGAATGCAATTTCCAGGGATGGTCAGAGCCATCTCTGTCCAGGCCAGGGAACCGGAAGTGATGAAGGAGGTGGAAAATCAAATCGTTGAACTTCTTCGACAGAGGCATCGCCTTCAGCCCAATCAGGAAAATGATTTTACGGTGAGGAACCTTACGGAGGTGATGTCGAGCGCTGAAGAGTCGGCCCGGGTCATGTCTCTCCTTTTAGGGGCGATCGCCTCCATATCTCTCATCGTTGGGGGAATTGGCATTATGAATATCATGCTCGTTTCAGTCACGGAGAGGACCCGGGAGATTGGCATACGAATGGCGGTGGGAGCGAAGGGGCGGGATATCCTTCTTCAGTTTCTCATCGAATCCTTGGTGCTCAGTCTGATTGGTGGAACGCTGGGAATCGCGATCGGAGTGGCGGGAACCCTCGTCTTATCCCGTTTTACCCAATGGCCCATCTTCTTTTCCATTAACGCTATCCTTTTGGCTTTTCTCTTCTCTGGATCGGTCGGCGTATTTTTTGGATTCTACCCGGCCCGCAAGGCATCCATGCTTAACCCCATCGAAGCTCTCCGATATGAATAAAACGAGGAGTCATGGATTTGCTGATCGTTGAGTTTTTAATTTTTATTGGCGTTGGATGTGTTGTGGGGTTTCTTGCCGGTCTGTTCGGTGTGGGCGGTGGGTTCGTCATGGTCCCGATTTTGATTTTCAGTTATGAGCATTCTGGCGTTTCTCCCGCTGTATTAACTCATATCGCCATTGGAACCAGCCTTTTTGTCGTGGTCTTCGCCTCGATCACGAGCGCCTACCAGCATCGAAAACAGAAGAACATTCATTGGCGTTCGGTCTTTTTGATTGGATCTTCAAGCGCCTTATTCGCTTTCGCAACGACTCGACTCGCGGCGGAATTAAGTGGAAGGCATTTACAGGTGGCTTTTGCGATCATCGTGATTGCTGCGGCCATCAGAATGTTGACCGAAAGCGAAGCGCAGGCTGAGAAGAAACTTCAATGGTCATCAATGCCAAACACGTTCGGTCTTGTGGGGGTAGGGGCGGCTGCCGGCGTTGTCTCCGCTTTGGCCGGGATTGGTGGCGGTCTTTTCACCATCCCTCTCATGTATAACTTTCTTAAAATGCCTTTAAAATTGTCCATCGGGACGTCCAGCGCCGCCATTGTGATTACCGCTTTCTTTGCCGTGACGGGTTACATCGTAAATGGAATGGGTCGCTCAGGTTTGCCCGAATGGAGCGCCGGGTTTGTTGATCTTCAGCGTGGCGTGGCTCTTGCCATTGGATCCGTTTTTTTAGCCAGGGTAGGGGCTTATGTTTCTTTCAAAACCCATCCTTCACGTCTTAAAAAATTGTTTGCACTTTTTGTTATCCTGATCTCACTTTACATCCTTGTAAAATGAACCTTCTGCTATACTATAGTAAACGTTATAAATAAGTTGACGTCCGTGCAATGACAACTTTCTTAAGACGTTCGCTATAAATTTCCTCTTATGATGTTTTCCCGAACAGGGATTGCAGAGCATCCTCTTTGGCCTCCCGGATATGTTCCCGCATCACCCGCTCACAGAGGTCCGGGTCTCTCAGCCGTAAGGCCATGACAATCTTACGGTGTCCTTCCACCGCCCTTCTTCCGCCGTCAGGATACCGGAGGGTATCCTGACGATGCCGCAATACATATTTTCTCATATTTACGATGAGGCGGTGGAGGCGGGTCTTTTTCACTACCAATTCATGAAGGGTATCATGGAACCGGGTGTTATATTTGAAGACCTCTTCAATATTTTTTCTCCTTAACCCTTCTTCTGCATTTTGAATAAACCCATCGAGATGATGGAGCGTTTCTTCCGAGATGTTTTCTGAGATGACCTTTAGCGAATAGCCCTCCAGGATGGAGCGAAGTTCAAAAAGCTCTTCCACCTCCTCCCTTGAATCCCTGGAGACAATAAACCCCCTTTTATTGCGGGTATCGATCAGCCCCTCTGATCCTAACTTGTGGAGAGCTTCTCTTACCGGAGTGCGACTGACCCCTAATGTTTTGGCGAGATGCTCTTCGGTAAGTTTTTCTCCTGGGTTCAAATGGCCGGAGAGGATGGATGACTTGATGTATTCATAAACTTTTTCTCTGGCAGGAATAAGATTTTTAAATTGGGTGTTTTGAAGATAAGATTTTTTCAATCCAGGGCTCAAATTCTAAGCGATGGTTGCATTTGGAAGGATGCTTACAAGCATTATTCCTCTTCTATCATTTTAGGTTTCTTTCTGATGATACTGTAAAGAATAGAAAACACAGCGACCAGAAGAATGACTCCGGCAATCGGTCGGAATAAAAAAGCGGAAATGTCATAATCCACCATCCTCATTCCCCTCCGCAAAGAGATCTCTGTCAGGCCACCCAGGACAAGGCCGATAATCATGGGTGCGATCGGATAGTCGTATTTTTTCATGAAATAGCCTACCACTCCGAAAAAGAACATAATCCAGAGATCCATCACATCGTTCCGAATCCCGTAGGAACCGATGGCAGCAAAAATAAAGATACAGGGACCGAGAATGGAATAACGGATTCTCCTGAAATTGGAAAAGGCCTTGGCTACCCCCAGTCCTGCAAAAAGCATCAGGATATTGGCCAGAAACATGGTGATGAAGATGGAGTACATCAATTTCGGCTGGTTCATAAAGAGCATCGGTCCGGGCTGAAGACCGTGGACGAGAAATCCACCGATGATGACAGCGGTGGTGGCGCTTCCCGGAATTCCAAGCGTGAGAAGGGGAACCATCGCACCCCCGGTGGCGGCATTGTTTGCCGTCTCTGGACCTGCAATGCCTTCCGGGATTCCAGTCCCGAATTTTTCAGGATTCTTTGACCAACGAACCGCCTCCGCATAGCCCACAAAAGCCGCGGTGGTGGCTCCCACTCCCGGGAGGATTCCGATCCATGTTCCGATGATTGCAGAGCGTAAGACGAGCCACTTCATTCTTAAAATTTCCTTGATCCGAGGCAATTTTGTTGAAATCTTTGATAAAAATACCTCTTTTTTTTCTGTTTTACTTTCTGATCTTGCAAGAATTTCTCCCACTGCAAATGCCCCGATGATCGCCGGAATGAAATTAATTCCTCCGATGAGAGCCTTTCCGCCGAAAGTGAAACGTGCATCGCTGGTCATCGGGTCGATTCCCACCGTGGCCATCAAAAGACCGAAGACTCCTGCAATGGCGGCCTTCTTCATTCCTTTTCCGCCCAGCGAGGCAATTAAAGTGAGCGCTGTAACAGCCAGAGCGAAATATTCGGGCTGGGAAAAGGTCAAGGCAACTCCTGCCAAAATGGGAGAGATCAAAATCATTGCTGCGACGCTAAAAAGTCCACCTAAACATGAGCAGATGATGGCATACCCCAGAGCCTGAGCCGCCTTCCCCCTCTTTGCCATTTCATAGCCATCAAAAACGGTCGCCGAAGCCTCCGGAGCGCCTGGGACATTGAACAGAATGGCTGAGATAGATCCGCCGTAAGTCCCGCCGCAATAGACTGCTGAGAGCAACGCCAGGCCATTGACCGGGCTCATGGCAAAAGTGAATGGGATGAGAAGGGCTGTTCCCATAGTGGAATTAAGACCCGGGACAGAACCCAATGTCACCCCCAGGAGAACTCCTCCCCAGATAATTAGAAGGGTGGCCGGATTGAAAATATTTTGTATTGCCCCTAACCAGATATCCAGCATTTCGATATCCTCATATTTACGCCCTAATAAAAAAGATGGCTAAAGTCGAGAAAGATCCATTGCCCTCTCGGGAGGGGAACATACATCGCCTTTGTAAAGGCCCAGACGATTAGGATCGTTATGCCGATTGAGACACCGAATATCCATTTCTTTTTCCTCTCCCCGAGTAGGACCATAAAGGCAATTAGAAAAAATGGGGTGAGGATGATGAAACCAAAAATCTGCATCAATATGAAATAGAGCACAATGAAACCGACGGCCAGAAAAAGTCTCACCTTACCGCTTTCGGGTTTTTGCGCTTCCTCTTTTTGCCCCCCTCTTTTTTTTCGTTCACGGATGGCGTCTACGGCCACCAGAACACTTAAAACCATCAGACAGAGGAGGAGAAACTTGGGCCAATAGGCAGGCCCAAGTTTCCCATAAACTTCATGTCCTTCAAATTTGATTGATTCAAAATAGAGGTACAGGGAGCCTAAAAAGACCACCACACTGATCAGGATTTCACCTTTAAACATCTCTTCGTTCTTTCCGTTTTATTTCTTTTTAAGATAGCCGAGTTCTTCGAAGATGTCTTTGTATCTGACATATTCCTCTTCCCAGAATTTCCCATATTCTTCCGGTCCCTTCCAGCCTGGCCTTAGGTCGAGGAGGTTTGCATGGGCAATGGCTGTATAGGATGGGTTATTCGCGCACTTCTTTAAGGCATCGGCAAGGTAATTAATGATCTCTTGGGGCGTTCCTCTCTTCACACAAAGTCCTCTCCACCTGCCCATGGTGATATCATATCCGAGTTCTCTGCCAGTTGGGACATCAGGAAATTTATCCAATCGTTTTTCGGTAAAGATGATCAAGGGTCTTAACTTCTTTGATTCAATTAGTGACATGATCACGCCAGGTTCTTCGTGAAGCACATCAATATGCCCCCCAAGGACTGCTGCATGGGTCTCCGGAGCAGCATCAAAGGGAATGTATTTGACTTTTATTCCCGCCTTCTTGGCGAAGAGCATGATGATGACCTCGTCCGGACTTGCGGCGGTGGTTCCCGTAAACTGGAGTTTTCCGGGATTCTCTTTGGCATACTTGATCACATCCTGAATCGTCTTGAAGGGGCTTTCCGCTCGAACATAGAACATACTTTCATCCTGCTGGACATTACAGAGGGGAGCAAAATCCTTGTAATTCTCACGGCCGAAGATGGTATTGATAAGTTGCTCCGGACTGAAGTTATAAATGGTATAACCATCCGCAGGTTGAGAGAGGACGTAAGTGGATGCCTTTACACCCGCCCCTCCAGTCAGGTTCGTTACATTAATAGGAACCTTTAATATGCTCCTCGCAGGCATCATCAGGCTTCTCACAAAGATATCGCTCCCACCCCCTGCGCCGTACTGAACAACCACCTCAATGGCCCGGGTGGGGTAATCCTTCGGTTTGGGAGCCTGACTCCAGGCGAAACTCATGAAACACAAGGTGACAAGTGTGACAACAAAAATTGCGAATACCAAATTCTTCTTCATCATCTTCCTCCTTTCTTATTCATTTCTTATTCATTCGATCGAACTCTCTTCTTTAATATCACTGGTTGGAAAGATAATCAAGAGCTTCGGTGACACCTCCTTTCGAAAAAGGTACCCTGGCAAGGGCAAGTCCCATTTCAATGCCGCTCAGGGTCCCTGCAAGCATCAATTCATTGAAATCGCCCAGGTGCCCGATGCGGAATATCTTGCCCTTCAATTTTCCCAATCCTGTGCCGAGGGACATATTAAACCTCTTTAAAATCAGTTCACGCAGTTCATCGGCATTGTATCCCTCAGGCATCAACACAGCGGTGAGGGAATGGCTATATTCTTTTGGATTCGCGCAAAGGAGTTCAAGGCCCCAGGCCATGACCGCCCGGCGTGTGGCTTCCCCAAAACGGTAATGACGGGCAAAAACCCTCTCCAGTCCCTCTTCAAAGAGCATATAAAGGGATTCCCGAAGACCGTAAAGAAGATTGGTCGCAGGTGTGTAAGGGAAAAACCCAAGCTTGTTATCGTTGATCATTCCTTCCCAATCCCAGTAAGACCCGGGGAAGTGGGCTGTTTTTTTTATTTTAAGGGCTTTGTCACTGATTGCATTGAATCCGAGTCCTGGCGGCAGCATTAAACCTTTCTGGGAACAACTCACTGTCACATCCACCCCCCACTCATCGTGCCGGTAATCAATGGAGGCAAGTGAGGAGATCGTGTCGACTATCAATAGCGCAGGGTGCCTCACCCGGTCAATCAATTGCCGAACTTCACAGACACGGCTGGTCACCCCGGTCGACGTTTCGTTATGAACGATTGCGACGGCTTTGATGAGGTGTTTTTGGTCTTCGGAAAGTTTCTCCTCAACGACAGAGGGATCGACTCCCCGGCGCCAATCTCCAGGAACAAAATCAATTTCAAGCCCTAATTTCACTGCCATGTTTCGCCAGAGGGTTGCAAAATGTCCTGTTTCAAACATCAAGACTTTATCTCCTGGCGAAAGGGTATTGACCAGGGCTGCTTCCCAGGCTCCGGTTCCGGAAGAAGGATAGATCACCACGGTTCCGGAGGTTTTAAAGATCTTTTTCATCCCATCCATGATTTCATGAGTGAGTTTTGCAAATTTCGGTCCTCGGTGGTCAATGGTCGGTTGTGCCATGGCGCGGAGGATTCGATCTGGCACGTTGGTCGGGCCTGGAATCTGAAGAAAATGTCTTCCGCTTAGGTGGGACATTGAGATGTTTTCCTAATATTAATTTCTCACTCTCCCTTTCCTAAAGGGGGAGCATACTATTTCCACGGTTTTCCGCTCATACTCAAAACTCCCTCACCCTGGAGCGCCTTCAGCGCCAGGTTCGCTTTAGCACGAGCGTCTATCTTTTTCTCAGTAACGATATTTAGTCTTGCGCCGAACTTCTCATGGCAGAACTTCGTCAGTGTTTCCATTGTTTTCTGACTTCCCGTGACAGGCAAAGCAGGCCAGACATAGGTTGAGATTCCCATCGCAACCGTCCACATGGCCTCCGTCACCTCTGAACTTCGATGAGCTTCCGGGAAAACGGCTATGATCGGGACGTCCCTCAGTTCTTTTTTCGCAGCCTTGGCGATATCGAAAAGAAAGTCGACGATTCCCCCATCTGCAAAATCAAGGATAGAAGGAATTTCTTTTCCAAAAGACGATAGCGTATTTGAAAATGCTTGATCGCAATACTTTTCCCTACAATCCGGGCGAAGAAATCCATATTTAGCTAAGGCAACGCTCGCCTCACCTTTCGAGAGGCATAGAATATTGTTCTTTAAAAATTCCCGTGCCATGGAAACATTCTCCTGATCCTGTGTAAACTTGACGTTATTGGATCCTGCTAAAATAGCGATCCCCTTGATTTGGCCTTTGTGGAGAGCGCCAAGAACTTTTTTGACATCCACATTTTCTCGGGAGAAGCCCATCATGGCGACCTCTTTGCCTTCAGGAATTTCCTTGGGAATATTTCGGCGGAATTCAAAAGATTTTTTAGCCTTTTCGACAATCTGTCTTGCAAAATGACTCAGATCTTTTTCTCTTTTCAATCCATCCGCCGGAATGATGGGGACTTCCCATTCTTTGGCAATCTTCGTCAATGAGGGATTGACAAATTGGTTTCCGACTACCATTAAATCAACGGCTCCTGTCAGAATAGGAATTTCCTGTGAACCAAAGTTTGTGACTTGGGGAAAACTGAACGGGGGGATCAAAGGATCACTACAAACGCCTGTGACATAGACCCCCCTCTTTTTTGCTTCTTCTGCAATCTTGCATTTCAGAATGGGAGAAAAAGAGCCGTAAAGAAGAAGATTCGGAGCGCCCTTCTTCAGGGCGCCGAGATTTACCTCCACCTTCGTAGGGGTCGAATCACCAAAGACAGACCTTTTTAAATTCCCCTGTAGCCAATGGGCCATGCTCCCGAGGAGAGAGGATTTGAATGACCAGAGGAGGGTTTCTTCCACACCCTCAAGTCCTCCCTCCAATTTCTGAGAAGCCTTGAAGAGGTCCCTTGGGACCCCTTCCGGAGAAATCCCTGTTTCTTCCCAGTTGCGGATAAGATACTTTGGTATTTCTTTCTTGGTCTGAGCTCCTCCGTCTTTGAGGAGGTTTTGAATCTCTTTTAGGATTTGATCTGTTTTTATTTTATTTTTGGGTTTGATCACCCCGGATTCAACCCCCTTCGCAAAGTCGTTTAATTGATCGAGGTAAACCATCGTCCCTTTAAGAACGAGTCTCAGCAAGGATTGAGCCGCAAGAATATCTTTGTCCTTTCCGCACACGCCCTGTTTATTCGAATCCCGAAAGGGATGGCTGATACAAGGGCCCTGAAGGCAATCCCGGCAGCTTAAGCCCGTTTCACAAAAACCGCACTCAGGAAGTTGTCCCTCATAACGATCCCATACCAAAGAGAGCTCGCTCTCTGCCGCCCTGGTTAAGAAACGCTCCACCGTACTATCTGCGGTCTTCTTTTGGATGAACTCCATCTTTGACTCCTTTCTATCTTATCTGTTTGGGTAAAACTCAATGTTCCAGTATTCCATTCTTCCAAGAATCGCTTCATTAAAAAGCTTTCTTGCGGTAATCTTTCCTCTCTTCTAATCTTAACGCTTGAGTCGGACACACTTCCGCACAGATGGGGTGACCCATATTCCTGCATCGATCGCATTTGATGGCCACTTTCATTGAAGCAGAGGGATTAATAATCCCGAAGGGACAAACCATGACGCACATCCAGCAGGCGATACAGGTTGGTTCGTTCACATACACCAGCCCCGTTTCGGGGTCCCTTCGCATGGTTCCATTGGGACAGGCTTCAATGCAAGGGGCTTCCTCGCAATGGCGGCACTGGAGAGCAAAATCTTTCCCTTCGACGTAAACCCTTGGGACCGGATGAGGTTCTTCATGGATGGCTTGGTAGAGTTCTTTGGATACCGAGGCGATTTCCGTTCCGCACCAGAGTTCACATTGATGGCATCCGGTGCATTTATTTTTATCCACGATTAAGACTTTCACATTCCCTCCTAATAAAGGTTTGAGGATCGCTTCGCTCAAGGACCTCTGGCGCTTGAAGGTTAGAGGCAAAATCTCTTTGCCTCAAGCCTCAGGTCTCCCTCTGCGAGACGGTCCTCTATTCCGATGTCCTATTTATTACAATCCTGTATCCATGATTTCTTTATATTCCGCTTCTTTAAACTGGTCGGCGTTCCGTCTGATCAGCGGCAATAAATCCATGAAGTTTAGACTTTTGCTCATTAATACGGGAAGAGTGTCAGCAACATTAATTTTCCTCTTCAGGAGAATGCCGAACAACCCGGCCTTTTGCGTTTGACCCACCAAAATGGCTCCAACGATACGGTCGTTTTTTAAAATGAGTTTTTTATAGGTCTCCTTCGTTCTCTTCCTGATTTCTTGAACCGCCTCTCCCCCTTCACAACTTGAGCAGGTATCCGCACGGGTGACGCCCATCGAGATGGCGGGCACTCCGATAAAATTCCCGATGGAGTTCCTTCTAAAGGATCCTTCGTAGGAAATCTTCCGGCCTGCCATATTCAAACCGGCTATCCGGCCCTGTTCTACTGCACAGGGCCAGATGGCATTGATCCAGTTCGAGTCTCGCGAGATATCATATGTTTCGGCGACATCCCCGGCGGCATAGATATCGGGGAGATTGGTCATCATCTGAGGGTCCACTTTTATTCCTCTCAGCAAACCGATCTCGATCCCCGCCTTTTGGGCAAGCTCAATGGCGGGTTTTACCCCCACGGCAAGAACAACCATATCACATTTGATTTCTCTTGAATCAGTGACCACACTCTTCACCTGACCATTTCCAGTAAATTGAATTGCTTTTTCTCCGGTGACCGTTGTGATCCCGAGATCCTCGATCCTCTTTTTGATAATCAAGGCTGCCTCTTCATCAAAAACCGTGGGCAGGACATGTCCCAATTGCTCGAGTAAAGTCACTTCCATTCCTCTTCTCTTTAAACTGATGCTGGTTTCCACACCGATGCTTCCCGCTCCAATCACCACTGCATTTTTTCCTTTAAGATGATAAATCCTTTCGGCATCCGCCATGGTCTTAAGAGGCGAGATCCCTTCTTTATCAATCCCGGGGATAGGCGGAACGATCGGTTTTCCCCCTGTGGCCAACAGGAGTTTATCGAAAGGAAATGAATCTCCGGCTTCTGTCAGAACGGTTTTGTCATTCACAGAGATTTCGTCGACTCTCACGCCAATGTGGGCATTGATTTTGTTTTGTTCGAAAAAATCCGCAGACCTGAAATTGAGAAGAGGTTTTGAGAGCTCCTCCGCAACATAGTAAGGGAGAAGAACTCTCGAGAAGAGAGGGGTTGCTTCATCACTGAATAATTCGATTTGCGATTCCTGATCAACGGAACGAATGGCCTCCACGGCACTGATCGCCCCTCCGCTCCCACCGATGATGACATAACGCATGATTTTCTCCTTTTTTTAAAAAAAGCATGGCGCATAGAGCACAGCATAAAATCCCAAAACCTAAACGCTATGCGCTCAGCGCTTAGCGCATTAGTACAGACTATGAACCATATATTTGGAAAGCAGTTCCTTGAATAGCTTTATCCCGCGGGTGAGGTTGTAGTTGCCGCAGGTGCAACACTTTGCCAGTTCCAGGCAGGCGTCCTCAACTGTCCTTCGCCCCCGCTTGACATCCCTGATCATTTTACGAACCAGATCTGAACTGATCAT
This sequence comes from Syntrophaceae bacterium UBA2208, assembly GCA_002327885.1. Classification (GTDB taxonomy): domain Bacteria; phylum Desulfobacterota; class BSN033; order BSN033; family UBA1163; genus UBA1163. The sequence continues at coordinate 25,402 of DCUS01000076.1, forward strand.
GGCGTGGCCGCACATGGTCACCGTTTCAAGTATCTCAAAATCGGGTAATTTCTCCGTCGTTCCCCACGTTCCCAGGGAATATTCCAGGGAGTGAATCCATCCCAGTCCTGCTTCCTCCATACACTGCTGAACGACATCGGTCACTCCGGAGATGATGACCGAAATCCCTGGCCTATTTTCTTTCAAATCTTTTAGCAAAGAGACGATCTTCTCCCGATTATCGAAGGTGCATTGGACAATGGTCCCATCTGTCACCCGCCCGAGGATATCATCCATCGTCGTATTGTAAATATTCCCCGTCTTCATATCCCCCAGGTTAATAGGGCCATGTTTATAGCAGATGCTTAAGAATTTCTGGGTTTTGGGCGCGGATCCTTTTTTGTTAACCCCTGTCGCCGGGCAACCCAGCACCACAAAATCGTCCTTCAGGCTTTCCAGGTCACCCCGTCTATGTAAACTATGCGTCATTGTTCTCCTCCACTATTTTCCACCGCCATAGAAATTAAATGCCGGCAAACCCAAACCCATATTGTTTTTGCTATTGATGGAATACCAGAAACCGAGTTTTTCAAGGACGGGTTTAATGGGGATATTCCCCTCCGGCGAAACCTTTGTAATCACTTCCACCGAAAAAACCGTATTGACTTTTTTGGCAGCCTCTTTGAGAACTGCAAGGGCTTCGGGGAGTTTCTCCAGTTTACACTTTCCCTCGATGATGGCTGAGGTGGCCTTTTCATCAAGAACGTCATCCCGGAGCTTTCCCGTGGTCTTATCCGACATAAAATGAGTGACCGGATTTTCCATGGCTAACTGGTAGCCAATATCTGCTCCCATCAAAGCCATGGCAATAATCTCGACATCCCTGAAGTAGGCCCCCACTCCAGGTCTCCCCAGTTCGATGCCAATGCCTACCTCGCCGGGGAGAAAGGTTCCTTTGACGTCATTGGTCTTCATCTCCTCGGTTCCGCGGCCCGGCACCTGAGACCCGGCAAATTCGATAAAGGGGTTACTGAGTATCCTTCGGACTTCACGGGGCCAGGGGTCCTCAGGCTGGTGAAGGGCATTGACCGGGCAGATATTCGCCCGCAGGCACATCCCGCAATCCGTGCAAGCATCTTGGTCGATTTCGATAAAAACCCTTCCAGGGATCTTATCATGCCGTTTAAATGTATGAATCCTCCCCATCGGGCAATAAGGAAAACATCTTTTGCAGGCAATGCACTTATCCTCGTCTGCCTTCATAATACCTCTCCTTCCGACACCGGGTATACTCTAAATTGTATACAAATCTCTCTGTAGACCAATCCTTTAAAAATTTTTATAATATCCGCTCTCCGATGTCAAGAAGAATATTAAACAAGAATATATATTAAATATTACAATACGTTATGGATTTATTGTGTTGGCAAAGACAAGAAACCGGAAAAAATATTCCAGTATATCTCTCACAGATAGAGCCTAAAAATTGGATACAAAATTAGGTAGAAGGGTTGACTTGATTGATCAAAAGAGTTTATAAATTTTAAGCTGAATCATTGAGGAAATTTCTTTTCAATAAGGAGGCTCTTCAACATGGTTTTTGATGTGACCGTTGACGAAGAAAAATGTACAGGTTGTGAAGAATGTTTAGAGGTTTGTACGGTGAACGTGCTGGAGATAAAGGGCGGGAAATGTATCCCCATCCGCGTGAAGGAATGTATCGGATGCAGAAGCTGTGTCGAGGTTTGTAAAGAAAAGGCTATTACGGTTAAAGAACTTGAGGTGGAAATGTCGGAGACGACCCGTTTCCTCTTGAGGGATTTACTGAGTGATTAATGCACAGTGCATTGTGTTTACCCAGTTAGAAAGCCCCGGCATTTTTATTCCCCCATAATTTGAACAATAAGGTGCCTTTCCCTTTTCCGGTTATCAAAGTCAATAAAGACAATTTGTTGCCATGTGCCTAACGTCAATCTTCCTTTGATCAGGGGAATCGTCAATGAGGGTTTCATCAGAGCTGCTCTCACATGAGAAAAACCATTGCCATCGCCCCAGCGTTTATCGTGCTCATAAGGAATATCGGATGGAGCGATCTTTTCCATGGCCTTCTGTAAGTCTTTAAGAACACCTGATTCATATTCGATCGTTGTTACAGAACCCGTAGACCCGGGGCACATCACAGTGACCAATCCGTTTTTTATATCGGACCGATTGATCAACGCCTCCACATGATGGGTGAGATCCTGGATATCACAAAACCCCTTTGTGGTTAAGGAAAGAGTATCCGAATAAATCATGTGGCACTCCTATTCAAGGAAGATTTTGGTATCTTGTCATTCTGGACTTGGTTCAGAATCTGAAAAAAGAGAGACCCTGAAACGAGTTCAGGGTGACATTTTGCAATGTTCTATTTCTGTATCCTCCGGAGGACCTTCTTCCAGCTCTCCGTTTCGAGGAAACTCCCTGAAACATTTTCTAAAAGTTTTATGAATATGGAGTAAGGCATGGCAAGGGTGAGGGTTTCCTTTTCAATCATGGGCCTTGCGGAAACATCAAACATTCCGAGGACGGCGCGAGGCTGTTCCTTTACAGCTTCCTTCAATGGGTAGGTCAGAATCGTTCCACATCCGGAACCGAATGGCGCATAAACAGCATCCGTGCGTTCCATCGCATAGTTCGTCAACGTGAAGAGTCCTGAAAGGACATCCGGCGGAGCGAAGAAAACAATCACCTCNNCAAAATATTCTCTGGCCCGTTCCGGTGTCTTGATATATCGTTCTCCCTCCATTTCGCCCGGAATCCCGCAGGAAAGGAAATATTCGATATTGGGCCTCGGGGATTCAAAAAAACCCATGTAGTAGGCCCCTCCGGGGCAACCGAAATGGGCCTTATCGAAATAAACCGTCTTCCCTTTCTTTCTCGCATTCTGAAGCAGTCCGATCATACACCCGGATATTCCCTCTTTAGGAGCAACCCCTTCGGGCTGGTCATTTGTGTAATAAATTCCCAGAGGAGATTCCTTTAATCCCAAAGTTTCTCGAAATTGCTTCCATGAGTCTTCAGGAAATAGATTCATTCTCGTACCCTCCACCCTGGTTTCTCTTTATTAAAAAGTCTACCTGAAGTTAAAGGGCGAAGTCAACAAATATTGACCTTTCTAATCCTATTCCCTATAATGTCAGCGATGAAGCCAACCCCTTCCCAATTACGTTTGCCTCTGTCTGATTTTGATTCCGCTGATCCACTCGAAAAGGATCAGAGGCATGTAGTCAACGGTTACATCAACAGGATGGATCCACATGATAAAGCTTTCCACCATTGGTACCGTTTTGTGCTCTCTTTCCCACCCCATTTAGTAAACAGCTACATTGAAAATTTTGGTTTGGACAGGAGCCACGTCGTCTTAGACCCTTTTTGCGGTACGGGGACAACCCTTGTCGAAGCTAAACGGCATGGAATACAGGCGTTGGGGGTAGAGGCAAACCTTTTTGCTCATTTTGCCAGCTCCGTTAAAGTGGATTGGAAAGTTGATCCTGATTTATTGAAAAAGGGAGCACATGATATCAAAGGTTCCACTTTAGAACTGCTGAAAGCAGAAGGAATTGATGATAACAGCCCCTTAAAAGGGCGTCCTAAAGGTATTTTATTACGAACCCTTGATTCTGAAGCGGGAAAACTTCTTCTAACCAACTCGATCAGCCCTCTTCCATTGCATAAGACTCTCGTTTTGCTTGACTGTTTGAAAAAACACCAACACGAATCATATTTTCGGCATGCATTACTCGCATTGGCAAATGCCTTGGTGTTCAGGATCAGCAATCTTCATTTTGGACCAGAAGTGGGGGTTGGTAAGCCTAAAAACGATGCTCCAGTTGTAGCCTCATGGATGTCTGAGATCGAAAAAATCGTCAATGATCTAAGGATTGTCAAAAATAGATCGTTTCCTAATACCAAGGTTTACCTGGGAGATGCACGGAATATTGACAAGATTATTGGGCCTGATTCAGTGAATGCAGTGATCACTTCTCCTCCATATCCAAATGAAAAGGATTATACAAGGACGACAAGACTTGAATCTATTGTCCTTGGATTTATCAAGAATAAGGCTGGACTGAGAGAGATGAAGCAGACTTTTATACGTTCAAATACCCGTGGCGTTTATAAAGATGATGAGGATGATAAATGGGTAGCCGGGCATCCAGAAATCCAGCGGATTGCAGAATCTATAGAGAAACGCAGAACAGAGCTTGGAAAGAATTCTGGATTTGAGAGACTTTACGGAAAAGTTACAAAATTGTATTTTGGCGGAATGGCATGTCACTTAGCCAATCTTCGATCTGTTCTACGTCCTGGAGCCAAATTGGCTTATGTGGTAGGAGACCAGGCTTCGTATCTGAGGATCATGATTCACACAGGGCAGTTGTTGGCAGATATAGCGCAGGCACTCGGGTATGAGCTGGTGCGAATCGACCTTTTTCGCACCAGGTATGCTACTGCAACGCGGGAACAGTTAAGAGAAGAAGTTGTCGTATTACATTGGAAAGGTTAAAAGGTGAAGCTATGGGAAGCCCCAAAAACCGATACTCGCAAATTATAGAAGGGATTTTCTCTAAGTATTTCAGGAAAGGGGCAAAGGAAATCTTATTTGAGAGATCAGATATAATCAGTTCGGCGAGGAAATTACGCATAAAACTTCCTAAAAACTTAGGGGATGTCCTCTATTCGTTTCGATACAGAGCTCCATTACCTGATGCTATCGTAGCAAAGGCCCCAGAGGGATTTGAGTGGATTATACATCCTGCAGGAAGAGCCCGTTACAAGTTTGTACTTGCCACAAAATCTGCTATTGTTCCATCGAAGATTCTGGCAGAAACGAAAATTCCTGATGCTACGCCCGGAGTGATCAGTAAATACAAGCTAAATGATGAACAAGCACTTTTGGCTAAGCTCCGCTATAATCGACTGATTGATATTTTTACTGGCCTGACTTGTTATTCTTTGCAAAACCATCTGCGAACTACTGTGCCTAGCATGGGACAAGTTGAGACAGATGAAATTTATATTGGGATCGATAAAAGAGGGGCCCACTATGTTATCCCAATCCAAGCGAAGGGCGGGACAGACAAGATAGGGATTGTTCAAATAGAGCAAGATTTAGCTGTTTGTGGAACGAAATTTCCGGGGCTCATTTGCCGATCAATTGCCGCTCAGTTTATGGAGGAGGACCTCATCGCTTTATTTGAATGCGAAAAGACAGAAGAAGGTATCCGAGTTTCTGTCGAAAAACATTACGGGTTGGTAGAGCCCGAGAACTTGACGGCAGAAGAATTAGAAAGCTATCGGAGGCGCCCTTCCGATTGATAAATTACCGCACACATCCGATTATCGGCTTCATTCTTGCCCCCATTTAGAGGGGTATGGGAATGGACAAAGTCAGGTGTTTGGTCAAAACCTGGAATACGTTCTGCCCGCTTTGTTTTCCTGCTGGGTCGCCAGCTTGAAATCCGCTCCTTCACTCCACAGTGGCTGTCCGAGCAGAAGTTGCCAAAACATCCACACTCAAGAAGTGCGGGTCCGCGTCAAGTTTCAGAGCTTCCGCCACCGACTCTAAGACTGTTCCGAAGGCAAACAACGACTCAACTTGACGCATTACCCGGTCTTCGTCAAAAGGCGTCTTGATGAGTAGTTTTACGGTCAGCTCATACTGCATGTTGGTTCTCCTATTTGGAAACGGCTATGACGGGACGGTAATTCTGCTGGATCTGCTTCTCACGCAGAGCAAGGTCCGCAACAAAAGGAATATCAAAATTCTTTTCTATGGACATGGTTATTTAAAACTTAGGTTAACGTTACAGCAATGCAATAGATTAGATTTCCACTCTCCATCTTGACAGGAACATTATAGGACATCTATCTATTATTGGCGACATATTACCGAAGAAATTCAAATTGTGCAAGTCTGATTCCATTGTCTCGGTTTTTCCTTGATATCCTGCTTCTTTTTCCATACCCTGCTCTCAACCAAGACATTACCACATATAGATGGGGATTACCTGGGAGGAAAGCACGGATAAGAAGAGCAAAAGAGGCCTTAACACTTTCTTCCTGAAGTCAATAAAACACCCCTTACAATGCAGATTTCAACCAGATATCTTCAGTTTGGGCAAAGTGCAGGTATTGGCAAGATATTCTCTGGTTAGAGCCCCAATTCTTCACACCAGAATATTTATCCTTTCCAGTTCCTGATGTTCTTAGGATTCCCTTTCTCAATTGAACGTTCCAATATGAAGAACTAAACCGCTACGCGGTAGAAACAAAGCTTGGTGCGAAGCACCGTTTTTTAATTGATACCCGTTCAATTTGGTGTTAAAATGTTGGCATTGTTTAGTTTTGGCAACTTGTAAGGGAAGTTCCCCGATTGAAACCCCATAGGATAATCTTTTTTATTCGCGCAGCGGCTCTGTTCTTCATGCGTCAATCCAA
>DCUS01000167.1 GCA_002327885.1 Syntrophaceae bacterium UBA2208
CACCTACTTCAAAAGAAGAATTAGGGAGAGGGTCATTATGGATTATCTGGGAGGTGAGCATTAAAATTCTCCCCTTTCATTCAACTTTGCACCTACAAGTCATCGCTCAACGATAGCATCTTGAACTGAAAGTTACTGATAGAAATCATGAATCCCAGATAAATATATGAAAATCAGATCGTGGTTTTTTGAAGGATCGGAACCTGATGATAGATAGCAGAAATCATAACCATCTTCTCTTTTAAGGCGTTGTGGCCGTATTGATCGAGTCTTTTCCCCACCTCTTCGGAAGAGAGGCCCTTCGGCGAAGAGTTCAGCTCTTCAAAGACTTCCTTTATCTCCTTTTTGTCCCAGGCCATTCATCCTCCCAGGCTTGCTTAAAAGATTCCTTCCCCGAACACAAAACCGCCGCAAGAATCCTAATCACCGAAAGTTTGCCATTCGGTGATTTTTCACTGTGGGGTTTCACATACGCCATGCGTTACACCGACCACCTTTTCAACAGGAACGACGAAAGCGATTCCCATGCCGGGCTTACACAAATCACTGACACGCATGATTTCATCGAGGATATGGTCGATTTTGTCCGAAGAGGTAACTGTCAACACGATTTCTTTTTCGGGTTCAATCGGGATGCCCAGTAGCTTTTGTTTTTCATGAATACCGGACCCGCGGCCGCATAATACGGTGCCCCCGTCAGCACCAGCCTTTGTGGAAGCTTCCAGAACAGTATCACCCCATCCTTTGCGCACGATGGTAACGATTAGAGATACGTTTGACATCTTTTTCACTCCTTTCGTTCTTTTTTAATGCGAAAAATAAACCCCAAAGCCATCACCGAGATGATGGGAGCTAAGGCGATCAATGCGACTAACCCTAAACCATGGATAATGGGGTCTTGTTCGCCTATTGAAGAAGATATGCCTAAAGCAAGAGCCAGAAGAAACGTATTTGCTATAGGCCCCGTTGCCACACCTCCCGCATCAACGGCAATCGACAGGAATGCCTTTTCACTGAACCACATGATCACGATCACGAGTGCATACCCTGGTATCGATATGTAAAGCAGAGGAATACCATAACCGATTCTGAACAACCCCAGGCCAACGATTAGAGCGACTCCAATGCAAATCGCGTAAAGCACCGTTGACTGGTGGATTGACCCGCTTGAGGCTTTTTCAACCTGGTCAGATAAGATGCGTACCGACGGCTCTCCCCAGGTTGTAAGAAATCCGAGGAGACAACCAAAGGGTATCAAGAGCCACTTGTGGGGTAGAGTCCCAAGAGCCTCTCCAATAGCTCGCCCGAAGGGCAAAAGTCCGATATGTACCCCCTGCAGAAAAAGGAGTAGCCCACCGGATGCCAGTAATGTCCCTTTCAGGATATTAAAAACATTACTGCGGGGCAATTTCAGCAACAGGACCTGAAAAACCATAAAGAGAACCACCAGTGGCATTACCGCCGCGGCCACGCTCAAAACAGTATTTTGAAGGCCATGTAAAACGTTTATTTCGTTCATCTCAGAAGTATCCCCATGATCATGACGGCGATAATCGGCCCTACTGAAGCAAATCCCAACAAGCCAAAACCATCCGATACGGCGGACCTGCCCGCAAGAACAGAGCTAAGTCCGAGGGCTAACGCGATCACTACCGGAGCGGTCAACACCCCGGTGGTCACGCTGCCTGAGTCATAAGCCAATGGGACGAATTCCGCCGGTGTGAAAAAGGAAAGAAGTATGACAATCGAATAGTTGGCTGCCAGCAGATAGGCCATCCGAATCCCGTAGACAACACGCATCATAGCCATTGCAACATAAATACCCACCCCAATAGCCATGACATATAAAATGTTATTTTGGGGGATGGCGCCCCGGGAGATGGCATCGACTTGCCTGGACAGGACCAACACATCCGGTTCGGCGACCGTTGTCGCAAACCCTAATGAGAAAGCCACTCCTACAATTAACAGCAGCGAACCCCTCTGGGGCAACTCGGCTCCGATGAATCTTCCCATCGGTAAAATCCCGACGTCGATACCCATAAAAAAAAGCACCATTCCGCAAATTGCCATAACCGAGCCGATGAGAAACTGAAGAAATAAAGCAGTGGGCGCCTTAACCAGTGTAAATTGAAGAGCGCAGACAACAATAATCAATGGCGCGAACGCTTTGATTACTTCCAGGAGTTTTTCTTTAAGTAACTGCAGCATATTGTGTCAATCCTCCAAAACCAAGTTCCGCGATGCAATGGAAAAAACCGGTCTCTTCGATCATCTTCACTCAAATCCGGCGCATTGGTTGGAACCTCCATTCCCAAGCTATGGACTCAGCTCTTTTTGGGGGTGTCCTCTTTTTCCCAGAGGTGTTTGCGAATATGCGCGGCCATTTCCTCACATCCACTTGCCTCTTTTTTCTTGCCCATATGCCGATAGGCAACGGCCATCCCCTCCCATGCAGGAATGAAAAGGACATCCTTCCTAATGCAATACTCAAACTGAGCGACAGCCCCCTCCATCAATTGTTTCTTGAGGAGTTCTTTCCCCCTCCTAAAATGGGTCTCTATGTCGGCAACTTCCTTTTCCAGAGGGAATCGGATGACATGTTCTTGTTTCAGTGTTATCACAGAACAAGGCATTTCTCGAACCACCCTCTCCGTGGTGCTACCCATGAGTAGACGTGAGAGCCCTGTTCTGCCCTGGGACCCCATCACGAGCAGATCTGGCTGCGCTTCCCGAATTACCCTCAGAATTTCTTCATGGGGTTTCCCCCTTAGGATGGTCTTGGTCCATTTGAGATTTTCTGATTCGAATCCCCGGAGAAACCTGTCATACTGATACTGCTGTCGTTTCACCAAAGCCTTCTCTTTTGACTCTCCGGGTGTCCTACCCGGTCCAAAAAAGCTGCTTAGCAGCGGCTCAAACACGGTCAGTACAGTGANNAAAGATGAATCGCGTTAATCAGGGCACGTTTTGAAGCTTCTGAAAAGTCCACGGGGCAAAACATCTTCCTAATGAGCGAGCGAGACCCTGGCTTCACAACCAAGACCGGCTTGTCAGCATAGATCATCACCCTTTCAGCAGTGGTCCCCAAAGGAAACTTCTTTTCCCTTTTGCCAGACCCTACAACGATAAGGTTGACATCCAATTCATCCGAATATTCAATAATCCGTTCTAAAGGAATCCCAAAGCGGACGATGATCTCAACAGAAGATACTCCCTTTTTTTTAAGATCCATCTCCATCTGCCTCAGTTTTTGCGTCTCGATTTTCCTTATTTTGCCCCTGTCGATCTTGATGCCCATGATTTCAGGGATGACGTGGATCAAGATTATTTCCGAGTGGAACGCTCTTGCCAAAAGGGTCGCCAATCGAAGCGCATCTCTGGAAGGTTGCCCAAAATCCATTGCCACCAGAATCTTTTCAAGTAATTTCACGACACTCCCCTCACGATGATTCTCTTTCTAAAATTGCTTTCAGAATTGAAAAAATAGGCCTCCATGGCCCTGATCTCTCGTAGCCGTTGGTTTCCCCTCTGTCCAGTATCGTTTCTTGTGGAATCCCCCCCAAAGGTTAGTGGAAGGTTGGATTAAAAAACTGTAGTTTGATAAAAGTCTACTAATTTTGAGTGGAAATATCAATAAGGATTATCCATTTGCCGGGGATGGCAGCCCATCGGGCAGAGGGTCGACGGCCACACGTGTGCGCGTCTATTCGATACCGTTTCACACGACCATATTACACGAATTTTTCCTTCGCCTCAAGGCGAGGGGTTTCC
>DCUS01000210.1 GCA_002327885.1 Syntrophaceae bacterium UBA2208
CTTAACGAACTGTTCCATAAAAACCCCTTTTAAAAGATTCAATGAAAAATGGTCAATGAGCAATAGTCAATTAGCAATTTAAAACTTTGTTCAAAATTACTCTCAATACATTCGTAAAAAGTCCAACCACGTGTCATTGCGAGGAACGCCTGCCTGCGGTAGGCAGGTAGTGACGAAGCAATCTCATAAAATCAAGCACTAACAAAATGCGAGATTGACTTCACTTCGTTCGAAACGACCACTTTGGGAACTTTTTACGAGAGCATCTTTCTTCGTTTCGCATTGATAATTGATCATTGCTAATTGATCATTGAACATTGTCAGTTACTCTGACCTTTGGAAGATTCCGATCATGAACCTACTTATCCTCCCAGAGCAGGCGTTTTCCTTCAGGAGAGTATCTGTAAAAACCTTTTCCGGTCTTCCGGCCCAGGCGTCCTTCGGCCACCATCCGTTCAATCAGGTTTGAACCGGGGGCAAGATGCCCAACCCCCAGTGCCCTCATGGTCTGGCCGACCCGGGCGCAGGTATCCAGACCGGCGTTATCAGCGGTTTCGAAGGGGCCTGCATTCCAGCCATAGCCGAGCCGCATCCCCGCATCCACATCTTCGGGGCTGACGATTCCCTGATCAACCAAGTCCACCGCTTCCCGGAAGGCTGCGGAGAAGATTCGATTCATCACAAAACCGGGGATATCTCGCTGAACTCGAACCGGAGTTTTTCCCAAGGATTGGACAAAGGCTACTCCTTGTTCAAAGATTTTCTGTGAAGTCTTTTCTCCTTTGACGACTTCGACCAACTCCATGAGCGGCACAGGCCCGAAAAAATGCAATCCCAACACCCTATCCGGCCTCCTTATATTTTCGGCAAGGTGGGTGATGGGGATGGAAGAAGTGTTTGTGGCCAGGGGAGTCTCCGGCTGAGAAATCCGATCCAGTTCTTGAAAAATCCCACGTTTCAACTCCTCCACCTCGGGCACTGCTTCAATTACCATATCCACTTCAGAAGTGCTCGATAAATCTTTTTCTGGTAAAATCCGGGCAAGAACTTTCTCCGAAGATTCCCGGAGAAAACCTTTCGCAACAAGCTTCTCCACGGACCAGCGAATATCCTTGAGGGCCCTGTCCGTGATCGCAGTCTGGATATCCATGAGACGAACCTGGTATCCGGCCTGGGCCGAAACCTGAGCGATTCCTGAGCCCATAAATCCTGCTCCCACAACCAAGATCTTCTCCATAGCTTTCTTTTCAGCAAAGGGCTTACCGGTTTTTGGGCCTCTCCGGAATTCCCGCAAGCTTTTTAACCATTTTCTTCCGCGATTCGATGTCGTACTGGGTCGTGATAGCGATCGCTTCCATGATGGGCGAACCGCCTCCGTGATAGGATCCAATCAAATGAATTCCTCCACTGGCAGAGCAAAGTATGTCGCCGATGTAACGCCAGAGCTGGGCCGCATCTTCCGGGTCAATGTCCGGGTTCCGCGTGATATATTTATAAAGAAGATCCTTAATCTCGGGGTTCATGAAATCTCCCTCATAGGGGAAGGTGGCCGGGATACCGCCGGCGATGTCGCACAAAATTTCGGCTTCCCGGAAAACCGCCTCTCCGGTAAGGTTGCGGCCTACGTTTGCATAAATGGAATGGGGGATGTAACTTCCCGGCCCATAGGGTATCGGTCCCACGCCGGGGACGTAAAGCTCAGGTTTTCCCAGTTCGGAAGCTGTAAATCCGGCCGCATAACCCAGCTCGGACACCCGGATGATCTCCGCTAATTTATCCCGCACATGCGGGGCCTTTGCGATACCATTATATTCTGCCGCCAGTGCGACTGTACCAAGCATTAAATCTCCCAAGGCCGGTTTACAACCGGAGTAGCTATGGCGATGGAAAAGAGCGAAGAGAAGGGCGCATGCCCCACCATGAATCGTCTCCCCGCAAAGAAAGACCCGTTCCCATGGAACGAAGCAATTATCGAAGATCGTATAAGAATCGGTGTAGCCAGGAGTGAATCCCCTCTTGAAGTGTTGCCGATCACGAAGGTTATGCACGGACACAACTTGTTTCATCCCTTCCCAGTCAGCGGGAATAGCAAAAGCAAGAGCCCAATCCTTCTCCTCAGGCAAAAGAGCGCGGGTGGGAACGACCAGGATCTCATCTGCCACAGAGGCTTCGGAGATATGTACCTTGGAGCCTCGAACCACGATTCCATCGCTCTTCCTCTCCACCACGCGGACATACATATCCGGGTCTCTCTGCTCGCTGGGCCGCTTCATCCTGTCCCCTTTGACATCCGTCTGGGCGCAACAACCCACTAAATCCTCTTTCTGGAATCTTTCCAGCCATTTCACAAAATTCTTATGGTATTGAGTCGCCCCCTTGTTCTGTTTGTCGGCCTCGTAAGAAACGTTAAAGAGGGCGTTGGTCGCATCGATTCCCATGCACCGTTGAATACACCCTCCCGCTATTTGGCAGAGGGCTCGGGTCATATCTTGCTTCTTGTGCAAATCCTCTTTGTTCTGATGGACATGACAGAAACGGTTGATCTTCTCCCCCGTCAGATGTGATTTGGCCGTACACAGGCCTTCGTATTTCGGGTCCGCCGCACAATCGAAAGTCAACCCGATGGTGTTGATCGTAGGCATCTGCACTTCGTCATCCCGGGCGATTTTTTCGCCGTTCACATAGATATTCCTACGCATCTTTCGCAGACCTTCAATATATTCCTGCTTGGTTCTCATCTTTCCCTTTCCTCCACTCTTGCTTAAATTGGTGGGCCTATTTAAAAACCGCTGGCCCCTGACCTCTGAGACCATTAAAGGCGAATTGAGACATGAACTCTGCGAGCTCGCTCACCGATACCCCTTTCTTGGGATGGAACCAAATTCGAGTTCGTGTAATCATGGAAGCAATCATAAAGCCAGCCAATCTCACATCCAGTTTGGGGAAATATCCGGTATCAATGCCTCTGTGAATCACTTTTCGAATAATTCGGTCATAGGTGTCACGAAAATCGATGATCATTTTTCGTTTGTCGGGGGAGAGGCTATCCAAAGCGACATCAAAGAGCAACCCGGAGGACCTCCTGTAGCTCAATGTGACTTTTAAATGACTTTCAATGACGAACCTCAACTGCTCAATGGGGCTGGATCCGTCATCCTCCTCCAGGTGCTTGATTGGATGAATGATCTGCTCCATTTCTTCACGGAGCACCTCGAAGAGGATTTCTTCCTTGTCAGAAAAGAAATTGTAGATGTTGGCTGCTCGACAACCGTAGGCAATCGCTATTTCGCGCATACTGGTGGCATTGTAGCCTTTTTCCCAGAAAAGCCTTCGAGCTGCTTTCAGCATTTCTGCTTTCTGAAAACCGGATTTTACTCCATTCCTTTTCATCTGAGATAGATTTATTAATGAACGACCATTAATCTACTGCATTGATTATAGGGTTGTCAAGTGAAAAATTCAAAGTGAAAAAATTAGATCCCCCCCTTGCCAAAAAACCACTAAGTGCCATAGAATGAGGCTCAAGTTGGAGGTAAAAAAGGAACGATCCACCCATGCCAGGTCGACTTTTAAGAAGATAGGGAGAATAATAAAATGGCATCTAAATTTCTCAGTGAAAGGAATTTGAAATTCTTGCTGGATGAGGTTTTTGACGTTGTGTCCCTGACCCGATACGATTGTTACAAAGAATACGATCAGAAAACCTTCGGCATGCTCATCAAAGCAGCCATGGAATTGGCCGAGGGTCTTCTCTATCCGATCTTTCAGGAGATGGATAAGAATCCGCCGGAATACGTAGATGATCAGATTAAGGTTCATCTTTCGATCAGAAAGTTTTTGGAAGAGTCCGGCAAAGGGGGCTGGATTGGCATCGACCTACCTTTTGAGTGGGGAGGGCAACAGCTTCCTCGTATGGTCACGCTCGTGTGCCGGTTCATTTTTTGTGCAGCCAATTATTCCGCTGCGGTCTACCCGGATTTGACGGCTGGGGCTGCCCGTCTCATTCTGAACTTTGGAAAGGAGGATCTGAAGAAGTCCTATCTTCCCGGGATGCTTTCTGGAAAATGGCAGGGAACCATGGCTTTAACTGAACCCGAAGCGGGAAGTTCGCTCTCCGACATTACGACCGAAGCTGAACCTACGGATAAGGGCTACTATAAAATGAGAGGTCAAAAAGTATTTATATCGGCTGGAGACCATGACGCGGTTGAAAATGTGGTTCATCTCATGCTGGCCAAGATCAAGGGCGCCCCTGCCGGTGTAAAAGGGATTTCCCTTTTCGTTGTTCCCAAGAAGCGGATTGACGAGGGTGGCCAATTGGTTCCCAACGATGTGATCACCTCTGGAATTTTTCACAAGTTGGGTTACCGGGGATGTCCGATCGCCCATCTCAGCATTGGGGATAACGATGACTGCCACGGCTACCTGGTGGGCGAGCCCAATCAAGGACTTCTTCATATGTTTCAGATGATGAACGAAGCACGAATTGGAGTAGGAGGAGGGGCTGCGGCCATTGCTACGGCCGCCTATCACGCTGCCCTGGAGTATTCCAAAAAGCGGCTCCAGGGGAGAAAATTGTCAACCAAAGATCCCACATTGCCCCAAGTGCCTATCATTGAACACCCTGATGTGAAACGCATGTTGCTTTTCCAGCGCTCCATCGCGGAAGGATCTCTCGCTTTATTGATCCAATGTGGGAAATATGCCGATCTCGCGAGTGTTCTTGCTGGAGAAGAGAAGGAAAAGAACGAACTTCTGTTGGACCTCTTAACCCCAATCGCGAAAAGCTATCCGTCGGAAATGGGTCTGCTCTCTATTAGTGCCGGTTTACAATGCCTCGGTGGATCCGGTTACTGCGACGACTATCCTTTGGAACAATATTATCGGGACGCACGGATTCATCCGATCCACGAGGGCACCACAGGGATCCATGGGTTGGACCTTCTGGGTCGAAAAGTCATTATGAAAAATGGGAAGGCTTACAAACTCTATCTGGAAGAAGTGCAAAGAGCCATTCGGGAAGCGGGAAATTGGAGGGAGCTTGAACTCCATGCGCAGAAACTGGGGCAGGCATTGGAATTGCTTCAAAAAGTTAGCGCCCATCTGATGGGCGTTGCGAAAAAAGAGACTCTTGAAATCTTTTTGGCTGATGCCACACTCTATCTGGAGCTATTTGGAATTATCTCAGTGGCCTGGCAATGGCTGGTCCAGGCCACGGTTGTTGTAAAAGCCCTGAGAAATCGTCACCTCGAGGTCGAATCAAACTTTTACAATGGTAAGTTTTTTGCCTTCCGTTATTTCTTTGAATATGAACTTCCAAAAATTGAAGGTCTGGCCAGACGGTTGGTGAATAACGATGGATTGACGGTTGAAATGAAGCCTGAATTTTTTTCCGACTGATTCTGTGGTAAGAAGGGGACATCCCATGTTGCTTTCCCTCTTGAAAGGAGCAATATGGGATGTCCCCCCTCTTTTGTTGCCTGTTCAACAGGTGGTGGGAGGGAGGTGATCAAAGTCTATGTCATCTTTCCAGTTTCTTCAAGAGAGAAAGAGGGAGAGGGACAGGTGTGTATTCAACGCTGTCCACAACAAATTTTGTAAGGCCGCTCGCACCAGGATACCCACTGATGAACAGCTGCGGGGAAAAATTCCACCCTGGAGTTACTCTTGGACCTACCCTTTGCCACCCTTTATCGGCACCCAGTCCAATATTGTAGAAAAAACTTACCGTTGAACCGTCATAGTATAATCCAAGCTGACCGAAAGCAATCTCCGTGGGATCATACCAGAGTTTAAGCCCATTGTTCGTGAAATAATTTGCCTCAAAGTATCCCCCCGTACCGACTCTGCCTCGCAACATCCTCACATAATTGTCTCTTGGCCCGAGACCTAACGCGACAAAAGAACCCATCCCTCGTCCAGAGGGGGCATCATTGGTAGAATAAAAGTCGTAAAACTCAATCCTGAAGAAACCAGCTGGAAAAGACTTGGTCGATAAAAGACTCTCGCCGGCATCCCTTTTGCCAAAGAAATGCAAACGACCTTTAGATTGAGTGAAGAGACCCGGGGTGCCACCCGGAGTGCTGCGGATATTCCATTTGGTGGTATCAATATTCTCGCTGCTGAAATCATCGTAGACGTCAGCCCCTGCTGGAGAACCAACCAACAGAGATACAGTAACAAACACCGGCAGCAGGCAAATCCAAATTTTTTTATTTAAGATCACAAACCCATCACTCATGCTCTTACACTCCCTTCTTTT
>DCUS01000004.1 GCA_002327885.1 Syntrophaceae bacterium UBA2208
CTTTTGTCTGTCAACAGTCAAAAGAAGAATTGGAAGGAAAACAAGCGCTAAAGTATATTGAATGGGGAGAAAAACAATTTTTTAATAAAAGAACTTCGGTTGAAACAAGGAGACAATGGTGGGCTCTTCCTAACAGGTTTTTCGCCACTGTTTTGTGGCCGATGATACATAATGATCGATTTGTTGTGTTTTTCAATAAATCAAGGGTGTATGTTGATCATAATTTATTTGAAATTGATTTCCATAATGAGCTTTTCCCTTTTTCAATTCTTACAACTGCCTCGATACTATGTCGCGAATTGTTTGGAAGGGCTAATCTCGGTCAGGGTGCATTGAAAACTGAAGGGATTGATATATGTAAAATGTTAATTCTTAATCCAGTTCTTTTTCCACATTCGATAAATAACCAAACTATTTGCTTAACCCGAAAAGTAAATAGCGTATTTGCAGAATGTGGCATCAACCCTGATTCAGGAATCCCTATATCAGAACAGGAACCCAGGCCTCTCCCCGACAGGGCCGCACTGGATAAAGTTGTATTCGATGCTCTTGGACTGACAGAGGAAGAGCGCAAGGATGTTTATCGGGCTGCCTGTCAACTGGTCTGGGACAGATTATCCCGCGCCCGCAGCGTTTAGTCAGGACTTCAGGAGGTAAACATGAGAAAAAGCGCCTTTATTACCAATGCCCCGCAGGCTACTCTTAAAAGGAGGCTGGAGCAGCTTATCCAACACAGCGGAGAGCTCAAGTTCCTGGTAGGGTTCTTCTACTTTTCCGGATGGCGGGAAATAGTAAGTGCCCTGGAGGGGCGTGAGGATATTGTCGTCAAGATCCTGGTGGGTCTTGAAGTGGACGGAACTCTGGGGCGAATAGTGGAGCACGGTCCTGATACTAACCGTTTGACCAACGAAGATAAAGCAGAGAGGTTTTTCGATTCCCTTAAGGTGGCCCTGAACGATGAAGAATTTGATTCGGAGGATTTTTACAGGCAGGTTGGGTTTTTCCTGGATATGTTGGAAGATGATCGGCTCCTGATAAGAAAGACGGCAGATCCAAATCACGCCAAGCTCTACCTTTTTAAAATCCAGGAACAGCTTAGAGGGATCGCCGATGCCAGGTTTATTACCGGCAGCAGCAACCTGACACGGGCAGGGATACTGGAGCAGAACGAATTCAACGTTGAGATCGGAGACTACGGCACCCAGGAAGCGGAAGAATATTTTGACTCCCTCTGGGAGACTGCGGTTCCGATAACTGAAAATACTTCAAGGCGTGGCAGGCTGGTCGATATCATCAAGAACAATACCCAGGCCGCCCAGGTAACCCCTTTTGAAGCCTATGCCCTTATTTTAAATACCTATGCCCAACTGCAGGAACAGAAGACAGTGAAACCCCAGGTGGTCAGGTTGCTGGAATCTGGGGGATACCGTGTATATTCCTACCAGATTGATGCCGTCAATCAGGCACTTACGGTTCTGGAAAACTATAACGGTGTGGTAATTGCCGATGTTGTAGGGTTGGGCAAGTCTGTGATTGCTGGAATGGTGGCAAAGAATATCGGCCGCAGAGGCATAATTATTTGTCCTCCCAGCCTGATAGGAGATCCCAACGGGAAATCAGGGTGGAAGAAGTATGTGCACGATTTCAAACTCTACGACTGGGAAGTCAGGTCATCCGGCGATCTTGAAAATGTAGCGGAGTATCTTCAGGATCAGGGTAAAGACATCGAAGTAGTTATTGTGGATGAAGTCCATCGCTTTCGGAACCAGGACACTACAGGTTACGAGCAGCTGAGTGTCATCTGCAAAAACCGCAAGACCATCCTTCTGACGGCAACTCCTTTCAACAACACGCCGGCGGATATTTTTGCCCTGCTGAAACTTTTTATCGTGCCCGGCAAATCCAAGATATCCCTTGACGAAAACCTTGAGGCTCGTTTCGCTTATTATAACTACCTCTTTTTCAGACTTTCCTTCATCAGCAAAAACTTCAACTCTTCAAACCCGGACAAAAAAAGGAGAGCAGAAAAATACTACCAGGAAATAATCGGCGAACTGCCTGTTGACTTGAGGCAGGTAAAAGGGCATGCCCAAAATCTTTCCAAGAAGATACGGGCAGTTCTCCAGCCGGTCATGATCAGAAGAAACAGACTGGACCTTATCAAGGACCCGGTCTACGGCGAAGAAGTTGAGGATCTCTCAACGGTAGAAAACCCCAGGGATTTATTCTTTGAGCTGTCAAACCAGCAGTCGATTTTTTACGATCGTGTGATTACGGAGTATTTCGGGGAAGGCGGAAAATTCACCGGTGCAATATACCAGCCCTTCAGTTATGAAAAATCAAAAGACTTTGATGAGATGGACGAGCTTGAAAACCGTGCATTTCAGCAGCAGAGGAACTTGTACGACTTTATGCGACGTTTGCTTGTCAAAAGGTTTGAAAGCTCCTTTGGTTCCTTCAGGCGAAGCATTGAGAGCTTTATCCGTGTTCATAGGTGTGTTCAGCAGTTTATAAACAATTCCGGCGGAAGGTACATTCTTGATAGAAAACTGGTGGAAAGAAATTACGATCTTGACCCCGATGAAATTGACAGGATGCTAGAGGAATTCGCCGAAAATCTTGATAGTGAAAGAGGTCCGAAAAACGACAGAATTTACGAAGTTGATTCCTTTGAACGGAAAGATGAATTTTTGTCGGACATTGCTTCCGATCTGGCTCTTTTCGAGGAGATCGCTGAAACTGTTGAGAAATTGGATCTCGTCAAGAATGATCCCAAGGCAGGAAAGCTTATAAATGAGCTGACCAGGATACTGAACGAGCCCCCAAATGGGAATGAACCACTTCGTAAGGTTATTCTTTTTTCGGAGTACGTCGATACTGTCAAGCACCTCGACCCCATTCTTCAGGAGTATTTCCCCGGGCAGGTTCTATCAGTTATTGGCGACCTTGGAAGACAGGTTCTCGAGGATATCCTCGTGAACTTTGATGCAAGCATTAAAAAAAGGAACCAGAGGAACGATTACAGGATCCTTCTTACCAGTGACAAACTGTCCGAGGGTTTTAACCTGAACAGAGCAGGGGCCATAATCAACTACGACATCCCCTGGAACCCCACCAGGGTTATTCAAAGACTTGGAAGGATAAACCGGATTGGGGCGAAAGTATTCGAAAAATTGAAGATCTACAACTTTTTCCCCACAGAGCAAGGTGCGACTGTTGTAAGAAGCAGGGAGATCGCTGGGAACAAGATGTTCCTCATACACAATACGCTTGGTGAGGATTCAAAAATTTTTGATGTAGACGAAACACCTGTGCCATCGGAACTTTTCACCAGGATCAGTCGCAACCCCGAAGATTCTGAGGAGGAGGGGTTATTAACCCGAATCCGGAGAGAACTCAAAGAGATCGAGAGAGAGCATCCGGAAGTTATCCGTCGAATTAAAGACCTGCCGGCTAGAGTCAAAACCTCAAAAATGGCTGAAACATACTGCCTTATAGTATGCAGGAGAAAGTCCCTGGGTTTCTTTGTTTCATTGCTTGATGGGAATGACGACAAAGATCCGCAGGATCTTTTGTTCGATGAATGTTTGCCTCTAATTCGATGCGGATACTCTGAACCAAGGCTTGAGATGAGCTCTGTTTTCTGGTCCAACTACGAGAAGATGAAACATTTTTCGGAGGTGATCCGTTCAGGTGCCAGCGATACGTCACTTGAGGCAAAAGCACTCTCCAACCTTCAGAGTGCTCAAAGACATTTTGGTGACGATCTTGAGGAGGATTTGCCCTTTATCAGGACCCTTATCCGCGACCTTCGAGATTTTCGCACCCTCCCAAAATTTACACTAAGACGCTTCGCCGAACTTAACATCAAGCCTGGGAAGAATGGAGAAGTTCAAAAACTCAAGAAAGAGCTGGCCTTTTTGAGGATGCACCTCGGTGATGATTATCTTGAAGAAATAGAAAGAAATCTTGGATCACTGAAAAGCGAAATCGTTGTGGCGGTTGAGAACCATAAAGAAG
>DCUS01000227.1 GCA_002327885.1 Syntrophaceae bacterium UBA2208
CGGATTATCCTATGGCAAAGGCGTACTTTGTTTATGGAGGAAATCGGCGAATGTATGAGGACAAAATTGAAATTGTTCCGGTTTTGGAGGTCTTGAAAAATTTAAAAACATTTTTAGCATGACAGCAGGGAGCGTTGTAAAATACCATATTTCCGAATCCTGACCCCATTACTCCCCCTTACTGATTCTTCAGGGCTAAACTCATGGGTTACTTGTTCTCCGAAACATTCAGCATTCGAAACTGAGGGATCAGTGCGGAATTGCCAATAATAGACCAATGTGGTAAATTAGATATGAAAGGGGTGAACTTATGCACAAGATGAAAGAGATTATAGAGGAAGCCGAATCCCTTCCCGTTGAGGAAAGGGCAATTGTTATCGATTCTTTACTCCGATCACTTAATCCGCCGTCCGTGGAAATTGATAGAGAATGGACCAAGGTTGCCAAACGTCGGCTTGCCGAATTACGATCTGGCAACGTGAAGCCTATTCCTGGAAATGAGGTGCTTGCGAAAATCCGGGAGCGCTTTGAGAAATGACCTTCTCATTTCATCCGGAGGCGGAAACAGAATTCCTTGAAGCCATAAATTACTACGAAGATCGTGAACGCGGTCTCGGCTACGATTTTTCAATCGAGGTGTTTGCGACTATTCAAAATATTGTCATCTACCCAACTGCCTGGCCGGTCATAGAAGAAGGTGTCCGGCGGTGTCTTGTACACCGCTTTCCGTACGGCGTTATCTACAGTATTGAGCATGAAGAGATTTTCGTCCTTGCGGTAATGCATCTGCACCGACATCCTGACTACTGGAAAAGCAGATATTGAAACTCCTTCTCTGATCTCCTCACAAAAAATGGGAGGGCCGTGGTCCTCAATTCCTCTTTCCTTGAGTCCGTTCCACTCCTCAAAGTCTGATCTACAGGGTTTTTCACAAATTTCCCTTTGCAAGACTTGCTTCTTTTTTTCCGATGAAGGAACCAGGTGTCCTATGCCAAGGGTCGACCCCCTTATCCTATGCATGCAAGGAAACAAAAAGAAGGTGGATTTTCTGTAAGTGTTCTGAGAAAAGTCGTTGAGGATTTTAATAAAGACTGGGAAAGCTATTTTCTGATTGAGGTTACGGACGGGTTGGTCAGGTTTGTAGGTGATATTCCTGAAAAATACCTTCTTAGAGGTTTTGACTCCATTCATCTTGCCTCAGCGGTCAATTTAAAAAACAAAATCAATGCAGATATTTATTTCTCAAGTCATGACACCAGACTGAATCAAGCCGCCGAGAAAGAAGGGATTAGTGTTATTTCTTGATTGAGGAATCCAAGTAAGGTTTACATTAATCTTTGGATATGATCGTTCCCTGCCCAACAGAGTGGTACAAAGGCATTAATGAGGCAACAAATGTGTTATTGAAAGACTTTACCTTTAAATTTCGGTTCTGGAAAGTTTGAAAAATCAAAAAACATTATTAGCCTGACAGCAGGAGCCATTGATAGAAAATACCGTATTTCCGAAGCCTGACCCCATTGTTTCATTTTTATGGCGAAGCACAATAAAATAACTTTTTGGAAGTTTCCTTTACCTCTTTTCCTTCTCTGATATTTTAGCCCAGGAATCGCGGAGGGACACAATCCTATTGAACAGAGGCTTCCCGGGAGAAGAATCTTTCGAATCCACACAGAAATAGCCGAGCCTTTCGAACTGAAATCGACTTCCTGGCGCTGCCTCTTTCAGGCTGGGTTCCACCCAACATGAGGTGAGAGTTTCCAGCGATGTCGGATTCAAGTATTTCGTAAAGTCATCCCCTCCTGCCATTGGATTGGCAATCCGGAAGAGACGATCATACAATCTTACCTCAGCCGGGAGTGAATGCTCTGCCGGCACCCAGTGGATCGTTGCATTCACCTTCCGCCCGTCCGGAGCAAAGCCGCTTCGCGTTTCCGGGTCATAGGTGCAGTGCAATTCCACCGCCTGGCCTGTATTCGGATCCTTAACGACGCTTGCGCATTTTATAAAATAACCATAACGAAGGCGGACTTCTTTACCGGGAGCCAGACGGTAAAACTTCTTGGGAGGGTTCTCCATGAAATCGTCTTGCTCAATGAGCAGGGTCCGTGAGAAGGGGACTTTTCGAGGCCCCATCTCAAGATTCTGTGGATGATAAGGGCAGTCGAACTCTTCGACCTGGCCTTCCGGGTAGTTGTCGATCACCACACGAAGGGGGTTGAGCACCGCCATCACTCGAGGAGCCTTTTCATTCAAACTTTCCCTGAGGCAGTATTCGAGTAAACCGACATCGATCATGCTGTCGTTTTTGGCGACACCAATGCGTTCACAAAAGTTACGGATTGCCTCGGGGGGATACCCTCGTCTTCTCATTCCCGCAATTGTTGGCATTCGCGGGTCGTCCCAGCCGGACACATACTCTTTGACCACCAATTCGATCAGCCTCCGTTTACTCAAGACCGTGAAGCTGAGATTGAGGCGAGCAAATTCAATCTGCTGTGGGTGGGATTCCAGATTCAACTGGTCCAGAATCCAATCATACAGGGGACGGTTATTTTCAAACTCCAGCGTGCAGATCGAATGAGTGATTTTTTCGATGGAATCCGAAAGACAGTGAGCAAAGTCATACATCGGATAGATACACCATCGGGTCCCTGTTCGGTAGTGCATGGCCCGCTTGATACGGTAGAGAATGGGATCTCGCATGGTCATGTTCGGAGAGGTCATATCAATTTTGGCCCGAAGGACATGAGCCCCATCCTCAAATTCGCCCGATCGCATTCGTTTAAACAAGTCCAAGTTCTCTTCAATGGAGCGATTCCGGTAAGGGCTCTCTTGACCCGGCTCCGTCAGGGTGCCTCGTTGCTCTCTTATTTCATCCGCATTCAAACTGCACACATAGGCTTTGCCCGCCTTGATCAACTGAACCGCAAATTGAAAGAGCTGCTCAAAATAGTCCGAAGCATAGAACAGGCGGTCTTCCCAATCGAACCCCAGCCAGCGGACATCATTGATAATCGACTCCACATATTCAAGCGATTCACCACTCGGGTCCGTATCGTCCAGGCGTAAATTGCAAGTGCCTCGATACTGGGCAGCGATTCCAAAATTGAGGCAGACAGACTTGGCATGTCCGATATGGAGGTATCCGTTCGGTTCAGGTGGAAACCGGGTGGCCACTCGTCCTTGAAATCTGCTGGATCTCAGGTGTTCATCGATCATTTCTCGAATAAAATCGGTTGGGGGGGGAGAAACATCTGCCGGGGTTATCTTGTTCACTTTTTTCTGTTTCCACCTCCATTGAAATTGAAGTCCACCGTCC
>DCUS01000101.1 GCA_002327885.1 Syntrophaceae bacterium UBA2208
GCTGATGAAAAGATTGCGGATTGGCAGGTTAAGCAGGCGGCCGATGCGGTCATCCTTTATGTTGAAAAATTCCTCAAAAAATCATTAAAACAAGCCATTTCCCCGGCAAAGGATTCCACGGAGACATCATTCGATCAAAAAGCATCTGCTCAATGGAAACAAACGATGGAGGAGGCGAAAAGCGCTATCCGTCTCCGGCACTACTCTTTAAGCACAGAAAAGATCTATCTCGGATGGATAGGCCGTTTCAAAACATACATGCAGGGCCGTGATCCACATCTTTTTGAAGCCAATGATATGAAAAAGTATTTGACACACCTTGCTCTTCATGGCCGTGTCTCCGCCTCGACACAGAACCAGGCATTCAATGCCCTCTTGTTCCTTTACCGTCATATTTTACATATTGAGGTGGATGACCTGACGTCTGTGGCGAGAGCAAAACGGAAGATAAACCTTCCCACTGTTCTGGGTAGAGACGAAGTAAAGAAGCTTTTGTCTTTCCTCGACGGACCGTATCTCTTCATGGCGCAACTCATGTACGGGTGTGGACTTCGCCTTATGGAGTGTCTCCGCTTGAGGATAAAGGATGTCGATTTTGAAAACGATCTCCTCATGGTCCGTTCAGGCAAGGGGGAAAAAGATAGAGCGTTGATGATACCTGAAAAAATAAAAGAGGGACTCTCGAAACATGTGGCCTCTGTCAAAAAGGTCCATGATCAGGATGTGAAAATGGGGTATGGTGAGGTTTCCCTCCCTGATGCTCTTGAAAAAAAATACTCCGGTGCTCCAAAGGAATGGGCCTGGCAGTGGGTGTTTCCGACAGAGAAATTGTCCGTTGATCCACGAACGGGGAAAGTGATGCGATGGCACATTCATCCCTCTGCCATTCAGCGCGCTGTAAAAGAAGCAGTGACGAAGGCAAATTTACTGAAAATGGCAAGCTGCCACACATTGCGTCACAGTTTTGCGACCCATCTCCTTGAAGCGGGCCACAACATCAGGACGATTCAAGAGCTTTTAGGACATAAGCATGTGAATACGACTATGATTTACACCCATGTGATACGGAAGAAACCCTCTGAAATAAGGAGTCCGTTGGATGGTTTGTAAGAGAAACCGCGGTCCTGCTGATAAAAGTGGCCTTTGATAGAAATATTTTTTAAGTAATTCGCTTTCATTCGCTAATGTATTTGGTATTTTCGAAGCATGCTAAATAGGTTATAAGAAATTAAGGAACGTTGAAAAAATGGTTATTGTCCTGGGTATTGATATCGGGTCGGCTGCATCAAAGGGGATTGTCCTCAAGGATCAAGGCCCGCTGGGATCTTTTGACTGTCACTCCGGAGGTGATTTCAAGCTTACCGCCGAGAGGATCAAAAAGGAATTGCTTTCCCGATCCGGGATATCCGAAAGCGATCTTTCCCGGACCGTCGCCACCGGATATGGATCAAAATTGGTGACCTTCGCCGATGAAGTAAAGCCGGATATTGTCTGCCATGGAAAAGGCGTTTCTTCTCTTCTCCCTTCTGTAAGAACAGTGATTGACGTCGGGGATCTTTATACGAAGGTCCTCCACATCGATGGCAATGGGAGTATGCACAATTTTTTATTGAGTGGGAAGTGCGCTGGAGGGAGCGGTAGAATTCTGCAGGTCATTGCCAAGGTTCTTCGGGTCAAGGTGGAAGAGATCGGTGAATTGTCTTTAAAATCAAAAAAGAGAGTGGAGTTTAACACCGGATGCGCTGTTTTTGCAGAGTCAGAAGCGATTTCTCGGCTCTCCCAGGAAGTCACCAAGGAAGATCTTCTGGCGGGCCTACACAGAGCGCTTGCAGCCCAGATCAATAGTCTGGCGGAAAGAATAGGCGTGGAACAGGATGTGGCCATGGTAGGAGGGGGTGCAAGAGATGATGGACTCGTCCAGGCATTAAAGGAAATTAGGGGACATGATATCCTGGTCCCACCCCGTCCCCATATGACGGCTGCATTAGGGGCTGCGCTGATCGCCATGGAGAGTTTAAGACCATAAGCATGATTGAAACTTAAGACCAAATTGGGTATATTACAACTTAAAGAATTCAAAAAGATTAGATTAACGATGTCATGCTGAATTTATTTCAGCATCTAATAATCCTGAAACCTAAAACCCTGATCCTGAAACAATACTGAACCAAGTTCAGCACAAGGTTCAGGATGACAATCCCTGTTTTAGACCTAGGTTCAAGATGACATCAGGATAAGGAGAAGGTCGATGAGTGATAACCAGAACAGCATTTTTAACAAGATAGAAAATTATTATGAGGATTACGGATTCAGGGCAAAAGGGCTGGCCAAGGAAGGGAAAAAATTCATTGGCTATGTCTGTTCCTTTGTCCCTTTGGAGATCATCACCGCTGCCGGTTGCCTCCCTTTTCGGGTGCGGGGAAATATCCATGAGCCCATTACGAAAGGGGACGCTCTCCTCGAAACCATCGTTTGTCCCTATTACCGCAGTGTTTTTGACCTCTCAGTAAAAGGAAAATATGATTTTCTCTCCGGACTGGTCATTCCCCACGGCTGTGATAGCATGGTGCGAAGTTACAGCGCCTGGAGTTATTCTCTTCCCTATCCTTATTTTCATTTTGTCAATATTCCTTCTGTCTGTGTCGAGTCGTCCTTTGAATTCTTTGGTGCGGAATTAAACACCTTCCGGAAAAGTCTGGAGAAATTTGTCGGGAAAGCGATCACCGATGAAGACCTGGCTCGTGCCATTCGAATCCATAATGAAAACAGGGATAAGGTGAGGGCTCTTTATGAATTCAGAAAGGCGGATCCCCCCTTCATCTCCGGAACAGAGTTGACGATGGTCTTGACGGTCGGATCAAGCTTACCCATTGGAGAATATAATGCTTTGCTTGATCAGGTTTTGGCAGAGATTGGAAAAAGAAAAAAATCTCATCTTAATCAAGGCCCCCGAATATTTATGGATGGCGCCTGTATCGATAACATCGAACTGATCAAGCTCGTAGAAGAACTCGGAGCCAATGTGGTGGCCGATACCATTTGCAACGGTGCCCGGGATTATTTTCCAAGGGTGGATGAAGGGGGAAATCCTATCGATGCACTGGCCCATCGATATCTCGATAAAATCAATTGCCCCAAGACCTACAGGGAGAACAAGGCTGGCACCTTTGAAGGAGATATAGCATCCCGATTCGGTGACATTGGGGCCTACGCCCAGGAATTCAAGGTGAATGGCGCCATTCTTTATGTTTATAAGTACTGCGATCCTTTTGGTTTTGAGGTCCCGGCACGAAAAGCCTACTATCAATCGATTAATGTTCCTCTCCTTCATCTGGAAGATGTCTATTCTGCGGGGACCATGGGTCAACTCAGAACCAGGGTTCAGGCATTTTTGGAGATGATCGGGTAATGTTGAAGTCCGAGAAAAATGGTTTATAGGTTAAGGTTACGAAGCCGGTTTGGTGTATCGTCAGGCGGTGAGGGTAAGGAATTTAAAACAATTGACTTAACCCTTTAACGAAACTGGCCTCATAGCCATTGCCTTTTTACCAATTACTTTTTTCTTAATAAAGGGGGTTTAAAATCATGGCTGAGGAACAAAAAGAGGCAAGACCAAAAAAGAGGAGCACGGCAACTCAGGCGGCTGCTTCCATCGGCCCCATGGTCAAAGAATTTATTACCGGTACGCTCCGGGCGCGGGCNNGTCCCCGTATGGACAGAAAATTTTGCAGGGATCTGCGGGGCAAAAAGAGACGCAGAAAGATTTCTTCAAAGGGCAGAATCTTTGGGTCTTTCCCGTTCCCTATGCACCTATGCTCTTTGCGGGATCGGTTTTGACCAATGGCGAGAAGAATTGGGCCAGATGCCTCCGGAGGCTCCCTGGGGTGGACAGGTGAGGCCCGATTTTATGATCTCCAGCGGACAGATTCTCTGTGACCCGAGATCCAAGTGGTACCAGGCCTCTCAACAATTTATGCCCGACGTTCCGATCTATAATATCGATCTTCCCTATCCCCTTTTTGAGAGGGATCTCGATCACCGGGAAGTGTGGGGCTATTATCACAAATATATTGTCAAACAGTTGCGTGGACTGGTGGCCTTCCTCGAAGAGCAGACCAAAAAGAAGATGGATTACGACCGCCTGAGAGAGCTGGTCGATTTAAGCGATCGGACCTGGAACCTGATCGAGGAGACCTATGACCTGAGAAAAGCTGTTCCCTCTCCCATGGGAACTGGGGATGCAATGAATACGATGGTCCCCATAAACTTTATGATGGCCACCCAGCAGGCTTACGATTTTTTTGTGAGCCTGAAAAAGGAATTAGAGGAAAAAATCGCTAAGGGACAGGGGGAAGTCGAAAACGAAAAGTACAGACTCATGTGGGGAGGCGGATTGCCCTCATGGTTTGCCTTAAGCGATTTTAATTACTTCAACAGCAAGGGGGCTACCTTTCCGACGGAGACAACTTATCGAATGGTCGCTCCTCTCAATCAGATGGATATTCCTGAGACCAAAGATCCGATCGAGCACCTGGCATGGAGGTGGCTGGGATATTGGACCTTCTGGTATGATAAGGCCAGGAAACGGCCAGGCTCCGAGCCCGATGTGGAACAATTAATCAATAGAATTGAAGAATACAAGATCGACGGAGTGGTCATGCACGAAGCCTTTTCATGTCGAACCTGGCACGTGGGCCTCATCTGGCAATTACATCAATTAGCCAAAATATACAAACCCATCCCTGTTTTTCTGGCTGGGAGAGAAGGAAAGAAAGAGAAGGTTTACAGGGAGCTTCCTTCTCTCATTCTTGAAAGCGATATTATCGATATCACCTCGTATTCTGAGGTGGATACAAGAAACAAAATAGACGCCTTCATCGAGACCCTGGAATCCATTCGATTAAACAAGGCCGCCTGATTATTGATGACGGTTTCATTAATTATAGTGAACGACTTAAATATGTGGATATTACCAAGCTGTCATTGCGAACGAAGTGAAGCAATCTCCGAGATTGCCACGTCGCTACGCTCCTCGCAATGACAACTTTTTGGGGTCGCTCACTATAGAAAATAGTTTTTGTCCAACGGTTACGATGCCCGTATCGTTTAGCGTTCAAAGGCGAAGGTAAGGATTTAAGGACGATTAATGTAACCCCTTAACAAAACGGGCCTCGTTACCCTTACCGTTAAACATTAGACTGTTATTTTACAGGCATTTCAGAGTGATATTGACCGCCTATTTTGCTGGCATTGATGTTGGTTCCACGATGACGAAGGCAGTGATCCTGAATGGAGGGGTCATCACTTCGATCATTGGACCGACAGGTCCTGAACAGCGCCGACTCGCCAATAAGGTCATGGAAGAGGCGCTGAAGAAAGCAGACATTTCCTTCCAAAAGATTACCTACATTGTCTCGACAGGCTACGGAAGAATTAATGTCCCTTTTGCCGACAAGCAGTTTACAGAGATCACCTGTCACGCCAGGGGGATCGTTTATCTTTTTCCAAAAGCCAGGATTATCATTGATATCGGGGGTCAGGATATCAAAGGAATCAAAATCGATGCGGCGGGTAAAATCATCGATTTTGTGATGAATGATAAATGTGCCGCCGGCAGTGGCCGATTTATAGAGGTGATTGTTGATACCCTGGGAGTGTCACTGGATAAAGTGGGCGATCTCTCTCTGCAAAGTAAGAACCCGACGAAGATAAGCAACATCTGTACCATATGGGCACAACAGGAAGTGGCAGCCAGCTTGGCAAAAGGGATACCCGTTTCCGATCTCCTTGCAGGGGTTCACTATTCCCTGGCGGACAGGATTTGCAGAATGGTCAATCGGCTAAGAGTAGAAGACGAAGTGGTCATGACGGGTGGAGGAGCTAAGAATAGAGGGCTGCATAAAGCCCTTGCCGAACAATTGGGCCGTGAAATTCTGGTGCCCGAAGAGCCTTTGATCACCGGAGCCCTTGGCGCTGCCTTGTTGGGAAGGGAGATTGTGGAACAGGCCGAAAAGAATAATACTCCACTTAAAACAAAAGAGCGGGTGTTAGAGGAAATTAAGATTTTATAGGATAACTTTTGTTTGTTTTTTACTTGACAAAAGATGAATATTTGTTAAACTTCTGCCGTCTAATCAGTCAGGGATAGAGGCAATTAATCACAAAAAGAGAGGGGGTGAAAAAGGAATGAAAAAAGGATTGGTTTGCATAGTGGTTGTTGTAGGCTTTCTACTCTCCATTCTTGTGGTGAGTGGCGCTTTTGCTCAGCAGAAGGCAAAAGATGAGTATGCGTTTAAAGTCCCCTATGGGGAAGTGAAATTTACGCATAAGAAGCATGCTGAGACATTGAAGACCGATTGTGTGGTATGCCACCACGAGATGAAAGGCAAAAAACCAGGCGAAGCCGTACAGGGATGTAAATCCTGCCATAAGGCCAAAGCCGAGGGGAAAGCCGGTTCCTCAAAGGATGCCTACCATAAAAGTTGCAAAGGTTGCCATGATGAGGCTAAGAAAGCCAACAAACCCGCCGGTCCCACCGGATGCACACAGTGCCATGTAAAAGCCAAAAAGTAGTCAGTATTTTTTATGGAACAAATCGGAAAGGGGTAGTTCGGAAAAGGAACTACCCCTTTCTGCTTGACAGTAAATGATAGGATATGTTAAATATTTCAATTACTTCCCTGCCGATATGTCTGACCACCTTCCGGAGGGGATGGATGGTTCCAGTCTCAAAGTGATTAAAGGGATTTATGAAAAAATCAGATACAACGGTCAAAGCGAAGGAAAGTGGATTATTTGTTATTCTCTACGATCTCTTTCGATCGGTTAAACTTACTATATTTCTCCTCATTCTGCTTGCCATCCTTTCCATCATCGGCACAGTGATCGCTCAGGATGCCACCCGTGCGGAATATATTCAACGATACGGACATGGCCTTTATGAGGTTCTGAACTTTTTTAACCTCTTTGATATGTATCGCTCATTGTGGTTCAGGGCAATCCTGGTGTTCCTGATGATCAATCTGATCGCCTGCTCACTTCATCGTTTTCCAGGGGTCTGGAGACAAATCACTCATGAACCCGGTAAAGATGGGTTAGAAGATTCAATGTTAAAAGCTCTTCCCTATGTGGAAAAGGTTCGATCTCCAATTTTAGCCGGAGCCAAAACAGAAGAGGAGATCCAGTACTATTTCAAGAAATGGTTTAGGTCTCCGAGGCGGATGGAGAATGAATCGGCCATTACCCTCTATTCAGAAAAGGGAAGGTTTTCGAGATTGGGCGTCTATATTACCCACTTAAGCATTCTCATCATCTTAATCGGTGGATTGATTGGATCCCAGTTTGGCTTCAAAGGTTTTGTCAATATTTTAGAAGGGGAAACGGTCGATCAGATTTATGAACGAGGGAAAAATGGAGAGATTCCGAGGCCTCTCAGTTTTTCTTTACGCTGCGATGACTTTAATGTTACCTATTACGACCTGAGACCTCAGGAAAAACAAGTCAAGGAATACATCAGCCAGCTTACGATTCTTGAAAATGGGAAGGAAATATTGAAGAAAACCATCCGAGTCAACCATCCCTTTCATTATAAAGGATTGGCTTTTTATCAATCGACTTATGGAAACATCCACGAAATTACATTGGGGATGAAGCGGAAGGGCAAGGAAATAACATACCTTAAGGCTTTTGAGGGAGCGATGGTTCCGATTCCGGACTCCGAAAATTTAATCCGTGTATTGCAGTATGCTCCTCAAGTCCACAACTTCGGGGAAGGTGTTCAGGTCGTTTTGTTTAAACCTAACCAAGAACCGCAACCCTTTTGGTTATTGAAAAACTTTCCGCAATTTGATGAAAAGAGGGGGGATAAGTTTTTCCTCACCTTCGAAGGAGTGACCTCAAAAGAATATACAGGACTCCAGGTGACAAAAGATCCGGGAGTCTGGGTCGTGTGGATCGGATGCGGACTGATGATTTTAGGCCTCATCGTCTCTTTCTTCTTTTCCCATCAGAGGGCGTGGGTTAGAATTCCCAAGGGCCCCGGAGACGAGATCGTCCTGGCAGGCTCCGTTAATAAAAACCGAATGGGTTTCGAAAAGACCTTTGGCCAGTTGCTGGAAGGGGTTCGGTCATTGGGAAAAAAATAATGTGCCTTGCCTTTTTTAGAAATACGGTGCAATATATTTGAAATCATATACTTTGATCCCTCTTAACGCTAAGTGAGAGAGGGAAAGTCTGCCTGCCGGCAGGCAGAGGTGAGGAGGAAGGGAGGAGCTATGAATAAGGCGGAACTAATTACAAAGGTCTCCGAGAAGGCGAATGTGACACAGAAAGTCGCCAAGGTCATTGTGGATACCCTCTTTGACGGGATGAAGGAAAGTCTTGAAAAGGGGGAGCGAATTGAGATCAGAGGATTCGGAAGCTTTGTGGTAAGAAATTACGGGGGCTACAAAGGTCGAAATCCAAAGACCGGAGAGATCGTGGAGGTTCCTCCAAAGAAGCTCCCATTCTTCAAGGTCGGGAAAGAACTGAAAGAGATGGTAAATGTCGAAGGGGCTTAGCGGATAAGTACTCAGTGAAAATTGTAAATTTAAAAATGCAAATTTACCATTTTGCAATGAGTAGGTTACAGGCTCTTCCAGTAAGGTTTCTGTATCTCTTTTAATTGAAGAAGGAGTTTTTCGATTCGGGGATAATTGGCCTTCTCCTTTTCCAAGAGGTCTTTCTTGTTCAGAGGGGAGATTTGAGCCAGCTCTTTTAATACACCTTTGACAGATCGACTCTGTCCGGAGACATCATATCCCCCTTCGAGGGTGATCACCAGTTTTCCTTGAGCGGTCGATTCTGCAATCTCCATTAAAATCTGAGCCATTCTTGCAAACCCATTTTCTGTCACCTCCATTCCGCCCAGAGGGTCGTCCTGATGGGTATCGAACCCGGCAGAGACCAGGATTAACTGGGGCTGGTATTCCAAAGCGATGGGTTTGAGGAATTTTTCAAAGATATTCCCATATTCCGTATCACTCACTCCTGTCGAAAGAGGAACGTTCACGGTGAATCCCTCTCCTTTGCCTTTTCCCACCTCTTTTGCTCCTCCTGTGCCGGGATAGAAAAAGCCATAGCGATGAGTTGAGAAATAGAGGACCCGGGGATCTTCATAAAAGGAGTTCTGGGTCCCATTGCCATGATGGACGTCCCAATCCACGATTAAAACCCTCTGAACAGAGAAATTCTTGAGAGCATAGAGGGCGCCAATCGCCACATTGTTGAAGAGGCAAAATCCCATGGCCCTGTCATGTTCTGCATGATGTCCGGGTGGTCTCACCAGTGCAAATCCGTTATCCAATCTTTTTTCCATGACCGCCTTGATCAACTCCAAAAGCCCGCCCGCTGCCCACAGAGCAGCTTCATAGGATTTAGCACAGGTGGAGGTATCCATATCGAGTCGATAGTAGGCTTTTCCTGCGGTGGATGCCACCATTTTAATATATGAAGGAGAATGAATCATCTCCAATTCCTCTTGTGTGGCTGCTCGAGGTTGTACCAATTCAAAGAGACCTTTCATTTCCGCCTCTTCCAGCATTTTGTAAATGACTCTTAGCCGTTCCGGGCTTTCCGGATGACCTGGGTCCATCATATGTTCAAGATATCTTTCATCCTTTACAATTCCTGTTCGTTTCATTTGACCTCCTCCGCCCCCCTAAATAGGCTAAGCGATCAATAATAAGTTCAGCCTATCTTTTTTGTCATTCCTTGTCAACCCTGCTTTAATTTCTTTGACTTTTTTATGCAGATTTAGTAAACCATTACCAATTGTTAGCCTTTTGGTACATTTATTTTTTGAACCTTTCACTGTGAAAACAACATGATCATGATGAACGGACCCTTTTAATAGGCTCTTTCGTGAGAAAAATCAATATTAACCTATTTCTGGTCATTTTATTTTCCCTATCAGGGTTCTCTCTTTCCATTGCAGAGGAGAAGATCCTCAGGTTTCACAGCGATATCACGGTCCACGAGGATGCATCCCTCACCGTGAAAGAGACGATTCAAGTCGTCAGTGAAGGCAAAGAGATTAAACGCGGCATCTATCGTGACTTTCCCACACGATACAGCCAGCGCTGGGGCAACCGGACAGTGGGTTTTACTGTTCTAAAAGTGCTTAGGAATGGTCAGCCGGAAAAATATTTTCAGAAACGTCTTTCCAAGGGTGTCAGAACCTATATTGGAGATCAAGATATCTTGATTCCTCATGGCGAACACACCTATACCCTTGTCTATAAAACAGACCGTCAGCTCGGTTTCTTCAAAGAC
>DCUS01000068.1 GCA_002327885.1 Syntrophaceae bacterium UBA2208
TCATTTTTAAATAAAAAATCGAACAGTTTGGGGTTTACAGATTTTTTCCAGATTTGTAAGTTCCAGATTTTTATTGATTCATTTGTCCGAATCGAGTAGACTTTAGTAAGAAGGGTGTTTTAAAAAAGAGGAACTTCATATCCCTAAAAAGCGTTTATTTTCGACAAGGAAAGGAGTGGGATGATGATATCTCGAATATTCGCAGTATCCATGATCGTTTTGTTCACCGCCTCCCCTGCATCAGCCCAGTTAGACAAGTTCTTCAAAGGTCTTGGAATTGGACAACAGGAGTCCGTCCTGAGCGATTCAAAGATAATATCGGGTTTGAAGGAAGCTCTTCATGTCGGCACTGAAAACGCAGTCAATCTGACTGGGAAAATGGATGGATATTTTATGAATGAGCTGATTAAAATCCTCATGCCCGAAAAACTAAAAACCTTGGAAAAGGGGTTGAGGGCGGTAGGTTACGGTCCAAAGGTGGATGAGTTCGTTCTCAGTATGAACCGGGCGGCTGAAAAGGCAGCTCCTTTCGCAAAAGATATTTTCTGGGGTGCCGTTAAAGAGATGTCTTTTGATGATGCCCGAAAGATCTTGTCCGGCAATGACACGGCGGCGACAGAGTATTTTCAAGGGAAAACCACGAGCAAACTTACCTCTGCCTTCAAGCCGGTCGTCAGCAAGTCGATGAATGAGGTAGGAGTGACCCGGCAATACAAAGAGCTCGTGGGGCGTTATGAAAGCATCCCGTTTGTCAAGAAAGAGAGTTTTGACATTGATCAGTATGTCGTGACCAAGGCTCTCGATGGACTCTTCCATATGGTGGGCGAGGAGGAAAGGAAAATCCGGAAAAATCCCGCCGCTCGAACCACCGACCTCCTCAAGGAGGTGTTTGGCAGTAAATAAAGAAATCGGAAAGATTTACAAAAGGATTCTGGATTGATGGCGGCTCCCTTCATTTCACGGAGCCGCCAATGTTTTCAAAAGGAAATAATTTATTTCTTTTTGGGTGCTTCTTTCTTAGGTTCTGCCTTTTTGGCTTCTTCTTTGACGTCAATGGTTGTGGCCTTCATCAAATATTTAACGGTCACTTTTGAGCCGACCTTCGGACTTCCTGCCATTTTGGTATCCTTATCGTGGGCAAATTCCCATTTTTCCTCTCCCTTTTGAACAATGATGTGGTCATTATCCACTTCCACGACAGAACCCGTCCACTGATAGTCGCTCTTCGGGGGGCGGGCAAAAGCAAAGGCCGCTACAATTAAAATCACACCGATTACGATCAAAGCACGTTTCATAAAGAACCTCCTTAATTGGAATTTTAGTGTATCATCATAATGTTATGATAAAAAAATATCAAGGGGAAAATTTGCACCCATCACTTCCGGCCACCGCCGAATAGGGAGCCCAGTACTCCCCGGATGATCTGGCGTCCAAGTTGGCTGCCAATGGCATGGGCTGCGCTCTTTACGGCAGCCCCCAGCAGTTGTCCTGTTTGAGACTTGGGCTCAGCGCTCCGGCGTTTCTGAGCCAGTTCCTCCTGGGAGTCCATCTTCATCTGCTCAGCTTTCGCTTTCAGTTTTTCATAAGCAGACTCGCGGTCGATTGTCTTCTCATAATATCCGTATAATACCGAACCCCGAATCAATTGGCCGCGTTCTCCCGGAGTAAGGGGACTGAGACGGCTGTGAGGGGGGTAGACCAGAGCCCGTTCCACAATGCCGGGAGACCCCTTTTCGTCGAGCACAGAAACCAGCGCCTCACCGACAGCGAGTTCGGTGATTGCCTTCGCCACATTGAGCTTGGGGTTGGCACGGAAGGTTTCGGCAGCTGCTTTAACATTTTTTTGGTCCTTAGGAGTAAAAGCCCTGAGGGCATGCTGTACGCGATTGCCCAACTGACCTAAAACTGTCTCAGGAAGATCAAGTGGGTTCTGTGTCACAAAGTATATCCCCACTCCTTTTGAGCGAATGAGACGCACGACCTGCTCAATCTTCTCTTCCAGGGCATTCGGAATGTCATCAAAAAGCAAGTGGGCTTCATCAAAAAAGAAAACGAGTTTGGGTTTCAAAGGATCGCCCACCTCAGGAAGTTGCTCGAAAAGTTCCGAAAGGAGCCAGAGGAGGAGGGTGGCATAAACCCTGGGTGATTGCATCAGCTTATCGGCAGTCAAAATGTTAATCATTCCTTTGCCGTTTGAGTCGGCCTGCATGAAATCCTGGATGTTCAGGGCAGGTTCTCCAAAAAATTTATCCCCTCCTTGTTCTTCGAGAGTCAAAAGGCTACGCTGAATTGCGCCGATGCTTGCGGCGGAGATATTCCCATACTGTGTTTTAAACTGCTCTGCATAATCACCCGCAAACTGGACCATCGCCCTTAAGTCTTTTGAATCAAGAAGTAAGAAGCCATTGTCATCTGCAATTTTAAAGACGAGGGTGAGGACACCGCTTTGGATCTCGTTAAGATTAAGGATGCGAGCCAACAACAGAGGTCCCATCTCCGAAATAGTGGTTCGTATTGGATGGCCCTGTTCTCCAAAAACATCCCAGAAGGTGATCGGGTAATTTTGAAACTTAAAATCTTTAAGGCCGAGTTTACTTACCCTTTCGATCACTTTGGGATTTTCCCCTCCGGGGAAGGGAAAACCGGAGAGATCTCCCTTTACATCTCCCATAAAAATTGGGACACCTATCTCGCTAAACTGTTCGGCGAGCACTCGAAGCGTGACGGTCTTACCCGTGCCTGTGGCCCCTGCAATCAGGCCATGACGGTTTGCCATTTTGGGCAATAAAAAAATATCATTTTTCCCTTTTGCAATCCGAAGAGGTAAAAGATCCGTTCCCATATTTCCCTCCTAAAGTGACCTTAGTTGGCGCATTTTAAAACAGTATATAAAGGAGTGATTTCTTCTGTCAATCCATCAAATTTATTTTTTTGTTACCCCCAGCGCTTCGGTATATTCCGGTACATTTCTAAACATCCAAAATCCTCCACCCATTTTTTTTGACCTCAAAAGTAATTTTCTGTTACAATGCCTTCACCCTTACCCCGCCCTCTCCCATGCAAGGGAGAGGGTAAAGGGGGATATCTTAATGACTAAGACCAAAACGCATTTCATCTGTCAGTCTTGCGGATATCAGGTTCCTAAATGGTTGGGGAGATGTCCGGGATGTCAGGGATGGAATACTTTTATCGAAGAACGGATGGTTGAAGAAAAAATCCCTGAACGAGATCTCCTTGGTTTTGATACCGAGGCCGTTCCAACCCCTATCACTGAAATTGTTGGTGAAGAGAAGGGAAGGTTTCAGATCGGGATCGGAGAGTTTGATCGAGTTCTGGGCGGGGGAATCGTCTTCGGATCGGTGGTTTTAGTGGGAGGAGATCCCGGGATTGGCAAATCCACGCTTCTCCTTCAGGGGATGAACTGTTTGGCCTCAAGAGGGAAGAAAGTCCTTTATATCTCCGGGGAGGAGTCACTTCAGCAAACCAAAATGAGGGCGGACCGGTTAGGAGTTTCCTCAGACCATCTCTTTGTGGTTTCGGAAACATCCTTAGAAAAAATTCTTCAAGACATCCAGAGCCTCAGACCTTCCACCGTGGTGGTTGATTCCATTCAGACCATTTATTCCTCTGAACTTCCTTCAACTCCTGGATCGATCAGTCAGGTCAGAGAGGCGTCAAGTCGGCTGCTTTATTTGGCAAAACACCTCTCCATTCCTATCTTTCTGATCGGTCATGTGACCAAGGAGGGTTTTATCGCAGGGCCGAAAGTGTTGGAGCACATGGTGGATACGGTACTTTACATAGAGGGGGAAGCCAGTCACGCCTTTCGTATCCTGAGGGCGGTCAAAAATCGTTTCGGCTCCACGAATGAGATTGGAGTCTTTGAGATGAAGGGCTCCGGATTGGTGGAAGTGGTCAACCCCTCTGAATTCTTCCTCTCTGAACGAACCCAGCACACCTCTGGTTCCGTNNCGTCCCACGAAGGACTTCCCAGGGAGTCGACGCCAATCGTGTGTCCCTGCTGGTTGCTGTCATGGAGAAGAGACTGGGAGTCCATCTCAGCAATCAGGACATTTTCATCAATATTGCGGGTGGGATGAGGGTGGAAGAGCCTGCGACTGACGTCGGAGTAATTGCTGCCATTGCCTCAAATTTCAGGGATCAATTGATTGATCCAGAAACGGCGGTCTTTGGAGAAGTGGGGCTGGGGGGCGATGTCAGAGGGGTGAACCAAGCGGAGGTGAGAGCGAAAGAGGCAGCCAGGTTGGGATTTAAACGATGCCTTCTACCGAAGCAGAATCAGGAGAAGATAGGGGGAGTGAAGGGGATTGACTTAATCGGAGTCAAAACCGTTCAGGAAGCGATGAAAATACTGTTTTAAAAATTCGATATTCAGGTTTTAGATTTTTTAAACTCCCTTGCGGAAGGAATATAATATGAGAAGACGGTTCACCGGATGGATTTTGGCCTTTTTCATCTTGTTTTTACCTCTTGGTTATAGTCAAGAGAAACTTCAGAATGTATGGGAACTTTATGATGCCTGCATGGAACTCTATCATCAGAACAGATGTGAAGAGGCCATTCAAGGTTTTTCAAAAATCATCCAATCCGCTCCGGCCAGTACATTGGTTTCTTATTCCCGATATATGATCGGGCTCTGCTATCTCAAGATGAAAAAATATGAAGAGGGCATTCAACAACTCGAACTCTATATAAAGGCCTACCCAGAGGGTGACCGTGTGAGAGAAGCAGAAAAAGGAATCCAAATCGGAAAGGAACAGTTAAAAGAAAAATCCTTTCCTCCTCCCACCAGCTCTCAACCAGTTGTGACAACGTCCCCCCCCGAGGAGAAAAGAGCAAAGAGACGGATTTGTGCTCAGGTCTCTTACCTCGATGGAAAGAACCTTGAAGAAATAGAAAAAAGGGTTAAAGAGTTGAAAAATGCCGGGGTGGACACGATACTCTTCAGAGTCTTTCAGAATAAAGGGGACGGTGTTTATAAATTTGTGACGGCTCGTCGTGAAGAGGGAGTTTATTTTAAGACGGAGTATGCTCCGATCGTTGAAGATGTCTTGGGAAAAGTTGCAGAAATTGTTCACCGGAATGGACTTGAAATCTTCGCTTGGATGACCACACGTTATGCCAACTACGGCTTACAGGGGGTTCCTGAATATCGGTGTAAGAGGTATAATTTCGAAACAAAAAAAATGGAAGGCGCCAGGGGGTTCAATCTCTTTCACCCCGATGTCCTTAAACGCCTTGAGGGCCTTTTCCGGGATCTGGGCCGCTACCCTATTGAAGGAATCTTATTTCAAGACGACCTGATCCTTTATCATAATGAAGACTTCAGCGCTGAAGCGAATAAATCCTTTCTGAGAGAGTTTGGATATTTACCCCATCCGGACCTTTTTTATATTGGTCCGTATCGATCGGACACTGGCAAATATTACGCCAAAGGGTATACAGAACGTTTTAAGTCCTGGGCGAATTGGAAGAACCGCTGGTTAATGAATATCGCCCAACAACTGATGAAAGCCGCCAAAGAATCGAACCCCCATTTGCAGTTTGCTATCAATCTCTATTTTGAAGCGGTCATCAATGATTTTAATGGGGTGGCCTGGTTTTCACAAACCCTTTCAGAGGCCCTGAGAAAAAATTTTGACTACTATGCTATCATGGCTTACCATCGGCAGGCGATGAAAGACCGAAAGATACCCCTGAATGAGGCGATGGATCTGATGGCGGAGGTGACACAAAAAACGGTCCGGTCCGTTGGGGATCCCTCTAAGGTGCTGATGAAAATTCAGATTCTTGATTGGAAGAATTACGAGGTTCTTCCACAAAAAGAGGTAGAGGAAATTTTGTCCAAGATTTTGAACCACGGGGAAGTCAGTTTAGCCTTCTTCCCGTACATCCATCAATTTCCTCTCCATCCGTTAAAAGGTAAGTGGACCCATAAATAAAATTTCAGATTTCAGATTGCGGATATCAGATTCATGAGCAACAATAACGAATAACTCCCAATTTATTAAGATCACACCTGAAAACCCCGTCCTGTGGACGGGGATGAAAGGTGTGTCTGCCAAAGGCAGAAAAAAANNCCCTGTGGGCGGGGTTCTTTACTTCTTTTCGTCGATTTTGAGCCAATCCGGATTCGCTCGATTCTCCCGAGCTTGTTTCGGGAGGACATTCTCGATCATATGACTTGCCTCTTCTATCTTTTTCTCCCAATCCTTTACGGTCTTTTCGAGGGCGGTCGTCTCAGCCCTTAACTTCCTTTTAAAACTGTCGCCTCTGAATTTTGAGGTTTCTAATTCTTGCTTCTTTGCGATCCATTCGCTGTGGGTGCTCTCATAATTTTTTTGGGCGGTCTTTAATTTTTCATTCCACTCAATGGCCCTTGCCCTCCACCACTCTTCTCCACGGCCTAAAATATCTTTCTGCGGAGGGGCGGGCATTTGCTCGGGCTCCTTCACCGTCTCTTCCTCCTTCGTCGGTGGAGTGGGCGGTGGAGGAGGAGTGGGTTGAACAGAGGCAGGCTCTTTTGGAGATATCTCTTTTCGGATCTTTTCTCGGTATTTTTCTGGAACCTGACTCAGATCATCCGTGAAGTGCACTGTTCCTTTTTCATCCACCCATCGGTAAACCTCCTGGGCGAATATCCACCCAGAGAAGAACAACATCCCTGCGATCAAAATAAGAATCATTTTTTTCATGTTGATCCTCCGTTCGTTAAGTCCGGAGCCATGAATTCGTAGCTCGGGGTAAAAACTCAGGACAAGAAAAGTTATGACTCCGAACTTCTATCTCCTGACTCCAAACTGAAGTATTAGTGAACTTCTGCCCAATTTTTCCCCGAATGGATGGAGACCTTGAGAGGAACAGAGAGCTCCATCACCGTTTCCATTTCATTCTTGACCATGGGGAGTGTTCTTTGAAGTTCCTCATCTGGGATCTCAAAGACCAATTCATCGTGAACCTGCATGGTCATTTTTGTAAGAAGACCCATTTCTTCAATTCGATTCTGGATACGGATCATGGCAACCTTGATGACATCCGCTGCGGTCCCCTGCAGAGGCGTATTGATCGCCATTCTCTCTGAAGCCTGGCGGATAGCGGCCGCGGGGGAGTGGAGGTCCGGCAGATAGCGACGCCGGTGCAAAAGGGTCATGACATATCCCTTCTGTCTGGCTTCTTCTAAGCTCTTCTCAATGTAGATTTGAACACCTGAATATTTCTTAAAATATTCATCAATATAAGCCTGCGCAATTTTTGGCTCTATTCCGAGCTGTTGTGCAAGGCCATAAGGGCTCATTCCATAGACGATGCCGAAGTTAATGACCTTAGCCTCTCTTCTCATGGGCGGTGTCACTTTTTCCAAGGAAACGCCAAAAATCTCTGAGGCGGTTCTTGCATGAATGTCCTCATCATTTTTAAAAGCGATGACAAGGGTTTCATCTTGAGAGAGATGGGCCAGAATTCTCAATTCAATCTGGGAATAGTCAGCGGAGACGATAGAACATTCTTTTTCCGGAATAAAGGCCTGACGAATCCGGTTCCCCTCCTCGGCGCGGGCTGGAATGTTCTGGAGATTGGGGTCACTCGAAGAGAGCCGTCCTGTGGCGGTCACCGTTTGGTTATAGGAAGTATGAACACGTCCGGTTTTCGGATGGACCAACCTGGGGAGGGCATCGATATATGTGGATTTGAGCTTCGTCAAATTACGATAACCGAGAATCTCGAAGGGGAGTTCATGCTGGAGAGAAAGTTTGGTCAGCACCTCGACATCCGTGGAGGTGCCTGTTTTGGTCTTTTTGACCACAGGCAAATTCAGCTTGTCAAAGAGAATTTTTCCTAATTGCTGGGAAGAATTGATATTGAAGACCTCTCCGGCGAGTCCATAAATTCGATCCA
Source organism: Syntrophaceae bacterium UBA2208 (assembly GCA_002327885.1). Lineage (GTDB taxonomy): Bacteria > Desulfobacterota > BSN033 > BSN033 > UBA1163 > UBA1163. Next base: position 7,915 of record DCUS01000068.1, read on the forward strand.
TCTTTTGCTGGAGTTGAATTTCAATCTCTTTCGAATATTCTTGGAGGAGATCCAAATTGATTTTTACTCCATTCATCTCCATTTTGGCCAAGACCATGACGAGAGGCATCTCCACCTGGTCAAAAAGGTCCTTGAATCCCTCCTCCTTCAGTTTCGGGAAAAGGAGGTGAGAGAGCTGGAGCGTCACATCGGCATCTTCACAGCTATAATCCCTTGCCTTTTCAAGCCCAACCCGGTCGAAAGAGACTGCTTTCGTTCCGCTCCCTACGACCTCTTTGTAGTTCGTGATAGAGCGATTCAAATGTTCCTGGGCAATTTCACTCAAGTTGTGATGATGCTTGGTGGGGTTGAGGAGGTAGGAGGCGATCATCGTATCTCCAAGTATCCCCTGCATGGAAATCCCGTATCGTTTTAGAACAGTCCAATCGTATTTGACGTTCTGGCCCACCTTCTTGACTTCGCTATCTTCCAATATAGGTTTTAACTGACCGATGACCCAGGGAAGGGGGAGTTGATTATTCGTCTCTGTTTGCCGGTGTCCCAAGGGAATATAAGAGGCTTGATATGGAGCGTAAGACAGACTGATTCCCACAAGATCAGCCCACATCGGGTAGGGTGAGGTGGTTTCCAGATCGATTGAGAAAAGGGCTGCCTTTTTCAAGTTTTCGATTAAAATAAGAAATTCATTTTTGACGGTGATCAAGCGATAGTCTGTGACTGTCGGAGAAGTTTCCTTCTCTTCGAGGAGCTCTGTCAGAAGTTTGTTGAACTCCAATTCTTTAAAGAGTTCCTTAAGGTTTTTTAAATCGGGGGGGGGGAGGGAAAAATCTTTCAGCTGGCAAAGGAGGGGGATTTCTGTATGAATCGTTGCCAACTGCCGGCTGAGACGAGCTAAATCTCCATGGGTCTTTAAATTCTCTTTCAATCTCTTTTGAGGAATTTCCTCCACATGCGCCAGAAGATTTTCGACCGAACCATAAGTCTTGATCAATTGAATGGCCGTCTTCTCTCCAATCCCGGGGACCCCCGGAATGTTATCAATCGAATCTCCGGCCAACCCCATCACTTCTACAACCTTTTCGGGATGAACGCCGAAACGCTGAACGACCTCTTCCACTCCAAACTTTTTCTCCTTCATGGTATCATAAACCTGAATCCGATCATTGACCAGTTGAAGGATGTCTTTATCCCCCGTGATGATGACGACATCCACCTCCGACTCCGCTTTTTTGGCCACCGTTCCAATGAGATCATCCGCCTCATATCCATCCATCTCTAAGATGGCAATGCGGTATCCCTGGGTGATTTTCTTGATGTAAGGAATCTGAGGGACAAGTCCCTCTGGCATGGAGGGTCGGTTGGCCTTATACTCTTTATAGATCTCGCTCCGGAAGGTAGGCGCCTTGGAGTCGAATATGACAGCGAGGTAGTCAGGATGGTGCTCCTTGAGCACTTTGAGAAGCATCCGTGTAAAGCCAAAGATGGCATTGGTGGGAAGGCCTCTGGAATTGGAGAGATGACCGATGGCATAAAAGGCGCGGAAGATATAGGAAGAACCGTCGATTAAAAAAAGTTTTAGGCGATCATTCATAGTGACCAATTATAGAACCATTGGAATTATAATTCATGAAAATATCAAATGACAAAGTTCAAATCAAATCCAAAGCCCAAATATCAAATTGTTTTAGATTTTGAAATTTGACCTTCATCTGGCATGTGGATTTTGACATTTGAACTTTATATGAAGTCAGGGGATATTCGTATAAATTTGATTTCCACCCGAATGCTTCGCCATATACATCGCATCATCAGCGGATTTGACGAACCTCTCCAGATCATAGGTGTCTCGGTACTCGGATAATCCAATGCTGACCGTGATGTTTTGAAATTCAGTCTGTTCGATGGAGGTCCGAATGCGTTCCGCAATGACCAGGGCTTGATCCAAAAAGGCGCCGATGAGAAGGACAGAAAATTCATCTCCTCCGTAACGGTAGCCAGAATCCACATTAAATCGAATAGAATTTCTGACAATTTCACCGATTCTTTTTAAAACCTTATCCCCTTCCAAATGGCCATTGAGGTCATTATATCTTTTGAAATTGTCAAGGTCGAACATCAAAAGAGAAAGAGAGGTCTTTTGACGTTTCAGACGAGTCAACTCAGCTTCCAGGGTCTTAAAGAAATGGCGGTGGTTAAAAAGACCGGTGAGATCATCGGTAATGGAAAGCCTTTCGACCTCCTCCTCTAATTTTTTTTTCTCCATCAGGGTTTTGTATTTTTCCAGACCCTGGTTGACAATGTGAATCAAGTATTCATTTTCGAAAGGTTTTTTGACGAAATCAGAAGCGCCTTCTTTCAGGGATTGGATGGCATTGTCCACGGTCGCAAAGGCGGTTAGCATGATGACGCATTGGATTGGATTCATCGTTCGGATTCTCCTCAGGGCTTCTGTGCCGCTGATTCCTGGAAGATTGATATCCATTAAGACCACATCGGGCTTTTCCTGTTCCGCCTTTTTTACCCCTTCTTCGCCGCTTGAGGCAATCGTGACATCGTATCCCTCATAATGGAGAAGTTTCTGGATGATCTCGAGGGTGTCCGGCGCATCATCAATGATGAGGACCTTCCCCTTGACTGCTCTAAGAACGGTTGACTCTTCCATCTTCATTCTCCAAAGATAGAGGGAGGGTAAAATAGAAGGCAGAACCCTTTCCCAATTCAGAAGTGGCCCAGATATTTCCACCATGTTCTTCAATCAATCTTTTGGCAATGGCAAGGCCCAAACCTGCCCCCCCATATTTCCCGCCCTCGACTTGGTAAAATTCATCAAAGATCATCTGAAGTTTATCTTGTGGAATGCCCATCCCGGTGTCTCTAATTTCGAAAAGAACCGATGGACCATTCTGCCTGACCCTGATTGAAATCAGGCCTCCATCATTTGTAAATTTGAAAGCATTGGAAAGGAGGTTGATAAAAATATCGTGAAGCGCATTTTTATCGGCATACAATTGAAGGTCTTGCGGAATGTCCATTTGAACCGAAAGGGTTTTATCCACAGGGGTCACCTCATTGATATACCCTCCGATGAACTCGGACAGGCGGATGGGTTCTCGGTTGAAGAGGAGACGGTCGGACTTAATCCGGCTCAAATCTAACATCTGGTCCATTCTCATCTGGATGCGATTCGTGTTCCGCTGGATGGTGAGAAGATAGGTTTTGAGGTACTCGGGGAGTTTTCCCTCTTTTTCGGAAAGGATAAAATCAATATTGGCCTTCACTGCGGTGAGAGGTGTTTTCAATTCATGGGAGGCAATCCCGATGAATTTCATTTTAGTCTCATCCGTTTTCTTTAACTCACGGTTGACGTTTTCCAGTTCTTTTTTGGCAGCCTGAAGCTCCTCAAGCATCTTGAGGGTGGAGGTCCTCGTCCGGTTCAGTTCGGAAATGTTCTCTTCCATCTGACGGGTCCGTTCCTCCACTTTTTTCTCGAGATTCATTCTGGATTCTCTCAACTGGAGGGTCATTTGATTAAAATCTCTGGCCAGGTCTCCGATTTCATCCTTGGAGCGGATATCAACGGTCTGCGTCAATTCTCCTTTCGCCACTCTCTCGGTGGCCGCCGCCAATTTTTCGATTGGCCGGAGGAGAATCCGGGTGAGGATGAGGGTGAACAAAATCCCTATCCCAATCACCCCTAACGTGACCAGGAGGATATCCCTTTTCAGTCCACTCATCTGACCATCCGTTTTCAGGAGAGAAAGGCCGATTTGGAGGGTTCCGATCATCCGACCCTCTTTGGAATAAACTTTTTGATCAACCCGATAGATCCGTTGAAGATCGAGAATCCCTCCTCTCTTCACCGTATGGATCAACCTCTCTCCAGAATGATCAAAGAACGAACACAACACGACATCTTCATTATCGAGGATTCTATCGGCGACCCTTTGGAGAAAGGAAGGATCAGAGTGACCCAGTCCATGCTCAATGAGGAGGCTGTAAGAATCGGCCATGGATCTTCCATATATCTCCCAATGATCTCGAAAGAGAGTCATCTCCCTTGCGACGGAGAAATATCCAAATGCCATCGCACTCATCAAGACCAAAAAAAACATGGCGATGATGAATTTGAAGGTGAGGCTGACTCGAAAATGGAAAAAGGGTTTAGAAAATATCTTCATGCCCAGCGGATGAACCTCTCAGCAAATTCAACGGATGATAAAGATTGAATCGAATATCTTTGACTCGTCATGGAGAGGAATCGTCTGCGCAGTTCCCACTTGTTGAAAGTGGTTCATACACGCAATAGGGTTCTTCAGCCATGTACTCTCCGGAAAGTTCATAGGCTCGCGCCCGACACCCCCCGCAGACTTTCCTGAATTCACATCGTCCGCATTTTCCCTGATAACCATCGGTATTGCGAAGATTTTGGAAGATGTCAGATCTCATCCAGATCTCCCTGAAATGTTTTTCCCTGACATTTCCACAATTCAACTCTAAATAGCCACAGGGCTGGACCTGACCGACATGAGAGATGAAACAAAAGGATATTCCCCCCAGGCATCCACGGGTCATGGCATCCAACCCCTGTGTTTTAGGAGTCACTTTCTTTCCTTCTTTTTTCGCCCGCTGTCGTAGAATGCGATAGTAGTGGGGGGCACAGGTGGCTTTGAGTTGGAGAGGAACTTGATCGGTCTGTTCGTAAAACCAGTGGAGGGTTTTTTCATAATCCTGAGCGGATATCTCCTGATCTTTTAACTCTTTTCCCCTTCCTGTTGGAACCAAAAGAAAGATATGAAGGGCAGCTGCCCCCAGATCCACTGCCAGACGGAGGATCGCCGGGATTTGTTGAAGATTGAGCCGTGTAATGGTGGTATTGATCTGAAATTCGAGACCCTCTCGCTTTGCCATTTCGATTCCCCGAAGGGAGCCCTCAAAAGAGCCCTTCACTTTTCGAAAGGCATCATGGGTTTCCGGCGTGGGGCCATCGATGCTAATACTGATCCGCTGGATTCCCGATGTCTTCATTTTTTGGACGATTTCTTCATTGAGTAATGTCCCGTTTGTCGCCATCACCATTCGGAACCCTGTTGCTGTTCCATAGGAGGCCAGTTCGAAAATATCCGGTCGAAGCAAAGGCTCTCCACCTGTCAGGATGATGACGGGTTTGCTGAAGGAAGCAATTTCATCCATCACCCTGAAAACTTCCTGCGTTGCCAGTTCTCCTTCGTATGGCCCATATTCTGCGGAAGCACGACAGTGAACGCAGGAAAGGTTGCAGCTTCGGGTCAATTCCCAGGCAATCATCCTCAGTGGAGGAGTGGTGACTTGTGAGGCGGAAGGCGTCAGGCTTGAAGCTTGAGCCTTGTTCGTTGAACCGTGGCTCTTCGCTCTTGTCTCATCATTCATAACTCATCATTCTCAACTTTTAATTAATTTTTTAGCCGCTTCCTTGGCAAAGTAGGTAAGGATTAGATCAGCCCCCGCCCTTTTAATGGAGATCAGGGATTCCATCATCACCTGTTCCCCATCCACCCAGCCGAGTTGGGAGGCCGCCTTAACCAAAGCAAATTCACCACTGACATTGTAAGCCGCCACGGGGATGTTAAAGGTTTGCTTCACCCGATAGATGATATCTAAATAGGGAAGGGCAGGTTTGACCATGACAATATCCGCACCCTCCTCAAGGTCAAGCTGAACTTCTCTCAATGCCTCATCCCCATTGGAGGGGTCCATCTGGTAGGATTTTCGGTCACCGAACTGGGGTTTTGATTCTGCGGCAACCCGGAAGGGCCCGTAAAAACTGGAGGCATATTTTGCGGAATAGGCCATGATAGGAATGTCTTCAAACTGATTTTCATCAAGAATCTTACGGATGGTCCCCACCCTTCCATCCATCATATCCGACGGCGCAACGATATCCACTCCTGCCCTGGCGTGTGAGAGGGCCTGACGGGCGAGAAGATCAAGGGTTTCGTCATTCAAAATCCTTCCTCCCTCCACGACACCGCAGTGCCCATGACTGGTATATTCACAGAGGCAGACATCGGTGATCACCAGGATGCCTTCCACCTTCTCTTTGATTCGCCTTATCGCTTTCTGGATGATTCCATCCTCGGCGTAGGCCTCTGATCCCAGTTCGTCTTTCTTTTCCGGAATACCAAAAAGGATGACTCCCGGGATCCCCAGAGATTTTGCGTCCTTGACCTCCTTGACCAGGAGGTCAATAGATAATTGAAAGTGTCCAGGCATGGATGAGATGGGTTGTTTCACTCCTTTCCCGGGGCGAACAAAAAGAGGCAGGATCAGGTGATCCGGCATGAGGTGAGTTTCTCGGACCATCCTTCGAAAAGTCTCATCTTTTCTTAATCTTCTCGGTCTATATTGAGGGAACTTCATTTGACCTCCTTTAAATATTGTTTATTTACGGATTTTTAATCTCCGATTATCCGTACTCCCTAAAAGAAAAATTCCTTAGATCTTTTCTTATTTTTTACTATATTTTAAGGTAATTGTCTATAAATGAAGTGAAGGAAAATCTTTTAAAAACATTCGGGATTCTATATCCTTTTATTTGGAAATTATCATGATCCTTCAGGGGAAAATATCAGAAACACAACCTCCAGTAAATATCATTGTTGAGAATGGGAAGATCATCCGGATTGATCCTTGTCAAAAGGGTTCATCCTGCGACTTCGGCGGGATGGAATTTTACATCTGTTCAGGTTTTTTTGACCCTCAGGTGAACGGGTTTGCCGGTGTGGATTTCAATAGTCCTCTTCTTACTCCGGAAGGAATTCACCATGCGGGGCGTTCATTAGCTTCCACAGGCGTCATACACTTTTTCCCCACTCTCATCACTTCCTCTCACGAGAGGATGGTTCACCAACTAAAAATCATTGCGGAAGGGCTAAGGAATGACCCTTTTCTCCGAAAGATGTGTATCGGGCTCCATCTTGAAGGGCCCTATATTTCATCTGAGGATGGACCCCGTGGGGTTCATCCTCGCGAATTTGTCCGGCTTCCGAGGTGGGAAGAATTGGAAACGTTTCAGGAAGCATGCCAAGGATTGATCAAGTGTGTGACTTTAGCCCCGGAAGTCGAAGGAGCGATTCCCTTCATCAAAAAAGCAGTGGCACATGGAATGGTGATTGGAATCGGACACACCGGTGCCTCTGAAGACTTTATTGAAAAGGCAGTGGAGGTTGGCGCCCGTCTCTCGAGTCACTTGGGGAACGCTCCTTCGGGTATTTCTTCCCGATATCAGAACCTCATCCGGAAACAGTTGGCGATGGATCTATTAATGGTCAGTATCATTGTGGATGGAGTTCATTTATCCCCGGAGGCAGTGAAGAATTATATTCAAACAAAGGGAACGGACCATATCATTCTTATCACCGATAGCATGGCGGGGGCAGGAGCCTCCCCCGGAAGATATACGTTGGGAGAGTTAGAGGTCGAGGTCAGTTCGGATCGGACAGCTCGATTAGTTGAAAATTCTCGTCTGGCCGGTTCCGCCCTATCGATGGATCGCGCCATTACCAATGTCATTCGGTTTGCGAAGATTGATCTCGCTTCGGCAATTCAAATGGCGGCAAAAAATGCTCAAACCCTTTTCCCGGATTCGGGAGGAGAAATACTTCCAGGACAACCTGCCGATTTAGTCCTGTTTGAATATCAGGATGAACTGATAGTTAAATCGGTATGGATGGATGGGAAGAAAATATTTTAGAAATGTGATAAGATGATTTCGGAAGAGGAGGGTAACCCATGAAATCAAATCGTTGGTTATTGATCATTTGGCTGGGTTTTTTTGTAATGGGCTGTGCGAAGGCAGGAACACATTCTCTCTCGCTTCGGTATCAGCCCGTGAAGGAGTTTTCATCCCTTCAACAGAAGGTTGGCTCAACCCTTGCGATGGTTCCTTTTAAGGACGAAAGAACGGACACATTATATATCGGTCTTCACACCAATCTCCAAGGAGATTCCAATTATTTCAAGAGTCATCCCTTTCCTTTGGAAAAGGCAATCCGGGAGTCTCTTTCAGAGGCTCTTTTTCGAAATGGTGTGAAAACCACTCTTATTTCTAATTGGGATGGAAAACCCGAATCTCTGAGGCAGATCGAGACCGATTCTGTTCTGATGATCGAGATCAAGAAATTCTGGACGGAGGGGAAGTCCTCCCCCTTCAAGAGTACTGTGAAGGCGGCCGTTCAATTGGTCATCCATTTAGGGGTGAGGAAGGAAGCTAAGGTTTTTATACGAAATGTGGAGGTGGAAAAGGAGATAACCGTTGCCAGATCCACTCCTGAAAGGGTGGAAGCCATGATCAACCAAATTCTGACGGATATTTTTGATTCTTACTTTTCTCAGCCCTACTGAGGAACCGGAAAAAGCTCCCTTACCCGGAAAAGACGGTGTTGCAACGGCTTTATTTCGTAAAAACGCTGAACAATTTATCGAGACCTGACTTTTCGAGTTTCGATACGGTTTCTAACTCTCCGGCGTCTAACCATACTCCTTCACACCCTGAACACTTATCTACTTTAATCTCTTTATAATCAATTTCGATCAATTTCATGCCGCATTTTGGGCACTTCATGCGATGAAGCTCTTTCAACTTTCTCCTTTCCGACTCTTCGAGTCTCTTCTGTTTTTCTTCCTCCTCTTTTTTCTTTTTCTCAAACTCCATTCTTGCAAAATATTCTTCTTCTTTTTCACTGGGTTTCCATACCATTGCGGAAGCCTCCTCTTAATTTTTTCAAATTATACCCATAAAAATAAGTTTTGTAAATAAAGATGCAATGTCAAT
>DCUS01000162.1 GCA_002327885.1 Syntrophaceae bacterium UBA2208
CCAGGCAAGCTGAACCGTAGCCCTTTGTTCTTGGGCAAGAACCTTTCCTCCGTAAACCTCCTGATGAAAGGCATCGATGATCCTATCGAACTCTTTTTCTAATGCGGGGAACTGATGTTTTAGACGAAAACCGTACTCGGCAGGAGTTTCGCTCTGAAAATGAGAGAGACCGCTGCGGTGCCCCCAGTTCAGAAGGGCACTGTAAAGTTGTGATACCCCCCGGTTATTTTTCCTGCCATGAAGGAGCCTATTCAAAAAGGAAGAAAGGGATCCCTTCCATTTATTAGCCCATGATGACAAGAGATCCCACAGGGGCTCTCTTTTAGGACTGACAGAGGTCCTTGAAAAGAGCCAGCGGAATAAAAAGTATATCGTCAAAACGGATATGGCAAGCGCTGCCAGTCCAGATAGCCCCCAGAGTCCCCAGGTTAGGATCTTTTCTAAAAGATCCGACCACCAGCTTCCCTCCACCTGAGAGACTGAATTTACGAGACTTTCCATGCTTCCATTTTTTGATGAAGGTGGCGTTTCCATCTGAATGGCATTACGAAAGAAGAGAAAACGGAGAATACTCACGAGGACAAGGCCAACAGGTTTAGCCGCTGTTTTGAGGAGGTTGGCACCGACCTTGGAAACAAGGGTCAGGTGGGGCAGAAAGAATAACACGATGCCTGTTCCCCAAAGAAAGACCATGAAAATGAAACTTAATATCACTCCAATGGCTTGATAGCCAGGCAAAAAGTCTTTGGTAGTGGCGCCCTGATTCCGGGCCAGACCGATTGAGAGCAAACCCAATACGAAAAAGGGAAAGAGCAGGAGAGAGGACAACGGGGCGTCAATCTCGATTCCCCCTTTTACCAGGAGCAGGAATTTTATCAGAAAGAGAACAAAGAAGGCGGAGAGGCCCCAGTCAAAGCGAGTACAGAGGGTCGGGCAACCCATGGGCCTTCTGGCCAGTGCCACACCTCCGATCCAGAACAGAAGGGTCCAGAAGAGGAGGAAAATAAGAATGAGCCACTCCAGGGGGCTTTTCAGGCTGTTGTAAAATTCTATAAGCCAGGTATGGGTGAAAAACGGATGCGAGGGAAAATAAAAGAGGTAAATGATTCCCAGAGCAACAGTTATAAAATTAATACCCTGAAGACCAAAAATATGGATAATCCTCCAGCCCCTTCCTTTGGCAAGAAGAGTGATCGCCGATGCGATGACGAAGGCACTGATGGCTCCCCTAAAAGGAAAGGGTTGGTGGAAAAGGGAAGTCATGAGAAAGGTGGCCCAGGCATAGAGCCAGCAGAACTCCATGCCTCCACTGACGATGAATAAAAGAAATTCTCTTTTCTTATTCATTTCTGCTTCATGCCCGTCCCAGTTCAATGAAAAGGCGAGGCGATGTCCTCCAGGCCACGGACCATAGATCGAATTTTTGGTTCCAAGCCCCGTGATGGAGGACGAGGTTGACACACGAAGAACGTGACAGGGATCCTGCGATGTTCAAAATATTTCCTTATAGAAGATGTGGATTCATCATCCTGGAATAAAAATAAGACACAGCTCAATCCCCAGGGTAGATTTAATCCGTGTTGCATTGTTTTTAGGAGATCCTCTCTGGATTCCATCTGGAGTCTGGCCAGAATCTCGAGAATGGCAGGGAGCTGTTGCTGATTTTTGGCGACAGGGACCATTCCGGGGCCTTCGCCGGTGATGAGGCCATTCGTCGTTAGCCCAACTGCATGTCCCTGCTCCGTCAACCGGACCGCCATGGATGCCACCGCCTCAAGGGCATGTTCGAATTCCTTTTCTGCGTTAGCCTTTGTAAATTGATCCACTTCAACGACAAGCAGGACCTTTTCCTGTTCCGAGGGCTCAAAAATCTTTCCCTGCAACCGGCTGTGCCGCGCACTTGCCTTCCAGTGAATGGTTTTGGCGGGCTGTCCCTGTTGATAGTCCCGGGTGCCAAGGATATAGATTGGGTCTTGGACAGGGCTCTGAGCCCCCGGGACACCGAAGAAATCGCGTCTTGGCAGAGGAAATAATTTTAGCGGGATGAGCCGAGGGTAGACGATGACAGGGTGAAACGTTTCGCTCTTCTTGCCCTTGGAGAAGAAAGCAAAAAGGTCTCCTGTCTCGATCTGGAAAGGTTCAATTTGATGGACCCCTCTTCGTTGAGCAGTTAATCCCCACTCGAAACGAGCCCTTTGATACCATAACAGGCTGCCTTCTTTTATTAAGGGAGCTTCATCAGAGGGGAGAAGCAAACTGTTGTCTACATGAAGTTTGACCCGAAACCAGACCGGAAGAAACTTACTATTCTCCACTCCTATCTTTAAAGTCAATCTCTCTCCCGGAAAGACCCTCTGTTTGTCGATCATTAATTGATATCTTATTCCGGAGAGGCTTATTCTGGACCATAGCTTGGACCCGGTGGCCAACCCCAACACCAGAAGGGTCAGAATAGTCAAATCTCGGTGACCATAGAACAAAGCTATAAAAAGAAGCACTCCTACAAAAAACAAAGTCAGTGGAACCATGAAAAGCGAGGGAACTGGGCGATCCGATGTTTCCATCCTTATTCCTTTATGCATTGGGCGCAGGCACGGGGATCTGATTCAGAATCTCCTCCAGAAAATGCTCAGGGGTTCGTCCGCGCAACCGTTCCTCTTCTTTAAGAATTAATCGGTGTGCAAGGACTGGCACAGCTAAGAATTTGATGTCATCGGGCAATACATATTCTCTCTCGTGCAGCACGGCCAGGGCCTGGCCGGCGCGCATCAAACCGAGGGAGCCACGGGGGCTTGCCCCCAACCGCAAGGCGGCGCTGCTACGGGTGGCCCTTACCACATCCGTGATGTATTCGCGAACAGGGCGAGAAACATAGATTCCTTTTCGGACTTGCTGTAGATCAGCAATCTGTCCGGGGGTGACCACAGCCTCGAGTCCAGATAGAGGGTCCTTTTCTTGAAACCGTTCAAGAATGGCGATCTCCTCGTCTTTGTGGGGATACCCCAAACGGATTCTCAGAAGAAACCGATCAAGCTGTGCTTCCGGCAGAGGGAAGGTTCCCTCCAGTTCAATGGGATTCTGGGTGGCCATGACAAAGAAAGGATGGGGCAGGGGATAAGTCTTGCCATCCACGGTGACCTGGCGTTCTTCCATGCTTTCGAGGAGACTGGACTGGGTTCGGGGAATCGTACGGTTAATCTCATCGGCCAAAAGGACGTGGGTCATTACCGGACCGGACTGGAAGGTAAACTGCCCTATCTGCTGATTGTAAACATTGAACCCTGTGATGTCCGCGGGGAGAAGATCCGGAGTAAACTGCACCCTTCTAAAAGAGCCGCCCATCGTTTTAGCTAAAGACTTAGCGAGGAGGGTTTTCCCCAACCCCGGAATGTCATCGATCAATACGTGACCATCCGCCAGCAGGGCCACTAAAAGGAGTTCAATGGAGGGTTGTTTTCCCACAATCACAAGAGAAACGTTTTCAATGATTCGTTTGCATAACTTGATATCCAAAGTTTTCTCTCCTATCGTTTCATCTATTATTGGAGAAAGCAGGATAGTTTGTTGTAAATTACACTTGGATGGTGCGTTCGCCTTTGGCGATGCGGCGGCGTTCTTCTTCTCTGATTTCACGTCGCAGTAATTTTCCGACTTTTGACTTAGGAAGCATATCTCTGAATTCAATATAGCTCGGAACCTTATAAGAGGCTAATCGATCCCGGCACCATTTCATCAATTCTGTTCCCCCCACGCCTCTGGCATCCTGTTTCAACACCACCATGGCCTTGATCCGTTCTCCTACCTTGGGGTCAGGAACACCTACGACACAGGCCCCTATGACAGCAGGGTGATCCTGCAAGATTGCTTCGATCTCGGAGCAAGAGATTCTGTATCCTTTATATTTGATAACGTCCGCACTTCGGTCCATATAATAGAGTTGCCCGTCCTGATCCCTTTGAACAAAATCCTTCATGCGGTACCAAACTTTTCCGTCGATCTCTACATATGAAGTGGCTGTTTCTTCGGGCTTATTCCAGTAACTTTTGGGGATATATTCGGAAGTGACCAATAACTCACCAGGTGAATCAGGGGGGACCGTTTCGAGATTCTCCGGATTGACGATCCTTATCTCCCTCGAGGGCAATGGAAGGCCTAAACTTCCAGGGACGGGTTCCTTATCCAACGGGCTCATGGCCACAAAACCGACTTCTGTAGAACCGAAGACCTGATAGATCGGCACACCGAACTGTTTCTTCCAGCGATTAAAAACCTCGAGGGGAAGGACATCCCCTCCACTCCAGCAATACTTGAGTGAGGATAAATCATAAAAACCTACTCGATCATTTTCTAAAATCATACGGTAAAGGGTGGGGGCGCCCAGAAAGAGGGTCCCTTTATTTCTCTGTATAGCTTCTAATATGGCATCCACCTGGGGGAGGGGCATTAAGACCGCCGTATTCCCCTTGGTCAAAACCATTCCCAGAATAACCCCTTGGCCCATTTGATGAAAAAGAGGATTGACCATGATGAAGACTTCTT
>DCUS01000187.1 GCA_002327885.1 Syntrophaceae bacterium UBA2208
AGAAGCCGGAGAAACCCACCATGACCGTCATCCACACTAATGTGCCTTATTCCATGCTTCTTCACCGAATCGATTTTGCCATTACAAACCGAATTAACCCTGAAATTTATTTCAGTGGGGAGGATCTGGATACTTGCGAGGAGAGAGACGCCCGGCATTTGGCTGAAATTCTCCAGAAAAATCATTTGGAAATGACGATTCACGGTCCGTTCATGGATTTAAGTCCCGGTGGAGTGGATCGAAAGGTCAAGGAGGTGACCCTTGACCGATTCTTAAAAACAATTGAATTGGCATCTTTCTTCAAACCGAAGATGATCATCTTTCATCCGGGTTACGAAAAATGGAAATTTGACGGAAATGTCAAGCTCTGGCTTGAGAGCAGTCTCCAAACCTGGAGACCGGTGGTCAAGAAAGCAAAAGAGATGGGATTGACCCTTGCGATCGAAAATGTTTTTGAAGAAACTCCCGATTCCATCAAAAATCTTTTAGAAGAGATTCATTCGCCCTATTTTCGATTCTGCTTCGACACAGGACACCATCATGTCTTTGGCAAAGCCCCTCTTTCCATGTGGATAGAAGCGCTGGGAGGATTTCTCGGTGAGGTTCACCTCCATGACAATCACAAAGAGATGGATGAACATCTCCCGATGGGGGAAGGAGGATTCGATTTCAACCAATTATTTGCCCTCCTTTTCCAATTGAACATCAAACCTCTTTACACGATCGAACCACATGAGGAAGCCCATCTCTGGAGGGGACTGGAGGCTGTAAAAAAATATATCAAGCCGTAAAGCAAGGAGTTACATCTTACGACTTGCCCCTGATGATTAAAGCTATGTCCTTGGCTCCTAATCATAATTTGTCATCAAAATTGGAAACCTTAGTCATATCCTTGTCATGCTGAAATTTTTTCAGCATCTCTCATTTTTGATAATCCATAGATCCTGAAACGAGTTCAGGATGACGATTACGAATGATGGTCCTAATCATATTACGGTCCTAATCATATTACTTGACAAATAGCTAAATCTAATAATAATATTACTGGCCTAACCGGTTTCTAAGTGAAATATCAAAGGGATCTTTTATTAATGGTTTTGAGACGTCTTCTAATAAGGGGGTGATAAGCCTAATTTAAGGATAGGCGCCAATTCTCGACTTATGAACCTTTAGAATATTTAACTTTGAAAGGAGGAAACTATGAAACGCGTTCTTATTTTTTTCGTTGTATTTAGTGTGGCAGCATGCCTAACTGTGGTTGCTGCTTCAGCACAAGTCAAGTATGAAGGGAAAGCAGGCGTCGTGAAGATCAAACCTGGGGAACCCATTCACATCGCCAGTTGGATGGTCATTGCAGGGGAAAATGCCTCGTTGGGTACAGATACCCAACGAGGTGTTGAGATCGCTGCTGCTGACAAGGGCGGCAAACTCCTCGGCCATTCCATCAAACTGACATTTCAAGACACAGGCTGCAACGCCGAAGGTGGCCAGACTGCTGCAACGAGACTCGCTGCCGACCCGACCATTGTGGCAGCGATTGGGTCGAACTGTTCCAGCGAGGCCAAACCAGGTGTGCCGATTCTTTGGAAAGCTGGCATTACAACGGTTTCTCCTTCGAATACTGCACCCGATCTAACAGATCCGAAACGCGGGGCAGAATATGATGGTTATGCGCGCACATGCCATAACGATAAGGTTCAGGGAGCAGTAGCGGCGGATTTTGTTTGGAAGCAACTGAAGGTCAAGAGGGCTGCAACCGTCCATGACGGAAGCGTCTATGCCGAACAGCTTCAGGCAGTCTTTGCCGAAACATTCAAGAAACTGGGTGGAACCATCACTTCTCAGGAGGCTGTGTCCCCTTCCGATACAGATATGCGCCCGATGTTAACTAAGATCGCCACGGGAAAACCCGAATTCATTTATTACCCAATCTTTATTGCAGCAGGTGGACACATCACACGCCAGGTGAAGGAGGTCAAGGGGTTGGAGAAAATCGGGCTTATGGGCGCTGACGGTATCTTCTCTCCAGACTTCTACAAAGCTGCAGGCGAGGCAGCGGTAGGTATGTATCACTCGAGCCCAGACTTCTCAGCCTTTGCCGGTGGTTATAAAAGCTTCTTGGAAAAGCATAAGAAAAAGTATGGCGAAGCACCGATAGCCCCTTTTCATGCTCACGCCTATGATGCCGCGATGATTGTCTTCGCCGCCATCGAAAAGGTGGCTGTGAAAGCCGCCGACGGTTCCCTTACGATTGATCGTGGAAAGCTGAGGGACGCTATTATGGCTACAAAAGGTTTCAAGGGCTTGACCGGAACCATCACATGCGACCAATATGGAGACTGTGCTGACCCGAAGATTGGTGTCTATAAGACGGCGGCTAAAAATATTAAGGACTTGGTGATGCCGGATACACCTGTCTGGAAGCCTCATGTCGAGGCAGCTCCAGCCAAGAAAGCTCCAGCAAAGAAGAAGTAACTCGGATCTCTTTGGAAGCAGGGATTCTTTTAAACTGATGGCATGAGCCGGAGACGGAATTCGCCCCCGGCTCATGTATAATTTTGAGTTTGAATTTAGTGTTGAACAAGACGGAATTCGACCTGCGAAGTGATCTTATGGGGTGGAGGTCCTTATGCCACAACTGCTAAGGCGATTGAGGGAACGAATTACTCCTACAGATATTGTGATGTGGTTAATCGGAGGAGTTATTCTATCCGTAATTATTTGGGGATCTACAGCTACATTAACCGCAGGCCGATACAGCAGTTACCACTGGTTTGATTTCCTCATCTTTGGTTTGGCTCAGGGGAGTGTCTATGCCCTCATTGCGATGGGTTACACGCTGGTTTATGGAGTCTTGCGGATGATCAATTTCGCCCACGGCGAGATCTTCATGAGCGGCCCTTACACGGCTTATTATGTTGCGGCTGCTTTTTACTCATCCGGTTTCTTGGATCGTCAGCCCATCCTTTGTTTGGTTGTCATTTTCCTTGTCGCCATGGCGACTTCGTCGATGATTGCCTTTCTTCTGGAACGGGTTGCTTATCGTCCCCTGAGAACCGCACCCCGTTTAATTCCTCTCATCACTGCCATTGGCGCTTCCTTCTTTCTTCAATACACCTTTCGGGGGCTTTATGGCTCCGGTTTCCAGGCTTATCCAGTCGTGAAGATGATGGAAGGTCAAATCATTTTCGGAGAATATCGAATTCTAAGGATTCATCTAATAGTGATCGTGGCCGCTGCCTTACTGTTGGTTGCTCTCTATTCCTTTATTCAGCGCACGCGTGTCGGGAAGGCGATCCGTGCGGTCTCCGAAGATAAAGAAGCCTCCTTGATGATGGGAATTAACATTGACAAAATGATTTCCACCACCTTCGTTATTGGTGGGATGGCGGCTGGAGCAGCCGGTGTCCTCTATGCTTTAATGTTCAAGCAAGTGCACTTCTTCATGGGTTTTATCCCGGGGATCAAGGCTTTTACAGCAGCCGTATTGGGCGGTATCGGCAATATCCCTGGAGCCATGCTGGGTGGCATTTTTCTCGGCCTCATCGAATCCATAGGACCCAGTCTATTTCTGGATGGCTTGGGCATTGTAGCGCCTTACCAGTTGAAGGATGGGATTGCCTTTACCATGCTGGTGCTTGTGCTGATCTTCAGGCCGACAGGGATTCTTGGAGAACGTCTGGCGGTGAAGAAAGCTTAAAATCCCCCCTGGCCCCCGTTATTGAAGGGGGGGTTAGAATGATTTTCTCGTTGAGAAGGAAAGCAATGATACAACTTCGGTCTATCTGGCAACAAGGAATAAAAATTGGACTGATCGGAGGGGTTTCTGCGGTTCTTTTGGCCCTGATTGGGATGGTGGTGGCCTTTAGCCAGAGGGACATTATCAGCAATGTCATTTCAATGGGCCATACCCTGTTGCTCCTGGTTGCAGTGTTCATGGGCTATTTGGCGGCAAAAAGAACGGCCCGGGCTGAGCCACTGTGGATTCTTGTCAATAGTTTCATCTCAGGACTGGTCGTTGGGAGCTTGGTGGCCCTTCTCGTCATTGTGGGGAGTCTGATTAATCTCCGAAAAGTCTTTGTCAATGCCATGCCTGTCCTTTACGAACTGCTCACTTTTAAACAAGGGGCACAAGTCGGCGTTTTGCTGCTTCTTGGTGCTGGAGCCCTGAGTGGTGTTCTGGCAGGTGTATTCTTTCTATCACCTAAACTTATCCGTCGGATGTTGATCATCCCTGTCACTGGTATTGTAGGGGCTGGTGTGCTGCAAGATATGCTCCGTCCCACCTTCGCCCTCTGGGGTCCTCTTGCGATCATCAATGAGTGGCTCTACACCGCCAATGGATTGACCATCCACGGCGCCGTATCGCTGTTCATATTAATTGCGGCCATCATCTATTTCTGGGCCCGAAAGGGAGGCGATGTTCGGACGGGTTTTCAGCGCCTCCCCTCCAAGAGCCAACGGGTACTGAAGATGACGAGTCTGCTCATTCTTCTTTTTGTTTTGCTTGTTTTACCCCAGGTACTCGGGCTCTTCCTGAGCGAAGTATTGACCATCGTGGGCCTCTATGTTCTTTTGGGCCTGGGGTTGAATATCGTCGTCGGCTATGCTGGCCTCTTGGACCTTGGCTACGTAGCGTTCTTCGCCATTGGTGCTTACACGATGGCCATATTGACCTCCCCTGAGTTGGGCTTCTTTAGTCTGTCGTTCTGGGGAGCCCTCCCCGTCGCGATTATTATGGGAGTGATATCAGGAGTTTTCCTGGGCATCCCGGTCCTCAAAATGCGAGGCGACTATCTCGCTATTGCAACGCTTGGTTTTGGCGAAATCATCCGTATTCTCGTTCTGTCTGACTTTCTAAGGCCATGGCTGGGTGGAGCTCAGGGTATCGGTAAAATCCCTAAGGCATCCATCTTCGGCTTTGAATTTGCCGGTCCTCAACAGATTTACTATCTTATTCTCGCAGGATGCTTCCTCGTTGCTTTTGTTTCGGTGCGTCTCAGGGATTCCCGGTTGGGGCGTGCCTGGATGGCCGTCCGCGAAGACGAAGACGTGGCTCAGGCCTTGGGAGTCAATCTCGTCGCAACCAAGTTGCTGGCTTTTGCAACGGGGGCTGCCTTCTCCGCGATAAGCGGCGCCATCTTCGCGAGCAAACTCGGCTCGGTCTATCCGCATAGTTTCAATATTATGATTTCGATCAACGTGGTCTGCCTGATCATCGTGGGTGGGATGGGAAGCATTCCTGGTGTGATCGTCGGATCCATTGCCCTGGTTGGTTTACCTGAGCTGTTGAGGGAGTTTGCTGAGTACCGGCTTCTGGTCTATGGTGCCGCTCTGGTGGTCATGATGCTTGTCAAGCCAGAAGGCCTCTGGCCATCGGAAATAAGGCGCCGAGAGTTACATGGTGAGGAATTCGTTGAGACGACCAAAGAAACATCAGAAGAAAAAGCGCCTGCCTCTGCGCAGTAGGAGAATATGATGGCTATTCTCACTGCGCGCAAAACGACTAAACGTTTTGGTGGGCTAATTGCTGTAGATGAATTGGACGTGGAGATCCGAGAAAACAGCATTCACAGCATCATTGGGCCCAACGGTGCTGGCAAGACGACCTTCTTTAACTGTGTCACCGGATTCTACCGGCCTGAAGCCGGAGAGATACTCCTCAACAGCCACTCGCTCGTTGGCCTGCTTCCCGATCAAATTGTCCGTCTTGGGATTGCGCGAACTTATCAAAATATCCGTCTCTTCCCCAACCTCACGGCCATCGAGAACGTTCTGGTGGGCCTGCACGGTCACTTGAAATCAGGCTTTTTTGGTATTGTTTTGGAGTTGCCATCTACCCGACAAGAAGAGAAAATGGCTGTGGAGGAAGCGCTGCATCTCCTCAGATTTGTCAATTTAGTCGGCAAGGGTGATTTTTTGGCAAAGAACCTTCCCTATGGTGACCAGCGGCGGTTGGAAATTGCCCGTGCTCTGGCATCTCGGCCCAAACTGTTGCTTCTCGATGAACCGACGGCTGGTATGAACCCACGAGAAACACAAGAAATGATGGATTTTATTCGGCACTTACGTGATGAATTGAATATTACGATTCTTCTTATCGAGCACCAGATGCGCGTCGTCATGGGGATCTCTGAAACAGTAACTGTATTAGACTACGGGAAAAAGATTGCTGAAGGTACTCCCGCAGAAATTCAGAAAAACCCTAAGGTCATTGAAGCCTACCTGGGTCGAGGGAGTGCTGCTGAAATACGCATGGAGCAAAGGGCATAGAATATAGGGAAAAACAAAGGGTTACGCGGTTTGTTGAGTTTATTGAGTTTCTTGGGTTAGCCCGACAAACCCAGAGACCTGAACAAATTTTAACTTTCGCTATGCGCTCTGCGCTTTGCACTATGCCGATTTTTTTGGGATTCTGTTATGGCATTGCTTGAACTTGAGAACGTCCATGCTTATTACGGGAACATTCACGCCCTGAAAGGTGTCTCGCTTCATATTGACAAAGGGGAGATCGTTACGTTGATTGGAGCCAATGGCGCAGGGAAAAGTACTACCCTCAGGGCGACCAGTGGTCTCTTGCGGCCCCGTGAGGGATCTATCCGCCTTGAAGAGGAGGACCTTACCCGTTTCCCTCCACACGAGATTGTGGCTAAAGGGGTGGTGCAGGTTCCTGAGGGACGCCGTGTCTTTGGCCGGCTGACGGTAATGGAGAATTTGGAGATGGGCGCTTTCGCCATTACTGACCGCGGGCGAATCAGTGCAAACATGGAAAGGGTTTTTGCTCTCTTCCCCAGGCTAAAGGAGCGACGTAATCAGGTGGCTGGTACGCTCAGCGGAGGGGAGCAGCAGATGTTGGCGACCGGTCGAGCCTTGATGTCCAGTCCCCGCATTCTTTTAATGGATGAACCTTCGATGGGCTTGGCTCCGGTACTTGTTGATAACATTTTTGAAACCATTCGGGAACTACACGATGGTGGTACGACCATCCTTCTGGTTGAACAGAACGCGCGTGTGGCTTTGCAAGTTTCCGGTCGGGGCTATGTGCTTCAGACGGGTTCGATCGTGCTGAGCGATTCAGCAGAGAATTTGTGGAAGAACGAGATGGTGCGGAAGGCCTACCTCGGAGAATCATAGAAGATGAAAATAGACCGAGAGATCGATGGAAATCAATTTTTTTCTACGTGGGATAATCATTGGTTTTTCAATTGCCGCACCTGTCGGACCTATTGGTATTCTCTGCATTCGCCGCACCCTGGCTGAAGGGACCCCCTCTGGCTTCATCTCCGGATTAGGAGCCGCAACGGCGGATGCGATCTATGGTTCCATCGCTGGATTCGGACTGACCTTGATCTCAAATATCCTGATCAGTCAACAAGTTTGGCTTCGCCTGATCGGGGGCGTATTTCTTTGTTATCTTGGTCTTAAGACCTTTTTAGCTGGGCCTTCCAAGGGTGCCGTTTCAACGAAAGGAAATGGCCTCATCAGTCACTATGTATCGACATTTTTCTTGACGCTCACCAATCCAATCACCATCCTCTCCTTTGCAGCGATCTTTGCCGGGCTGGGTGTGGGAAGTGCGAGCAGAAACTATTCCTCTGCAGGGGTATTGGTCCTCGGAGTATTTATTGGCTCAGCCCTATGGTGGCTCATTCTAAGCGGAGGGGTGGGCAAACTCGGGAAAAAGTTCAATCTTCAGGAGTTCTGGTGGGTCAATAAAATTTCGGGCGTCATCATCATGATATTCGGTTTGATTGCCCTGCTGAGTTTGATAAGTGTAAAATTTAAAGGATTTTAGGGTGTCCATGGACCTTCCAAAAATTGCTGAGGTGGTCATTATTGGCGGCGGGGTGATGGGCGCCAGTACGGCCTATCATTTGGCCATGAAAGGATGCAAAAAGGTGGTCCTTCTTGAACGCGACCCGCTCTTCGGACAGGAAGCTACCGGTAAATGTGCCGGTGGTGTTCGTTACCAGTTCGCTACCGAGATCAATATCCTTCTTTCACTTCTCAGTCTTCCGATGTTGGATCGCTTTGAGGCAGAGCTGGGCCAGGCCATTGACCTCCGGCGTTGTGGTTATCTTTTTCTTATTACCGGGGAGGAGGATGTCAAGACATTTCATGCCAGTTTGACCTTACAGCACCGCCTTGGAGTCATGACGGAGTGGCTAAGCGGAGACGAAGTGCGTTCCCGTCTCCCCCTTATGTCCCTTGAGGATGTCTTAGGAGCCACATGGAATCCTCAGGATGGGCTGGTTGATCCCAACAGTGTGGTCCAGGGCTACATAGCAGGGGCGAAAAGATTGGGAGCCAAGTGTTTGACCGATGTGGAAGTTAAAAGCATTCTTTTGAAAAATGGACGTATCCATGGTGTGAAAACAACGCTGGGTGAAATGAAGGCGCCCATTGTCGTGAATGCAGCCGGACCCTGGGCTGCTCAAATTGGCGCCATGATTGGTTTAGACATCCCTGTTGTTCCCGTTCGGAGGCAGATTGCTGTGACGACACCCATTTCTCAACTCCCACCCCATTTCCCTTTCGTTGTTGATTTTGCAAAAAATCTCTACTTCCATCGAGAAGGACCGGGCATTCTCACAGGCATGTCCAATCTGAATGAACCTCCGAGTTTTAATCAGGAGGTGGATCGAGAGTGGGAGCTCAAACACTTTGACGAAGTCATGGCACGGATTCCACTTCTTGAGAATGCGGGAATAAGCAGCCGGTGGGCAGGCCTTTATGAAGTATCTCCGGATGCGCATCCGATCTTAGGCAGGGTGCCGGAAGTGGATGGATTCTATTGCATCAACGGCTTCTCCGGCCATGGCATGATGCATGGGCCGATTTGTGGTTTGCTTTTGGCTGAAGAAATCCTTGATGGGAAAGCCCATACGTTAGATATTACTTCGTTAAGTCTGACTCGCTTCCGAGAGGGCAAACTGATTCAAGAATATAATGTGGTGTAATGATTTTCTTCCTTTGTACTCAACGAAATGCGTTCTTTTCTTCCTGTTGAATATTTCAACTGGATATCTTCAGTTTGGACAAAGAGTAAATATTGGCAAGATATCTTCGGTTTAGAGTTTAGGTGAATTTCCTTCCTGCGAGGGTCTCGACTTAGCTTCCCAAACCTTATGCTACACTGATGCTGTCTTTGGGGTCTCCAAATTTCAATCAACTCAATACTGCGGCGGAAACTCCGGCGCTAACTGGAGGGCCGCATCGGTAGGTTCAACGGCCTTGAGAAGCCGTGCATGAAGTCTGCCGCACAAAGCATGGATTTCTTCGGTGCTCTCTTCGGCTTGGTACCCATGCGCGGCAAGAAAATCCGCAAGATGATAGACCGCCTCGATCAATCCCGCTCCCCGCACTCCGTCAACACAAAAGAACATCCTATACCGAACGGCAATATGTCTGTCGATATGAGCCTCATTCACTCTGAATGTCTTCTTTGGTCTTTTCCTTTCGGGAATATCCGTCCAGTAATCGAGCAGCCGGTTGGCAAGATAGCGAGATTTAATCCAGCCGATCCCTTTGGTGCGGTGGAGAAATGCACAGAAACGCCACGCCAATGCTTGATAGAAATTATGGATTCCCCGTAAATCTTTACATTGAGTGATATCCCAATCGGACTGCGCCGTCCTCGCCCATTCAATGCCTTCTCGAATGTTTAGCTTATGTGAATCGGTGAATACCTTTCTGGTGCGAGGCTTGAATAATGCAGCGATCTGTTCCGCAATCAAATCCGGCGCGTCTGGCGAATCCATGCGCTGTATCTGTTCAACGAAAATTGGCCAATACAATTCTGACTCTTCATAGATTTCGTAGGGTAAATACCATTTCTCACCCGAGGTTATTTCGATGAATTTCAATAATTCCTTTTCTCTGTTCGTCCATGCGAGAAGGTGAATGATTTCGAAAACCTTGTCAGAGCTATGGTGCGGAAAGTTCCTGAAGAAGTCAAAATAGGATGGTACTGAATCGCCTGTTACTATCGCGTCAAGAATCAGGTCCTGGTCGAAGTACTCGAACCCACGTTGGTACATTTGCGGGTGCTTTTGCCGAATTTCCTTGAGAAGAACGATGTACTTTGACCACTGCTTTCTTCTTGCAAGTTCGGATCCCAGCTCAAAAAGCGTCGACTCTTCCAGATAGAGATAGGGAAATAGGTCAGGATGATCATTCATGAATTGGCGAATCCTGGCGATGGCATCGTCGGGATTCTTTTTCTCGTAGTGATTCGGAAAATCATCTATCCATTTTTCCACGATTGTTTGCTGTTCATCGAAAAGCTCGGAAAGCTCCGGGCATGGTTTTGCCCCCCCTTCATCATCCTTGTCAAGATCTTCATGGTCTTCAAACTCATCAGCGAATATGTCAATTTCCTCATCACTTACATCTTCCCTATCCGCAGAGTTTGACTGCCAATCGCTTGATGATTCCTCAATGAAATCATTTTCGTGCCAAAATTTATAATCCGGTAAATCTTTGAATTGACTCTCTACCGGCGCAGAGCGTCCTTCTCGTGCCCTTTGTTCATCCGCTGCCAAACAGCATTTCTTGTACTTTTTTCCACTCCCGCAATGACATGGATCATTTCGTCCGAGCATCTCTATTCTTCCTTTCTAGGGTCGTTCACTTTCGAAATCCATGGTAATTATACCACATATCGACCTTACGTTTCTAAAAAGCCTACGATTTGAAGATCAGACAGAGGCATTTCTTCATTCGTTTCCAATATGTACGTTTGGCAAGCTATGTTCGGTTTTTATCCTCCGATGCCATACAAAATGAGACCGTCGTCTTCCTTCTGTGGTCGTGACTGTTGAACTTCATCGTACCATCCAATGTTTCGAACCTATAATCTAATCGATGTCCTGATGTTTGGTGAGGCCGGGATCGTTTTGTCGCATTCCCTATAAAAGACGCTCTCTCTTTTTAGGGGTGGTAGATCCCTCTTTCGCTTAAGATTGACATTTCTAAAAATTCAAGATAGCTTATGACGACAACATGATAGACATGAGAGATAATGTTTGTGGGAAGAAAAGGTAACATGGGCCGACGGAAGCAAAGATTGCTCAGCCGAGAACAGATCAGCATGAAGAGGGAGGCTGATTACATCATCAAAAGAGCGCAACTCTATGAGAGCCGCGTTGTCCTGATTAACGGGTTGATCTTTTTCTCTGGGCAAACCGGAGACGCCTGGATTTTGGACCCTGAAGATCACCTGGCGCTTTGCCTTGTGCGGGATGGGGAGAGGCAGGATTTCAGTATTCTTGAGACCCCCAAGAAGTTCCAGATCGCATGGGAGGGCCAGTACTACATTGAGGGCGATACTTTTTGTCCTGGTTACGAGGGATGTGAACACCAGGACAATTTTGGGTTATCCAGTAAGGGAGATTGAGGAGATCACAAGGAGGGCGGGCTAACGGTGTCATCCGAATCCAGAGCAATATCCAAGAATTGGGGAATGAATGAGAAAATAGTCATTGAGGGAATCCGGCGGGTGGCTGTTAATTGCCGTTCATTTTAGACATTGGAACTGCGATGATATAGGGTGTCGTTATGAAAACATGGGTCTTTAATCCCCATACAGGGGGAGTGAAAATAAGTCCTTCAAAGCAATCGGAGGTTCGGCAGCGAATTGAACGTCATGCAGCTTCAAATTATGCAGGTCAATACATCCGGCTTGAGATTAGGTTCCGGGGTGCTTTTTGTTACATTGATGCTTTCACTGAACCGGAGCCACCCAGTCCGTCCCTGCTCAAGGCCACTGGAGAGACAAAGGAGCAGTACGTCGAACGATTACTTTCCTTTCCAACTCACTTAGGTCGCCTGCGATATTTTGGTGGTGATCGCTGGAGTTATGCTTTCTACACGTATAGTAATGAGCGGTACGAACCTACCGTTTTTCACTCAGGGGATTGGTTTGGAACCCCGGAAGAGGCCTTTGACATTGGCGCTTCATATTTAAGACCGGATTAAAATGAACCGGTTCAACAAATCGCTGGAGAGAGGGAGGGGTGAACTTCTGGTAAACGGACATACTCCGTGCAGCCTCCTCAGTTTGTCTTTTTCTCTTTCAAAGTCTAAATGTTAGGGCAAAATCTTTATGAAGAAACCTAAAAGATACTGCTCCTTCTCTGTATCAATAACTCGTGATTCAGGCCTGAAGTCATTGCGGATAAAGCACGTTCATGCCTCTCCGCAGAAACGGAGGATGGCAGCGCAGTGGGAATACGACTCATCCATGGCGTCCGACCTCTTCAGTATAGCCCTTCTCAAATCAGGGGCCGAAACACTGCCGCAACCCAAATGGCCTCCCGGATTCCTTGCTCTGGCCATCGACCCACACTTCGCTCCTGCACTCCTGACCGTGGGCTCCTTGGAATACCAGCATGGCTTTGTCAAAGAAGCAATGAAGCTGTTTCTTACACTCACCGAGCTACCAGAAAATGAAGAAGATCTTGCGGAGATCATAGACAAAGCGGGCAATTTTCTGCTGGACCACAAGGACTTCAAGAACGCGCTTAAGGTCTACCTTTCGGCCGAAAGAGCATATCCGACCCAAGCTCTTTATTATATTGGATCGGGATACTGCTTCTACAAACTCGGAAGTATCGCGGAGTCTATCCGCAAGGAACGGAGAGCTGTTGAACTGGAACCAAGCAACTACCGTCATCTTAACGATCTCGGGTTCTCTCTTCTGGAAGCAGGCCTCCTCGAAGAGGCAGAAACCGTTCTCAAGCGGTCGATCAGTTTGGCACCGCCAGAATATGAGTTCGCCCGAAACAACTTGGAGCTACTTTACGAAAGACAAAAGACGACCTAACAAAGCGCAGGAGCACGATTCTCATCGCTCGGTGAACTTGTTCAGTGCCGCTTTGTAAAGTGGGTGTTCTATCAGTCGTTCGTTGCTGTCTGTCTATTATGACTTTGTGCTGCGAGCTGCTCAGTTTGGTCGTTTCAGTGGAAGGGATGAGATATGGCGGAAGACGGAGAATGGAATCGCAAAGGGGCAACCCTCAGCGACGTAACGGCCCAAAAGGAATATGGAGTGAGCCGGGATTTCATTGTAAAGGGCATTCGAGCCGGCAAATTGGAATACCGAGGCAGGGCGATATGGGGCAATCCGTATCTTAGGGTCTTGAGAAGTCAGCTTGAGCAGTACATCGTTGAGGAGCTTGGTGCGGACAGCTTGTCGAGAAGCAAGAACCAGGCAGAGCTGCACAAGGTCAAGAAGGAAATGGTTGACCTGAAAAAGAGACTGGATGAGCTTCAGGCTCGAAGGACGGAAATCGAGAAGACGATGAGGAAATAGCAGGCCGAACCAGCTCCTCCAGCGTTGAGTCGAAAAAGCTGGGATTCATGGTTCAAGCAATGATACGTCCCGAAGCAGAAGGCGGTCACTGTCAGCGGATTTTCGGAGAAGGATCGAGTTAAGAAGGCTCAGGGACTTGGAGTCGGGGCCTATGTCAAAAAAACCTTACATCCGGGGAAGATCGTATTGGCCACCAGGAAAGGACTGGATAGATCATGAGATTGCACTTTTTATTCCAACGTGAGAAGAGGTTGCAACATCTTTGTGGCTTCTTTCAACCTCTGAAAACTTATGGTTTGAAGATGAAATTGACAGATAACTTGTATTGGCAAGATACCGTAAGCCAACCACGATGCGAAGATGCCATTTGATGAATGCTCAATAGCTGCTATCAATCCTCTGCTTTTAGACTTCTGAAAATGTTTCAGTTTGATTCTCGTATGTTGAACCAGCATGCACGAATTCTATCGGAAATATTCGATTCTCGAATCATGTCTCGATAGTAGATTCGTGCTATACTTCTTAGTCAGAAGTNNGGAGGGGCCAATTTTAAAATACCAATTTGACAACCTTTAAGTTAGCGTGTTTGGTCTTAGTTCTTAACGGGCCTTTTTTAAAAACTTTTCGCGCTCTTTTTTATGGGTAATAGCGAGAATTATAACTTCCTTAAAAAGAATTCGATAGTAGACTCGGAAGTTCCCGCTTCGGAGTCGATACAGAGGCGGGACAAAACCGGTCAGTTTCTTAACTCTTGTCTCTCCAAAAGGGAAAGGGGATGTTTCTAAGTATTTCTTCACATCCTTTACAAGTTGAAGGGCATCCTCAGCCTCATGTCCATCAATGTCTCCCTGGGCGGGGGGGCTAAATATGACCTTGAACTTTTTTTCTTCCACGACGCCCTTCCAATTTCTTGATCATGATATCAGCCGTGATTCCTCCTTGATTCGAATATTCAATGAAGGCTTCTTCTATTCTGGCCTTGAAGGCGGGGTCATTTTCAATGAGGTAATCGGCCAAATCATCTTCTGTTAAATGGTGCAGAACTGCCATGGGTTTACCGTAAGCGGTAACGATAATATCCTCCCTTTCCGACTCCCTGAGAATGTCCATGGTTTTATGTTTCAATTCTTTGATCCCTGCAAAACGCATTTCAAACCCCCTCTGAAAAGTTATACTTTAGTATAACCATTTATAAATGGCAGATCAAGGAAATTCTTCGGAAATTCTTTGAATTCTTTTGTGGCAATTTCTTTTTAGGCCTCACTCTTGTGATAGAATACCCTTCTTTGACTCATCGACCAATAGATCAACCCTGCCAGCGCCATACTGGGGATTGAGGAGCCGATGGGCCAGGGGAAGGCTGTTTTGATTTGTAAAACTTTTTCCATCAACATGGGTGAAAAGCCCAGATAGATAGCGAATCCTATTGCCCAGGCGATGATCGCATTTGGATTCACACCCCCCTTAAACCAGTATTGGCCCCCGCGTTTGTAAAGATCCTCGATATGAATAGACCCCTTTCTTAATAAGAAGTAATCAACGAGGACGACCCCAAATAGTGGACAGAACATGGCTCCGATGAAAAGAAGGAAATGTTCATAATTGAGTAGGGTCGGAAAGAGGATGGCCGTGAGGGTCCCTAAAATCCCTCCCAGGAGAATACCCTTTCGCTCTCCTAATTTTGGAAAGATATTCAGGCCCGAGATCGCTGTGGAATAGATATCCAGAAAGGTGGTGGTAAAGGTGGAGAAGAGAACAATGACGAGGGCAGG
>DCUS01000089.1 GCA_002327885.1 Syntrophaceae bacterium UBA2208
CCTCCTTCTCCTTACTCCAGAATACTTCCAGGGCATCCCAACATTTACGCTTAGATATTTTGAAGAACTTTATGATCGGTTAATCCCCCCTCACCCCCCTTTACAAAAGGGGGAAAAGAGAGGGGATTTCGCAAAGGTGGGAGCAAAGGGGGGTAAGGGGGGATTTATCATTGTTTTTGATAACTACCAAGAAGTCCCGGTTGAATCACCATTCCACGAGGTGATCCAAAACGGACTATCTAGAATCCCTGAAGGGATCAATGTTATCCTCATCAGTCGCAGTGAACCTCCACCTGTTCTCATCCAATTGTATGCTAATAATCTGATGAATCTGGTTGGTTGGGATGAACTCCGCCTGACACAAGAGGAGTCAAATGCACTTGTCAAGTTACGTACCCAGGGCAAACTGTCAAAAGAAACAACCTTGCACTTCCATAAAGTCACTAATGGATGGGCAGCCGGCATGGTATTGATGTTAGAAAGCATCAAGAGAGGGATTGAACCAAAATTACTTAGGAAACTTACACCCGAAGAAATCGCGGATTATTTTGCAACCGTACTTTTCCACAAGACAGATAAGAAAATCCAAGAATTTTTTCTTAAAACGGCCTTTCTCCCCAAGATGACTGCTGAAATGGCTGCTGAGCTCACAGGCCTACACAATGCAGGCAGTCTCCTCTCCTCTTTGAACAGAAACAATTACTTCACGGAGAAAAGATTCCATAAAGAGCCCATATATCAGTATCATCCATTGTTCAGGGAATTTTTACTTTCCCGTGTGAAAAAATCATTCTCGACCGAGAGCTTGTCTGTTTTATGTACCCACGCAGCCAAACTTCTTGAAGAAGCAGGGCAGACAGAGAATGCTGTTTCGCTTCTCCGTGATGTGAGCGACTGGGATGGATTGGTTCGGTTAATCACTAAGCACGCTCCACACATGCTGGCCCAAGGGAGGCATCGTCCTCTTGAAGACTGGTTAAACAGCCTTCCCATCGAAATCTTAAAGAGTAACCCCTGGCTTCTTTACTGGATGGGGGAATGCCACCTGCCATTTAACCCTTCACATAGCAAAGCCCTTTTTGAAAACGCCTTTGAAAAATTTAAGGATCAAAAAGATACAGCCGGAATGTTTCTGGTTTGGCCGCAACTTGTTTTTTCTATATGGATGGAGTCAAAGGATTTTTCACTCCTTGATCGCTGGATTCTCGTACTTGAGGACTTAATGAATGAGGTTAAGGGATTCCCTTCTGATGAGATCGGCCTTCGGGTAGCTTCAAATATGCTGTTGGTCATAGTCACTAGAAAACTCTGGCACCCAAAACTTGAGGCATGGGCAGAAATGGCCCTTTCGCTTGCGGGTGTATGTCCCAACATCTTTGATAGGATGAATGCTTTATTCCGAGTCGCTTTCTATAGAATCTTCTTCG
Organism: Syntrophaceae bacterium UBA2208; assembly: GCA_002327885.1. Lineage (GTDB taxonomy): Bacteria > Desulfobacterota > BSN033 > BSN033 > UBA1163 > UBA1163. Next base: position 1,428 of record DCUS01000089.1, read on the forward strand.
GTGAATTAAAAAAAGCCATGGTGGCTATTGATTTATTAAGGCAATTGTCTCGAACTCCAAAGGCCCCCCCTTTGACCCTTATCATGGCCAGGGTTATGGAAGTACTATACTACAGGTATGCTGGAATGCATGAGGAGTGTTTACAATCCGTATCCGAGGGGCTGCAATTATCCCAGAAAACAGGGGTTCATGGCTTTGATTACTGGTTCTTAATATATGCTCTAACAAGTGCTGTGAATGTCCAAGACTCGAAAGCGGTGAGAGAGTTTATCGCGAAAATAGATTCGTCCGTAACAAGCTTTACAGTATGGAACAAATCGACCTATCACCTCATCAGAATCAGGGAAGCTCTGTCTCGGAAAGACATAGGACAAGCCTGTTTTCACGCAGAGTTGGCCTCTGAGTTAGTTGCCAAGGTAAAATCTACTCTCAGTGTGGTTTTTTTAGACGTCGCCAAGGCCCATGTGATGCATGAACTTGGAAAACATAAAGAGGCTAAAGATCATCTTTCCCATGCCTACAGTATCGTTTCCCAGACATCGAATAATTATATGAAATTCTTAATCTCATTGGCTAAGGCAAGATTTGCCTTTCAAGAAGGAGATGATGCCTCGGGACTCTTATCTGTCCGTGAAGGGTTCGCTTTGGGAAGAGAGGGGGGATATGTTGAAACCTTTATTGATTACCCTCCAACCATGGCGAAGCTCTGTGCCAAAGCGCTTGAGGCAGGAATTGAAGTGGAATATGTTCAAGATTTCATTCAGAAACGAAATTTGATTACAGAGAACCCACTATTTCATTTAGAAAACTGGCCCTGGCCTTTGAAAATATATACGTTGGGGCATTTTGCAATCTTAAAGGACGGGCAACCTGTCCAATTCACCAGAAAGGTTCAACAAAAACCTTTATCCGTGCTTAAAGCCTTAATTGCATTCGGAGGAAAAGAGGTGAGAGAAGAGCAGATCATGGATGCCCTCTGGCCCGAGGCAGATGGCGATATGGCACATCAATCTTTTGCAACCAACCTGCATCGCCTTCGCCAGTTGCTTGGAAATGATAAAGCCATAAAACGTCAGGAAAAAAGACTAAGCCTGGATGATCGATACTTTTGGGTGGATATTTGGACATTCAGTCACCTTCTTGAGCAAGCAGATACTCAGTGGAAAGAAGGAA
>DCUS01000136.1:0-8106 GCA_002327885.1 Syntrophaceae bacterium UBA2208
CAGGATTTTAGGAACGTGGCTTAGCGACCACTCTCTGACGCCAATCAACGTTTGTAGAACGACGACCCCCAGGAAGTATAGCGGGATGCCTAATTTGTGGACTCCAGGCGATACACTAAAAGGCACGGCTGTCATCAATACAGTGCCAATGCTCGAAATCAAGCCAAGGATCAGGGTGGCAACAAAAAAACTGCGGCCTGCACCTAATTGGGTAAGTCGCAAGATCAGTAGCACAAGCACTAAATAGCGAATGGGGGCGGCGATGAGTGTGCCGGAATTGAAGAGTATCTGCGGCCAACCAGCAGCGTCCCCGATGTCACTTAGATAGGTGGCGAATAGCGAAAAATCAGGATGTCCCGGGAGATAGGCCAGGGTTGCAGTGAGGACGACGAGAATCGCCCATGCACCTCCGATGATCCCGACCAGTTTCAAAGCCGATGGAATAATAATAACAGTTTGGTTATCCTTTTGTGTAAACATTTTCCCTCCAAATATTAGTCTGATAAGGTGCTGAGATAAACTATCAGTTCAAGATTCAAATCAGAATGAATTATTCATAAGAGTCGAGGCATATCCGCATTGTTCATTTGCGGCTGCGGTTGTAATATACACCTTTTTCTAAAATTAGGGAATAGAATGCTTTTGGAGGAAGAAAGAGGCGAGGAAAAGATGGTAGTTCACCTTATCTGCGACAGAGGTATGCCTTGGGAGTCAAAGATTTCCGATAGAATCTGCAGTATTTGGCAAAAATCCTCTGGCAATGATTACAGTCACTCTCAAGAAAGCGGGTAAGATTGAAAGGATAGACAAAAGGTGCTTCCTCCAGAGGATAGGCAATCATCGGGTTTTTTACAATACTTACATAAAGATATTTTTCCGGGACAGAGATCTCTTTCGTTCGGGAGATGTATACATCGTTGGCTCCCGACTGAAATATCGAATCCGAAGCGTTTGCCATAAACCTTCGTCTTGAGGAGGTCGAGACCTTTTCCCCCTGCCCCGAAATCATAGGGTTTTTTGGAAGTATATAGCTCGGTGTCCAGCGTGTGGAAGAGGCCGTAAAAAAGATCTTGCTGATTCTCCTTTGTGATTCCAATTCCAAAATCCTGGACCTTGATCTGAATCCACTGATTCTTCTTTTCTAAAACAACCCTGATCAACCCCTCATCGGGTGTATTCTCAATGGAATTTTTTAAGAGTCCTGTCAAAATATCATCAAGGACCACAGAGTTCATATTCAAACTGAGATCATTTGCTCCATCGAGTTGAATATTAAGATACCGATGGGCAGAATTCTGCTTAACCTTATTAAGAATTCGTTCCGTAAACGGGTGGAGAGAAATCGGTTCCATAGGGAGCGTTTCTTTTGAACCAATTGTCTCAGGCAGCGATGTCACTTCTAATTCCTGGTAGGACCGGATGATCACGTTTGTTTCGTGCTGGATATTGGAGATACGATTCAGGTTTCTCTCCATAATATCAAAGACCTCTTTTCTTACGATGGGTGATGTCAGAGCTTGGGCCTTCCGTTTTAAGAGGCGAAGGTTGCCTTGGATCACTGCCAGTGGGGTTCTAAGTTCGTGGGAGAGATGGTCAAGGGCGATGCTTTTGGCCCGATTGAGCCGCTCCAGCTCTTTTCGTGAGTGGTCGAGGGCTTCGATCCGGGCGTATTGCGCTTCGCCGAGGGCTCTCTCAAGATTACGGAAATGAAGGGTAATTGCAATGACGAAGAAGATGGAGAGCCAAAAGGAGGCCAACCAGAATACGGGTTCTCTTGAAATCAATCCTCTTGACCGTAAGGCGTCATGAAGCCCTCCCAGGAAAAACAACAATAAACCAATGCTGACCGGGAGCAGATAGAGGGCTCGCTGTTCTCTGTTACGCCAAAATCTTTGCATTGTCAGATAGAAGTAGGTAAGACACATTACAAGACTGAAACAATGGATTATTGGTCTGAGGAGCTTGGATTGTGGCCGAAGTATATTCATACTCACAGGATCAGGCTCCATGGGTAATCCGAAAAGCAGGGGGCCATTTCCAAAAAGGGCCAAAGCGGCCAAGACGATACTCACTCCTGTAACGACCCAAGCGCTCACCCTCACTTTTTGACCCTGAAGAGCTAAGTAGAACCATAGCCAACTGGCGGGTAACAAGGCTATCCCTGCATGATCGATTCTGTACCCCACAAGAATCGATTCTGGTGACTTCTGAAGCCCATAGATAACCCAGCCTAAGAAACAGATACTCAAAAAGAGGTAAAAGAGGAGAAGGCTTCTCAGCGGCCGGTAACGGGGGTAGATGACCATCGTAACAAAACATAAGATTGCCATGAGCGAACTGGAGGCTAAGCCAAAGAAAACTCCGACAGTAAAATGGTGAATAGAATCAGGAAGCATCTATTTTTCCTCCAATAAAACACCCCTTTCCCGTCGTTTAATACAAAGGGGGTGTCAGATGAGTCATGGTATTTCTCGTTTTGAGAAAGTCTTTTCCCAGAAGACAAGTTCCCTGTCCGATTAGGACAGGAAATTCAGATTTCTGAGATGAAAAGTAGGTCTGCTATCTAACTCAAAAATCTCTTTGGATTGATTTCGGCAATTTGTTTAAAGTTGTCTTCCCCCAATTCCTTTCTCAGCTCGATACAGAATTTATATTCCGTGCACTCGAGGTTTGAAAAATAGAAATCGGAACCAAAAAGAACTTTCTCTCGAACCTGCGGAATGAGCAAGGTCACGTTTAATAACGCTAATAAGTCAAAATCGGATAGTGTATATGAAATATCTGCGAATGTGTTTGGGAATTTGGGATTCATGAGGATCTTTTTTATCTTGTTATACCAACTCTGTTGAAATTCATCCGGGTCTTCCTCATTCTGATACCTCTTCCATTCCATTTCACCGCCAAAATGCCCAAAGCAAATCTTCAGGTTATTAAAATCATTCAATACATATAGATAATTGTCCGGGTCTGTCCAATTTGCAGAAAAATCTATATTCGTCTTTCTTTCTAAGGGCTCCCCGGTCTTGGGGTGTTTCAACCAACTCTCAGGGATAATCCCTTTATAGACTGCACGGCTCTGCTTTTTGCAATGAACCAGGATAGGAATATTTTTCTTTTCTGCATACTCGTAAACCGGGTATAATCGCTCATCGAATGGATAAAACCCCATGGCCGGATATAACTTAATCCCCTTGAACCCTTCGGTCTCGCAATATTTCTTGACCAATCCAAAGAGGTTAGGCCTTCTTGGATCGGCACCTATGAAAGCGTAAATATGGTCAGGGTATTTTCTCTTTAGGGAGGCTAATTCCTTAATCTGGTCCTCGAAAGTGAGAGGCGCCTTCCCAGCTCCCATGTAATCCATATCTACTGAAAGAACGACTTGTTTTGCATTGGGCGGATAATATTTCATCAATCCTTTCAGCACGTCCTCCTGAGAGGTCTGGTCCCCTTGGCTAATAAATTTTGCCCTTCTACTCCATGCGTCCTTGTCGCTTAAAGGGTTCACTGCGTGTAGGAAATTGGCCAAAGGTCTTAATAAGCGGTATTTCATCACAAACTGACTGAACCACCCGTAGAACCGTTCCGGCGTATTTTTAAGGGTTAAAACATGGGCATGGCAGTTATAGATCACTATATTCAAATCAGCGCTCCCTTCTTCTTGGGGCATTATCTTTTTCTTCAGTGGGGCATAAAATCGATAGTCCTAACCTTTTGATAAGGTGTGTAAATTCGCCCGGCCTATCCGTCACAATGGCGTTTACGCCTATGGACAATGACTGATACATTTGCTCCGAGTTGTTAAGAGTATAGTTAATAATTGACTTTAGAGAGGTAGATGAATTGTAATCACGGTCGCAAATAGCCTGTTTAATTTCTCCGAGATCCCTCGGCCGGCCCAGGCATCCAATTGAGATAGCAGTATTTTTCATGACCCCTGTAGCCTCGAGTGGATTTTTATCCTCCCCCAGGACCTTCAATCTCTCGAGACACCACCCCAAACACCTGAGACACCCCGCCAAGCACCAAACCAAAAGACGCTTCACAAACCAACCTGGCGTCGTCTTATACATTTCGACACCTCATCAGTAGTTCGCTTGCGCTCGTCTCCCTGAACCTCATCTGATCCCGTCTTGCGGGACCTTTTCCTTAAGGCCCACCACCTCCCGCCTTTGCGGGAAGCAGCTTAAGGTGATTTGGAGCCTACTCCTGCAAGCCGACCCAGAGGGTCTCTACCCCATCTCTTGTGCAGTTTCGTGGCGCACTTTACGATTGTAATATACACCTTTATCGAGAATTAGGGAATAGAAAGTTTAAGGAAGGACTCAATACTAAACTTGACAGTCTCTGGAAACTGTATCGTCATGTCATTCTGAGGCGTTAGCCGAAGAATCTCTTTTTCATCCTTATTGATTCTATGAGATTCTTCACTTCCTGCCTGCCGGCAGACGTTCAGAATGACAAGTAGAGCATTTCTTTCATTACGATACAGTCTCCAGGTGGAGAGGAGTCTAATTTTTGAAAATCATATCACAGGACCTCCCCCAATAGGTGTCCTATGTCATAAAGTCTACGGAAAAAAGGCGGAAGGATACGGAATCCATTATGGTTCCTTTCTCCGGATGCCTTCGATGGCATCGAAATCCTCATCATAGGAGTAAATTTCCGTTAAGCCAAAGCGCCTCATGGAAACAGCATTGTAAGCATCGATATAATCGATATTCTTTCGCCCATAAAGCGCAAGGGCGTCCAAAATCAAATCCTTCTCAGGGATTCGAAAGCTTTCTGTGCCGACGATAATCGAAACCTTCTCGATAATATCAGCTTCAGGAAGTTTGGAAGAGGATCATGAATGCTTATTGGGAAGACCAGATTTTAAAGATCTGTTCCAGCAATTCCTTTTTCTTTTTCAGCATCTCTTGTTTTGACTTGCAGCGAAGGGTGCCGGCAGCCGCCCCGGGATGTCCATCCCCGATGTTGAGGGACCGCATGATCTCGCCGACATTTTTGCTTTGCTCCGGTCTGTTCCCGTTGATGGAGAGAGACATGGAGAAACCGAGATGATTGCTCTTCACCTTCTGGTGGTCCACCAGGTTATAAACCTCCAGTACTCCGAGGGCTCCCGGAAAGATCAAAAATGCAAGGTTTTTAATAAGATGGGGCCTCCGCTGATAAGGGGTGAGATCAATCACCACCACCTCTTTATTTGGGTCCAGCTCAACGAAATAAGAAGCGTCTCGTATGATTCGAAGCATTCTCCCTTCTTCTTCCTGATATTGATTAAAGCGCTTCCGAACGAAGTCGAGATGGGACACCTCTTCGAGGGAGCGACCTCGAAGTTGCTGAACCAAATTTCTCATGTAATTGGCCTTGTCTTCCGATGATTGAAAAAGGGCTTTTAAAGTTAAATCAATCATCTTTCCAGGCGTCTCCCTTCTCCATTGCTCTATGGAAGAATATGAAAAGCTGTCGATCACATCGGCCTCCTCCACGGCCTCAATAAAATAGGATGGAAATTCTCCTTGTTCGGAAAAATATTCGTAAACCACCCTGCTGCAACTTGGCTTCAAATCAAAGCGGCCGGGGATCGATTTCAAATCGATCTTACGAAGCGCCAACTCCTGAAGATTTCCTTCATGATGATCGAACCAGAGCCCGCATTGAAGCGGATAAGGCAAATCGCAGACCACCTCCTCCTCCGTGATCGTGATTTGGGAACGGGTAATGGCCAGGGGGCCCGTAAAGATCACTTTTTGAATTTTTAAAACCCATGAACAGAGGGAGGCGCTGACAATTCCATCGAAGTCATGGTGAGTGACGATCTTCTCGTACTCCTTAAAATTTGGGTTTACCGGTAAATTCATCAGCCCGTCCTTTTCTACAAAAGATATTAACAGAGAGTCAGGATGGCGTCAATTTAAGCATTGACAAATGGGAGGGAATCCCTTAAAATGAAATTGAAATTCAATTTCAAATACAGGGCTCTCCATGAAAGCCGGGATATTCAAAACTCGAATTTCAGAAGAAGGGTTAAAAGCCACGAAACAACGGGAAGAGATACTCAACATCTTTCTAAACTCGGCCGGGCACAAAAACCTCGGCCAAATTTATGCCCAAGTTTCTAAAATCAACCCTAAGATCGGTTATACGACTGTTTATCGCACCCTCAAGCTCCTCACCCGCCTCGGCATGGCCACCCAGCGGAAATTTGCCGATGGAGAAACTCGATATGAACCCGCTTCTGAAGGAACCCATCATGATCATTTAATTTGCCTGGAGTGCGGGAAGATTATTGAATTTGAGGACCGAACGATTGAGACCCTCCAGAATGGGGTGGCCCGGCGTCACGGCTTCAAGATCTTTCATCACCGCATGGAACTCTATGGTCGATGCGAAGCATGCAAGCGTAAAAGAGGGAAGAAAAAAAACTAAAGAATGGAACCCCGCCATCAAACCGAAACAGGCCAGACCGACGATTTTAGGGAAAAAGTAATTCTCATTGGAAATCCGAACGTCGGAAAATCGGTCATCTTCAATTACCTCACCGGGAAATACGTAACCGTCTCAAACTATCCAGGGACAACCGTAGAAGTTTCCACCGGAACGATGGCCGTTCGCGGCAAGAAAGTCCAAGTCCTTGATACGCCTGGCGTCAATTCCCTCATTCCGATGTCAGAGGATGAAAAAGTCACCCGGGATATCCTTCTCAAAGAATCCAATCATCATCTCATCCAGGTGATGGATACTAAAAACATTCGCCGCGGCCTCCTCATTTCTCTTCAACTGTTGGAGATGGGTCTTCCTTTTATCGTTCTCTTGAACATGTGGGATGAGGCCAAAAGCCGGGGGATTGAAATTAAAACTCAGGTCTTGTCCGAGATGTTAGGCGCTCCGGTTTTGAAAACAGTGGCCACAAGACAAAGAGGTCTGGAAAGGATCAAAGAAATTCTTCAGGTTCGATCTCCTTCCTCGGTACCAATCAACTATACCGAGGCCATTGAAAGTGGAATCTTACAAATCATGGCACTCCTTCCCGAAGCTCCTATCTCCAAACGCTCACTGGCGCTGATGCTGCTTTCCGGGGACGAAAGCCTCGCCGAATGGCTCCACCATCATCTTTCTGAAAATGAGATTCTAAGAATTGAAAAAATACGACAGGAGATTCAGAGCCATTTTGCCGATTCGATCGGCTACATCATCAATCAGGCCAGGCTCCAAAAAGTTGATGAACTCTTATCGCAAGTCATGGGAGTACGTGGAAAGGCGCCTCAATCCATTTCCTCTTTCCTCGGAAATCTTTCCATTCACCCCTTTTGGGGAATTCCCATCCTTTTGTTCATTCTGTGGATCACTTATGAATTTGTTGGAGTGTTCGGAGCACAGACCAGTGTCAAATTTTTAGAAGAAACCCTTTTCGGAAAATGGCTGCTCCCCCCTGCCAGCGCCCTCATTCAACGATTCATCCCGGTCCCCTTCCTTCAAGAATTTCTCATCGGCCCTTACGGCATCATCACCATGGCTCTCACTTATGCCATTGCCATTGTCCTCCCCATTGTCGGCTGTTTTTTCCTGGTCTTCGGACTCATGGAAGATTCTGGATACTTACCCCGACTGGCTGTGATGACCAACGAGGTTTTCAAAAAGATGGGCCTCAATGGAAAGGCTGTCTTACCTATGGTCCTGGGTCTGGGATGCGACACGATGGCGACGATGACGACACGCATTTTAGACACAGAAAAGGATCGGACCATTGTCACATTGCTTCTGGCCCTTGGGGTTCCTTGCTCTGCCCAATTGGGAGTCATCCTTGGAATGTTCGCCCGTCTGCCGGTCTTTTACCTTTCGATTTGGCTCTTTATTATCGCCGGCCTTCTGGTATTGGTCGGTTATTTGGCAGCCCGGGTCATCCCGGGGGAAGGCTCTGATTTCATCCTTGAGATCCCTCCTCTGAGGGTCCCTTTGATCTCCAATGTGGCGGTTAAAACCCTCGCTCGAATTGAATGGTATTTAAAAGAAGCCGTTCCCCTCTTCATTCTGGGCACGTTCATTCTTTTCGTCCTTCATAAAACAAAAATATTAACATTCCTGGAATGGGCGGCCGCTCCG
>DCUS01000136.1:8167-9254 GCA_002327885.1 Syntrophaceae bacterium UBA2208
TCTATTGAAATTTTTTGGAATCTAAAACAAATTTTAGTAGGACCGATATGAACGCGATACTGAACTGTCCTCTCTGTGGAAAAAAATTTTCTCCCGATGAGATGAGATGCCATTCGGGGTGCCTTTTTTCAAAAAACTGCAATCTTCTCTGCTGTCCCCATTGTGGGTATAGCTATAAGGAACAATCCAGCATCATTGATTTTTTAAAATCCTTTTTCGGGAAAAAGGTGACACCCCGTTAGAAATACCGGGGCTTTAAATTTCACCTTTCTAAAAGCTATTTAAATTCTTAATACATCTCCTTCCCGCTTTTATAAGCGGGGTTTTCTAACGAGGTAAATCATGAACGGAGAATTTGATAAGAAAAAAGGGCCTCACCGAAAGAGGTGGGGAGTGGTCGAGAAGATCGACGAAGAGAGGATTGATGAGCTTCTGGAACTTATCTGGACATTGAGGGAAAAAGGCGTTTCCGATCTCAACCAACTTCTTGAGACAACTCAGGATGCCGAAGCGAAATCCATTCTCCGTAAAATGATCAAGGATGATCTTTTTCAAATAGAAGATAATCGAATGATCCTCAAAGAGCGCGGGGAGGAGAAGGCGAGAGAGATCATTCGACGTCACCGTTTGACGGAGAGACTTCTCCATGAAATTTTTGAGATGTCTGAAGAGGAAGTGGAAGAAGAGGCTTGCAAACTCGAACACATCCTGAGTCCCGGGGTCACGGAAAGTGTCTGCACCTTTCTGGGCCATCCACCGACTTGCATCCATGGAAAGCCTATTCCAAGGGGAGAATGCTGTTCGAAATTCAAAAAAGAGATGAAACCCCTTGTCATTCCCCTGGAGGAATTGGGATTGGGTGAGGAAGGCCGAATCGTCTTTATCGCACCCAAATCCCACCAACGGTTAGACCGCCTGAGCACTTTGGGGGTCGTCCCGGGGAGCGCCCTCAGGATGCACCAGAAAAACCCTTCCTACGTTCTACAGATTGGGGAGACGACACTTGCTTTGGACCGGGAAATCGTGAGGGATATTTATGTCAAGAGGGTTTAAAGAAAAAACTCAATGTTCAATAATCAATTTTCAA
>DCUS01000241.1 GCA_002327885.1 Syntrophaceae bacterium UBA2208
TCGTATTGTGGCTTGAGTGGCATACGATAGAACAATTGAAAGTGGATGGTGGATGAAAAAGGGATTAAAAAGGCGAATGGATGATTGCAAGACCTGATAATCATATAAAAGGCACCCCGAATCATATTAAGAGAATGGATCTCATGATATGCTTGGGTAAGAAACTCAATCCAACCCAGGAGGTGCCTTATGAGACAATGATACGTGGCTTCAGATCTGCATGGCAACAACAATTTGTTAGGAATCATTGATGGAGAAGGGAAGAGGATATTTACTGATGCTCTTGGGAAAAAATATCCCGGGGCTCCAAAAGAATGGGGCCGGCAGTGGGTGTTTCCTGCCGAGAAATTGTCTGTTGACCCACGAACCGGGAAAGTGATGCGGTGGCACGTTCATCCCTCTGCCATTCAGCGTGCTGTAAAAGAAACTGTTCGGAAGGCAAATTTACCTAAAATGGCAAGCTCCCACACCTTGCGCCACAGTTCTGCAACCCATCTTCTTGAAGCGGGCCACAACATCAGGACGATTCAGGAGCTTTTAGGGCACAAGCATGTCAATACGACCATGATTTACACTCATGTGATACGGAAGAAACCGTCTGAAATAAGAAGTCCGTTGGATGGGTTGTGATTTAACCATTAAAAAGATGGTATTATAATTGACGTGATGGATAAATTTATCGAAATTGTTGGGGCCAGTTCTCATAACCTCAAAAAAATTGACTGCCGAATCCCGAGGGGAAAGATCACCGTCATCACCGGGGTCTCAGGCTCGGGGAAATCGACCCTGGCTTTTGATACGCTCTTCGCCGAAGGCCAAAGACGTTATATTGAATCTCTTTCCACTTATGCCCGGCAATTTTTAGAGAAGATGGATCGGCCCGATGTGGAAGCCATCCATGGAATCCCCCCTGCCATCGCCATTGAACAGAAAAACACTGTAAAGAACGCCCGCTCCACCGTTGGAACGGCATCCGAAGTTTATGACTATTTAAGACTCCTCTTTGCCAAAATCGGTGAGGTCTTCTGTCCGGAGTGCCATATCAAAGTCTCAGGAGATACGGTAGAGAGTGTTGTGGAACAAATCCTGAGTCAATATCCAGGGGTAAAAATATTCATCCTGAGCACGGTTTCTCTGGACAAGAACAAAGACAAGGAAGGCCAGGTCAGAGATTTCATCAAAAACGGATATTATCGCGTCTGGGATAGAGGCGAAGTTTTTGATCTCACCGCCCTTCCCTTTTCTGAAATCAAAACTCGAAACTCCCTTTCTCTCCTCATGGATCGTCTCCTGTCGGAAGAGAAGGAACGGTCAAGATTATCCGAGGCCATTCAGAGAGGGTTTCAATTAGGGAGTGGCAAAGTGGAGGTGGTGACAGAACAGGGCGAAAAAATAACTTTCAACCGGAGTTTTTCCTGCAATCTCTGCGGAAGAAATTTTTCAGAGCCGGAACCTCTTCTCTTCTCGTTCAACAGCCCCCTGGGCGCCTGCCCCACCTGTCAGGGATTTGGCAGGATCATCGGAATTGATTGGCAGAAAGTCATTCCTGATCACAAAAAAACGTTGAAACAAAAACCTTTCGCTCCGTGGAATACTCCCGCTTATGAAAACCTTTATGAGTATCTGTGGGAGGCCTGTCGGCGACACCGAATTCCAATCCAAAAACCTTTCGAAGAACTTCGGCCCGATCAGAAAGAGATTTTGCTTAAAGGAAAGGGGGAGTTTATCGGTTTAAAAGGTTTTTTTGAATGGATGGAGGGAAAGCGATATAAAGTTCACTACCGGGTTTTTCTCAGCAAATATCGAGCATATACTCCCTGCCCTGTTTGCCACAATACCCGACTCAAGGGGGAAGCCCTAAACATTTACCTCGGAGGAAAAAATATTGCCGAACTTTGCGACATGCCTATTCTAAATCTCCATCTCTTCTTCAAAAATTTACAGGTGAGGGATTTCCAAAAGAAAGTGGGAGAGCGACTTCTCAAGGAAATGAATGACCGAATTGGATTTATGGTGGATGTCGGATTGGGGTATTTAACGCTTTCTCGCCAGACCAGAACGCTCTCCAGCGGGGAATATCAACGGATCACCCTGGCCAGATCTTTGGGTTCGGCGTTGACAGAAACACTTTATGTCTTAGATGAACCAAGCATTGGCCTCCACGCAAGAGATACCCATCGTCTCCTGAAGTCCCTTCAGAGATTAAGAGAAGGAGGGAATACCGTCGTCGTCGTTGAACATGATCCGGATGTGATAAGAGCCGCCGATGAGATCATCGACCTCGGACCCGGGGCAGGAAGAGGAGGAGGGGCTGTGGTCTTCCAAGGAAAATTAGAATCTCTTCTCGAAACCCGGGATTCTATTACAGCCCGATGTCTGACGGATGAAATATTATCGACTCCATTAAATATTTTCAGAAAACCAAAAGGATGGATTTCCATTCACAACGCCAGGGAACACAATCTCAAAGGAATTGATGTCAGAATTCCATTGGGTGGGATGGTTTGCATTACGGGGGTCTCCGGAGCGGGAAAGACCACACTGGTGCACAGTATTCTGTATGCGGGGATAAAAGGCAACGGAAACTCAGATTTTGAAAGAGGCACCTTTGATTCCATCGAGGGAATGGATCAGATCGATGATCTCATTCTGGTCGATCAATCCCCCATCGGAAAAAGTCTCCGATCGAACTCAGCCACTTATATCAAAGTATTCAGTGAAATTCGAGACCTTTTTGCCCTGACGCGAGAGGCTAAAAGGTATGGTTTTAAACCTCGACACTTCTCCTTCAACATAGATGGAGGCCGATGCGAAACCTGCCAAGGGGCAGGGTTTCAAGTTCTGGATATGCAATTTTTAGAAGATATCATCATTACTTGTGAAGCCTGCGAGGGAAAAAGATTTCGTCCCGAAATTCTCAACGTGAAGTATCGGGACAAGAATATTTCAGAGGTGTTAAATATGACTGTGGACGAGGCGATACCCTTCTTCCAAAATCATCCTCGGACTCTCTCAAAACTTCAAATCTTAAAAGAGGTGGGCTTGGGCTATCTCACCCTTGGCCAGTCCACCAATACGTTAAGCGGAGGGGAATCCCAGCGATTAAAACTGGCTCAACATATCGGCCAAGGTCAGGAGGGGAGAAACCTCTTCATTTTCGACGAACCCACCACCGGCCTTCATATGGCGGATGTCCAACTTCTTCTAATAACCTTCGAGAAACTTCTTTCCCAGGGCCATTCGATTATTGTGATTGAACACAACCTGGATCTCATCCGATGTGCGGATTACATCATTGACCTGGGCCCGGAAGGAGGGGATCAAGGAGGAAGGGTTGTTGCCGAAGGGGATCTCCAAACGATCATGGCCTCGTCACAATCCTATACGGGAAAGTTCTTGAGACAACGTCTCCA
>DCUS01000174.1 GCA_002327885.1 Syntrophaceae bacterium UBA2208
TCAAGGGCTAACTGCAATCCATGGGAGACATATTCCTCTTGAACTCCCGGCGCCGTAAAGACATAGACCACGATATTTTTGCTCGATGTTTCTACCCTTGTCCGAAAATCCGGACCCTGGAAAAGGGAACAGACCAGCCCTTCTCCATCCCGAAGAACGATTTCATCTTCTTTACAGCGAATCATCTTCCCTGAGACCCCCTGAAAGGTCTCTCCTTCCTGAGCGAGATCCAGTTTCCATTCCCCACGGAATTGATCCAGATCCTGAATCGCCATTAAAATTCCATGAAACATCTCTGCAATGATATGCGTATCGATATAGACATTCACAATGGGGAATCCCATCTCTATAACCCGTTTAAAATGTCCTGGGAGAGGACAGGGATATCCCCAATCCTTGAAAAACCGATCATAGAGATGGATCCTCTCCTCGATCTGGGCAAGGTTCGCCCTCCTCTTCATCTTTCGAAGAAGCTCTCTTTTGTGGAGTTTGAATGTTTCGCTCTTCTCAAAATAAGTGCAGGCTTGGATCGTCCCGATTCCAAAAGGGAGACCAGGAAACCGGCGATTATAAGCATCGGAGATTTGGAGATGAACTTCTCTTGGCATAGTGACTCTCCAATTTCAGGGTTGGCTGTAAACCCAATGGGTTTAGATTTCAAATTACCCATTCCAATTCCAAAACGTCTGCAGTACAAATAGGAAGCTTTTTACCGCTTTGCTCTATGCGCTTTGCTCCATGCCATTCGTCAATCATTTTGGCACATAGAGACGGTTGATCTTATGGATCTTCCGGATACGAGACTCTGCGTAACGAATGGCCGCTTCCATCGGAAGAATTTTCTCTTGCCTGGCCATTTCAAAGATATGGAGGAGGCGACTGTAAATAAGATCGGCCTTCAATTTTAACCGATTTGGATTGTAACCTTTGGCCTCATCGATCACCTGGATGATGCCACCCGCGTTGATGATAAAATCCGGCGCATAGAGGATCCCACGGTCCCGGAGCATTTTTCCATGTCTCTCTTCGTCTTCCAGTTGGTTATTTGCGCATCCCGCAACACATTTACATTTCAATTTGGGAATCGTCTGGTCATTTAGGACACCTCCAACCGCACAGGGAGAGAAAATATCACATTCGGTTTCGTAGATCAGATCCGGTTTGACAATCTTCATACCGTACTTTTTTTGGAAGTGCTGAAGGGTTCTCTCATTCACATCTGACGCAGCCACCTCCATCCCCGCCTCAATCAGATGGCCCAGAAGCGGCCCCCCTACTGCACCCAGTCCCTGAACAGCAATTTTTTTGCCCTTGAGATTTTCATCGCCCCAGAGAAATTTCCCGCATGCCTTCAAGCCGACATAAATTCCATAGGCCGTCGTGAGGCCTGAACTTCCGGAGCCTCCCTCTTCTCTGGACCTCCCCACGATATATTGGCACTCCCTGGCCATGATCGAACCCTCTTTCATGGTGAGGTTAAGATCGGGTCCGGTCATGAATCGGCCTTTTAACATCTCAACAAATCTCCCAAAGGCCCTGAGCAAAGGTTCTTGCTTATCCTTTTCCGGATCGCCCCAAATCACGGCCTTGGCCCCTCCTTTATCTTCCTCAGCCGCTGCACATTTGTAGGTCATGGCCCTGGACAACCGCATGGCATCCCGAAGGGCCTCCTCCATGGAGGCATAGTTGACCATCCTGACTCCGCCGAAGGTCTGACCGAGCGTAGAGTCGTGGATGGCAATGATCGCTCTCATCCCTGTTTCTTTATCGTAATTAAAAATAATCTGTTCATGCCCCCCCCTTTTCATCATTTCAAAAATATCCATCTCCATCCCTCCATAGTTTTGGATCGGGTGATCTTTCACTCCCTAATGATCTTGTTCGCTTTTTTTAAAACTTCAGGTGGAATGATCACCCCCTGATCTTTTGCAGCCTTATCGCTAATGACCAACACCACTTTCTTACCCCATTCCCAAGGAATATTCCCGGGTCTTTCTCCTCCAAGAATTTGTACAGCCTTTTTTCCGGCAGAATATCCGATATGAAAATAATCCAATCCGTAAGCGGCCAATGCCCCTCTGGAGACATAGGAAGCCTCCCCAACAAAAAGGGGGATCTTTTTCTTATTGCATCCCCTCACAATTCCTTCAAATCCGAAGAGAGCGGTCCGATCGAAAGCAATATGAATGGCATGAACCTTTCCGAAAAGAGACTCCGTGGCTTGAAATGTCTCGGAGCTTGATGAAATCGTCGCCTCGACCAATTCGACATTACATTTTTTGGAAACCCTCCTCAATTCCTTGACGTGATCGAGCGATCTCGAATCCTCTGGATTATAGACAGTCCCCCATTTTTTTGCCTTTGAGAAGAATTGAGTTTGCATCTCAAATTGGATGGCAGTGGGCCACCGGTCACTTACGCCGGTGACATTGGTTTCTGCTTTTGATCCAACAGGAGTTTTTTGAGGCACAAGCCCTGCACCCACCGGGTCAGTGACAGAGGAAAAAACAATAGGAATGTCCTGGATATCATCGACCACTGCCTGAGACGTCAGAGTGGCGATGCTGTGGATTAAATCCAATTTTGAAACGATGAACTTTCGGACAATCGTTTTGGCAAGGCCTTTTCCATTTTGGGCATTCTGGCGGTAGTAGGTGATATGGTTCCCTTCCCTGAAGCCCGCTTCTGAAAGGGCTTTTTCAAACCCTTTCATATCCTCATCCAAATCTGTATGAGAAAAGGATTGAGCCACTCCAATTCTAATGATTTTCTTAGATTTACTCTCTTGAGCAGAAGAAGATCCGAAGATAAGAATAAGGCACGGGATCAAGAGAGGGAATAATTTTTTCCACATAGGCTATCCCCTTTCTTTCGGTCAAAAAGGTTCCCCTAATTTTTTCTATATCCTCCCCCTCTCTTCTAAAAATTCCCAGCCGTCCTTCTCATGAATCATGGATAAAAAAATATCATTAATTGAATGTCCTGTCAATTCGGATGATAAAATTGTGTGGTTTTTTTATAGGTTGTCTTCTCAATCAAAAGACTTGAAGAGGAGGACTAATTGAGATAAGGTTTATCCCATGATGATTCGCCTTCTTATCTTCCTTCCTATAGGAATGATTGCCGTCTCGACCGCTTCGATTTTCATTAAGCTCTGCGAGGCCCCTTCACTCATCATCGCCACCTATCGAATGATTTTCGCCTCGCTCCTCCTTCTCCCCTTTGCCAGTCACCAGAAGATATGGAGAAGCTGGAATAGAAAGGAGATGGGATGGCTGGTGCTCTCCGGTTTTTTTCTGAGCCTCCATTTTGCCTCATGGATCACCTCCCTCAAATTCACTTCTGTAGCTAGTTCGGTGGTCCTGGTCACCACCCACCCCATCTTTGTCGGATTGGGAGCCTGGCTTTTTTTAAAAGAACCTTTGGGACTTCATCTAATTCTGGGGATACTCTTCTCGGTTCTCGGAAGCGGATTGATCAGCTATGGAGATATGATTCTGTCGAAAGAGGCTCTGCTGGGAGATGGACTGGCTCTCGTCGGTGCCATGACTGCTTCAGGATATTTTCTTGTCGGAAGGAAGATGAGACGAAATCAGGATCTCCTTTCCTACATCTTCCCCGTCTATTCAACGGCGGGATTGGCCCTGGTCCTTTTCTCCCTCCTTTTCCAAAAACCCTTCTTTGGATTTACGATGACGGCCTATCTCTTTATGTTTCTTCTGGCTCTTATCCCCCAATTGATCGGCCATACCACCTTCAACTGGGCTTTGAAATACCTTCCCGCATCCATGGTGGCGATCACGATTTTAGGGGAACCGATCGGGTCGACCCTCCTCGCCTATTTTNNATTTTAATCGCTTTAAAAAAGGAGGGAGGGATTCCAGATAAAAATAAGGCAATCCTTGGAAAAAACAGGCATCAAAGGATCTGGGTCTAACAGGCGAAATCCAGTGGATCCTAAGAATCGGGTATCTCAAGTCTTATCCCGATCCAGTCAGTTTAAGATTGCCGCTTCACTGGTTTGTGCAAGCTTGACTTTTCAGGAACCAGAGTCTCATGTTCCTTAAATAGAGAATGGAGGAAGCAATGAAATTTGTCGTTCATGAGCATCATGCCACCCGTCTCCATTATGATTTTCGACTGGAGATCGCCGGGGTCCTTAAATCATGGGCTATTCCCAAAGGGCCTTCCATGAACCCATCTGATAAAAGGCTTTCGGTCAGGGTGGAGGATCATCCTCTCGAATATGGTGAGTTTGAAGGAATGATTCCCCGGGGATATTATGGAGCCGGAGCAGTCCTCATCTGGGATTCTGGTGAGTTTGAACCGGAGGGAAACCCTGAGGTCGCTTTAGCCAAGGGTCATCTCAGGTTCAACTTAAAAGGGAAAAAACTCAAGGGCATCTTTTCTCTCATCTTGATGAAGGGGAGAGGGAGTGGAAAGGATTGGCTCCTCATCAAAGGACAGGATTCCTTTGCCAAAAAGGACTGGGAGGTGAAAGCGGAATTCACCCCAGCTAAGAAGAAAAAATTGATCGAAAAGATCCCGCCGTGTGAAACCAGTTAATTTCAGATTGCAGAAGGCGGATTTCAGAGTTAAAACTCCGAACTCATTTCTCCCTGCCTACCGGCAGGCAGGCGAACTTCAAACTTTATCTATGAACCCACCCTTTTACCTTCTCCCGAAATGACTCAAGGTAAATATAAATGACAGGAGTGATATAGAGGGTGATGAGTTGAGAAAAAACCAAACCGCCAACCACCGCGAGTCCAAGGGGACGGCGGGCTTCCGCCCCTGCACCAAAACCGAGGGCGATGGGAAGGGTTCCCATGATGGCTGCCATGGTGGTCATCATGATGGGACGGAACCGGATTAGGCATCCTTCATAGATGGCATCGGCCGGGTTTTTTCCCTGGTTTCTCTGCGCCTCCAAAGCAAAGTCGATCATCATGATGGCGTT
>DCUS01000205.1:0-20371 GCA_002327885.1 Syntrophaceae bacterium UBA2208
TTTTAACTTCTGCCACTTTCGGCGAGGGAAGGTCTGCCTTCATCTCAACTCTTCCCTTAAAATCTTTGATAAACTTTTCCACACTGGCGTCCATCTTACTGAAGAAAAGCTTAGGATAGATCCCCATGAGAAAGATCATGATAACCATTGGGACAAGGATGGTAATCTCTCTCGCATTGAGGTCCTTCAATTTTTCATTTTCTGGTTTGGTGATCTTCCCAAACATCACCCTTTGGAACATCCAAAGCATGTAGGCAGCTCCCAGGACGACCCCCGTGGCGGCCAAAACCCCGTAGACGACATTCGATCGGAATGTACCCAGCAGGATTAAAAATTCTCCCACAAATCCATTCGTACCCGGAAGACCGATTGATGAGAGGGTGACGATCATAAAGAAGACGGCATAGATCGGCATCACCTTCGAGAGTCCCCCGAAATCAGCAATTAAACGAGTGTGCCGTCGTTCATAGACCATTCCGACAATCAAGAAGAGGGACCCGGTGCTGATACCGTGATTGAGCATCTGGTAAATCGAACCCTGGATCCCCTGCATATTGAAAGCAAACATCCCGAGCATGACATATCCCAAGTGGCTCACGCTCGAAAAAGCAACCAAGCGCTTCAAATCGGGCTGCATCATCGAAACCAAAGCCCCATAAATAATTCCAATAAGCGCTAAAACAGAGACAAGGGGCATCAGATCAAAAGCAGCGTTTGGAAACAGAGGGATGGCAAATCGGATGAATCCATAGGTTCCCATCTTCAGCAAAACACCTGCCAGGATGACACTTCCGGCTGTCGGCGCCTCAGTATGGGCATCAGGCAACCAGGTATGAAATGGGAACATCGGAACCTTGATGGCGAAAGCCAGCGCAAAGGCTCCAAAGAGCCAGTACTGCGTTCCGACAGGAATCCCTGACTTATAAAGTTCAAGCACATCGAAGGTTGGGACATGGGTGGCCTTTAAATTGATGAAATAGAGGGCCATGATAGCGACGAGCATCAGTACACTTCCGGCCATGGTAAAAAGAAAAAATTTGATCGCCGCATAAATTCTTCTCTTCGGATCACCCCAGACCCCGATGAGCAAATACATCGGAATCAACATCACTTCCCAGAAGACATAGAAAAGAACGAGGTCAAGAGAAACCAGTGCACCGATCATTCCCGTCTCAAGGAAAAGGAACGATATCATGTATTCTTTGACTCGAAAGGTGATCGCTGTCCAGGAGCAAAGGATGCAAAGAACGGTCAAAAAGGTGGTCAGTAGAACCAAGAGGAGGCTGATTCCATCGATGCCCAATTTGTAACTGATTCCATAGCTCTGAACCCACCACCAATCCTCTACGAATTGCATCACTGCTGTTTTGGAATCGAAGCGAAAGAAAAGGGGGAGCGAGAAGATAAATTCGATGAGAGAAAAGATTAAGGTGACCCATCGAAGAGCTCTTCCATTCTCTTTGTTCATGAAGAGAAGGACAATGGCGCCCAAAATTGGAAAGAAGATCAGCAGCGATAGAATGGGAATACCCAGAATGTGCATGAAACCAGCTCCTTTTTTTTAATCCCCCCCTCCCCCCTTCGTCATGTGGGGCAAGAGAGGGAATTTTAATAGAAAATAGCGCGTATGATATAATAAACGACAAGGACGAATCCGCCAATAATCATCGAAAAGGCGTAATTCTGAACCAAGCCGGTCTGTAACTTTCTCATTGCTCCCGAGAGCAAACCGATGAGATAAGCGATTCCATTGATGGACCCGTCGATGACAAATTCATCAAACCCTTTCCAGAGTCCTGTGCCCAATCCTTTGAGAGATTTAATGAAAAGGATTTCATAAAGCTCATCCACATAATATTTGTTGAAGACCAGTGTATAAAGACCCTTCCATCTCTCCGCCATCCGTTTGGGAAGGGCGGGGTTCTTCACATAGAAGAGGTAAGCGATTCCGATTCCGATAAGAGCGATAACGACCGAGATCACCATCATCAGAAGCTCCAATGCGGCCGAATGTCCTCCTCCTTCTCCCCCGGATGCCCAGGCCTGTGTGATAAGCGAAATTCCGGCATGGGCTTTGCCCGGCTCAGCACCGCCTCCCAATACCGGGGCGAGAAATTCATGGATATGATTGGCTCCCCCTAAAACATGGGGGATGCCCACATAACCTCCAATGATGGAGAGTCCTGCAAGGACCATCAGAGGAACGGTCATGATCTTGGGGGATTCATGGAGATGATGGGCTGCATGTTCTTCGACCCTCGACTCACCAAAGAAGGTCATGAATAGAGCTCTGAACATATAGAAGGCGGTCATTCCGGCAGCGATGGCGGCCACCAGCCACAGCAGGAAATGGCCGTGGGAGCCGGAAAAAGCCTGCCACAGGATCTCATCCTTACTAAAAAATCCGGAAAGACCAGGAATGCCGGCAATGGCCAGCGTAGCGATGAAGAACGTCCAGAAGGTGATTGGGATTTTCTTTCGAAGAGCCCCCATCTTTCTCATATCCAATTCGCCACTCAGGGCATGCATGACACTTCCGGCCCCGAGGAAAAGGAGCCCTTTAAAGAAGGCATGGGTCATCAGATGGAAGATTCCAGCGCTGAAAGCGCCCACGCCCACGCCCAGGAACATATATCCCAGCTGGCTGATCGTGGAATAGGCCAAAACTTTCTTGATATCGTTCTGGCAGAATCCAATCGAAGCGGTAAAGAGGGCCGTGGCCACACCTACGATGGCAACAATCGCCATGGCGATGGGCGCCATGCTGTAGAGCACATTGCATCGGGCCACCATGTAAACTCCTGCGGTCACCATGGTGGCCGCATGGATGAGGGAGCTGACCGGTGTTGGACCCTCCATCGCATCCGGAAGCCATACATAGATAGGAATTTGTGCCGATTTGCCGGTGGCCCCTATAAAAAGTAAAATGGTGATGGCTGTGACCGTGGCAGGATCGAGCTTGCCGGCATTGGCAAAGACCTCGGTGAAATCCAATGTCCATATTCCATGTTCTCCAAGGCTGGTGAAGAGGAGGAATATCCCGAGAAGGAAACCGAAGTCCCCCACTCGGTTGACCACAAAAGCTTTCTTCCCTGCATTGGAAGCGGAATCTTTTTCATACCAGAAGCCGATCAAGAGATAGGAACAGAGGCCGACGCCCTCCCATCCCACAAACATCAATAAGAAATTATTGGCCAGGATGAGATTGAGCATCATAAAGACGAAGAGGTTGAGGTAGGTAAAATACCGGGTATATCCCGGGTCATCATGCATATACCCAACCGAATAGATGTGGATAAAGAAACTGACCCCACTGACCACCAAAGCCATCAGGATGGAGAGCGGATCAATTTGATAGCCGATTACTGTTTGGAATGAGCCCGAGACCACCCAATCAAAAATAACTTTTTCAAAGAGACGCTGCTCGGGGGGCCTCCCAATCAATTCGAAGAAGATCAGGATGGAGGTGAGGAAGGAAAGTCCAATCGCCGAGGGACCTACCCAACTGACCATCTTCTTCCCCAAACGTCTGCCGAAGAATCCATTGATCATAAAACCGATCGCCGGAAACAGAGGGATCAACCAGACATAATCGAACATGATTAACTCCATTTAGTTTCGAGTTGCGAGTTCCTGGTTTCGAGTTTAAAAACCTGAAACCCGAAACGGTAAGATTTGTGCTACCACTTCAACAGATTAATCTCGTCCAAATTGATCGTTTCTTTTGAACGATAGATCATCACAAAGATCGCCAACCCAACCGCTGCCTCGGCGGCCGCCACGGCCATCACAAAGAAAGCAAAGAGAACCCCATCCAGGGATTGGAGAAAACGGGATAGGGTGATGAAGGTAAGGTTCACCGCATTCAGCATTAATTCAATGCACATAAAGACCACGATCGCGTTACGGCGAGTCAGCGCTCCGATCACGCCGATCGTGAAAAGCATGGCGCTCAAGATTAAAAATAAAGCCGGGGGAATGGATGGAACGACCCACATGGTATTCTCCTCATGTCCTTTTTTTACTCAAAATAACCGCCCCGATGATGGCCACCACGATGAGAATGGAGATGATCTCAAAGGGAAGGAGATACTGAGTGAAAAGGGCTTCGCCGACGGCCTTCACATTGGCATTGACCTTCTCCGGAACATAGGAACCCATCTTTCCGGTCGGGGACTTGGCCACGACGGAGTAAAGGATCCCAAAAAGGAAAAGAACTGCCAGAAAGCCTCCGATCACCTTTGAATAGACGATTTTCAAACGGGACCGGACCTCTATCTCAAGATCCAGAAGCATGATGACAAACACAATGAGCATGACGATCGCCCCAGCGTAAACGACCACCTGGATGATCGCGATGAATTGACTGTAAAGGAGGAGGTAAAGCACCGCCACACAGAGAAAGTTCAACACCAAGAAGAGAGCGCTGTGAATGGGATTCTTCCGCGTCACGAGCAGCAAGGAGGCGATGAGGGAGAGAAAGGCCATCCCCAAAAAGATCAACCATTGAAATATATTTACGATTGGGTCCGTCATCGTCTTCTCCTTACGGGTTAAAGGCTTTCTGTTCTAAAAGCTTTTCTGTTGTCATGAGAAAGGCCTTCCGATCCCCTTCCACCCATTCATAATTCTTACCCACAAAAATCGCATTCACTGGACATACCTCTTCGCAAAAGCCACAAAAGATACACCGACTGGCATCGAGTTCATAGGTCAGAGGGTACCGTTTCCCCTCTTCATCCTCGGCAGTCTCAATATAGATGCACTGAGAAGGACAGACGGCCATACAAAGGCCACAGGCTACACACTTGGTCTTCCCGTGCTCATTCTTCTCAAAATATTGGATTCCTCGCCAACGTTTCGCCGGAGGCATTTTCTCCTCCGGATATTGAATGGTGATGGGTTTTGAGAAGAATCGATTAAGGGTGAGCGCTAAACCTTTTAATATGGGAAGTATCATTTTAACCTCTTTCTTTCCTAACCTTTCAACGAGACGATCAGACCGGTCACCAAGAGATTAATCAGCGCCAAGGGAATCAAGATCTTCCATCCAAATTTCATAATCTGATCGTATCGAAGTCTTGGGAATGTCCCCCTCTGCCAGATGAAGAAGAAGAGGAAGACGAAAAGTTTCCCGCAGAACCAGACGATGCCGGGAATGAAACTGAGTTGAGGGATGATCGGTTGCCATCCTCCTAAAAAGAGCGTCACGGCGACAGCGCCCATGGTCACCATATGGGCATATTCGGCCATGAAGAAAAGAGCAAATTTCATGCTGCTGTATTCAATATTAAACCCACAGGCCAGCTCCGCTTCTGCCTCGGGCATGTCGAACGGTGTGCGGTTGATCTCAGCCAGACCGCAAATCAGATAGAGGACAAAAGCCACCGGTTGATACCAGATATTCCAGTTCCAGAACCCGCCTCCCTGGAGGCGAACGATCTCCGTCAGCCTCAGGCTTTCCGAGAGAATGAGCACTCCGACGATGGCGATGCCGAGGGCCACTTCATAACTGATCATCTGAGCCGCTGCACGAAGGGAACCGGTCAAACCGTATTTATTCCCGGAGGACCACCCTCCCAAGATGATTCCAAATTCCCCGATGGAGGCCACGCCAAAGATATAGAGAAGACCAATATCCACATCGGCCAGCCGCAGTTTAACGATCCAATCCGTTCCAGGGATAGTAAACTGATTTCCAAACGGGATGACAGCAAAGATGCTGATGGCTGCGATGATCGAGATCATCGGGGCCATGACGAAAATGACCTTATCGGATCCCCCGGGAACAAGATCCTCTTTGAAAAAGGCTTTGACGGCGTCCGAAAAGGGTTGGAGTAATCCAAAGGGCCCGCATCGATTGGGCCCATACCGAATCTGGATATGACCCAGAACTTTCCGCTCCAGCCAGGTCAAATAGGCCACGACAATCATCAGACCGGCAAAAACCACTACGCATTTTACAATAATCTCAATGAGAAGGTACAGCAGTTGCATTCCACTTCTCCTCTGCCCCGTTAGAAAGCATCATTCCTTGAATCGATCCCACCTTTTATAACGGGGTCTATCGTTTCTCCACCTTTCCGATAAAAAGTTTGTATTCAGGTTGTTGACGACTCTCCTCTTGTCCGGAGATTAATAGGTTATTGATAAAAGCAGAGAAAAAAGTGGTGGCAAAATAAGCCACCCCCTTGGGAACAGCTCCGGAAACCCGACAAATCGTTTCCACCTCACCTCTGGGTGAAATAACTTTCACCTTCTCTCCGTCTCTCAAACCTGCTTTGGTGGCATCCTCGGGGTGAATTTCGATACAGGAATCAGGAAAAACCTTGGCTAACCCCATGGCTCTCTTGGTCGTGGTCCCGATCCCGTAATGGTAATGAAACCCTCTGGGGATGATCCATAAAGGATATTTATCATCCGGTTGTTCAGCTGCCCCTTTATATTCGGCAGGGAGGAATCTTCGTTTCCATCCATTCCTTGAAGTCCATTGCATTCCGCCTTTTTCCAGATCAGAGTAACTGACCCCAGCATAGAAGGGCACCAGAGAGGCGATCTCCTCCATAATTTCAGCAGGGCTCTGATATTCCATGGGATAGCCCAACTTCGTTGAAAGATCGCAAAGAATCTTCCAGTCAGGCCTGGAATCGCCAAGCGGTGAGATGGCCTTCCTCACCCTCTGGATTCTTCTCTCCATGTTCGTGAAGGTCCCATCTTTTTCGGCAAAACTCACCCCCGGCAAAATCACATGGGCGTAATTTCCAATATGGGTCATAAAAAGATCCTGAACCACTAAAAATTCGATCCTCTTCACCCCCTTCTTCAGCTTCTCTATGTTGGGGAGGCTGATGAAAGGATCTTCACCGAAGACATAAAGGGCCTTGATATCCCCTTCCGCTACTTTATCGAATATCTCCGTATAGGTGAGGCCTGGTTTCTCTGGAATCCCTTTATCCCAAACTTCCACGAACCTTCGACGCGCCTTTTCGTCATCCCACCGCTGATAACCGGGAAGAAATTCGGAAAGACAACCCATATCCAAGGCGCCCTGGGCATTATTTTGAGTGAGCAGTGGGTAGACCCCCCCTCCCCCCTGTTCCGTCTCACCCGTCAACAGGGCTAAGTTGCAGAGGGCCTTTACGATCTCCGTCCCATTGGCGCGCTGAGTCACTCCGGAACCGAATACAATCGCTTTCTTTTTAGCCGATTTATAAAGATTGGCGACAGCCTCCAAATCCGCTGGAGAAATTCCTGTCATCTTCTCGACAAACTCAGGTGAGATTGGATTCAGGGAGAATTGGAACGCCTCAAACCCCTCCGTCTTCGACCCGATATATTCTCTTGAAATAACCCCCTTCCCGATCAGGAGGCGAATAAGGCCATTGATCCAGGCGATATCCGTACCTGGGATAGGTCTTAACCATACGTTGGCCCATTTTTCCCATTGGGTCTTTCGAGGATCGACCAGGATGATTTTGGCATTATTCTCACGGATGGCTTCTCTCATCTTGTTGCTAAAAATGAGGTGATCATCAAAAACATCCTCTCCGACGATAAGAATGAGATCAGCCTTGGCGATGTCCTCCATCGAATGTGTCATTGCCCCACACCCGGTTGAGGCCATCATCCCGTAGAGAGAAGACCCGCTGGACAGTCGGGCCCCTGTGTCAATGTGGTTTGTCCCGATACAAGCTCTCATCCATTTCTGAAACAGAAAATTTTCTTCATTGGTTGCCCGGGAGGAAGAAATTCCTCCGATGTATTGGGCGCCATACTTCTCCTTAATTTCTTGGAACTTTGTGGCCACCAGATCCAGGGCTTCTTCCCAGGAAGTCTCCACAAAAACTCCGGATTTTTTCACCAGGGGTTTCTGAAGCCTATCCGGATGGTGAATAAAATCAAAACCGAATCTTCCTTTGACACAGAGACTCCCCTGATTGACCCCGGCTTCCCCTTTGGTGGTCACCTTGACCACCTTTCTGTCGGCAAGGGTGTTAAGCTCTAATTGACAACCACAGGCGCAGAAAGTGCAGGTGGTCTGTGTCCTTTCTAACTGCCATGTCCGCCCTTTGATGGGGCTGAGATTTTCTGTGAGGGCCCCTACCGGACAGACATGGAGACACTCCCCGCAGGAAATACAATTTTCCTTTCGAACGGCCTGCACATAAGAAGAGTATCCATGCTCTGCGACCTCCAGCACATCCGACCCCGGAATATCAATGCAGGCCTGGATACAACGGAGACACATGACACATCGATCGGGCCATTGACGAATCAAAGGAGTTCCATATTCGAAAGGTGGGTGTTCAACTTTTTCGGTAATGAACTCGACCTGGTTGATCCCAAATTCATAGGCGCGGTTTTGGAGATGGCATTCTCCTCCCGCATCGCAGACAGGGCAATCCAGAGGATGGTTGACCAGCAAAAGCTTCAAGGCCTCCCGTCTCATCTTTTCGACACGCTCTGTGCGGGTGTGGACGGCCATCCCCTCCACCACAGGCGTCGCACAGGAAGCCATGGGCATTTCCGCACCCTCGACATCGACCAAACAGATCCGGCAGGACTTGAGCAGGCTTAATCTGGGATGATAACACAGGGTGGGAATCGTGATTCCGTTTTCTTTGGCCACATCCAGGATTGTTTGATCCGGCCTTCCAGTAACCTCTTTCCCATCAATCGTCAGCTTCAGCATTCTGTATCATATCCTCCATTCACCCCCACCCTCGTCCCCTTCCCCATCAAGAAGGAGGGGATTCATATCATTCACTTCACCCAATAAATCCCCTCTCCCCTGGTGCCTGCCTGCGCGAAGCCGCTTCGGCGAAGGCAGGGGAGAGGGTCAGGGTGAGGGGGACAATGTTACACTGCAAAGAGCCCGATCCGAACGCATCTGAGACAGCGCTCCGCTTCCTTCTGGGCCAACGGAATGGAAAATCCTTCTTCCACCTCATCGAAAATCCATTTTCTCGAATCAGGAGGAAGCATGGTCAATGTCGCCCTCTTCTGCCCGCCGGAGATTCCAATATTTTCGTTCTTGTTATAAACTTTGATCTTCTCAACCAGGCTTTCCAAACGTTCCTCTTCGGACTCTTTTACCTCTACTCCGCGAAGAAAAAGATCAATTTTCTCAGCTGCTCTTTTGCCATGACCGGCTGCGCGGACTAAAACATCCGGTCCGGTCACACAATCTCCCGCCGAGAAGATTCCGGGCCGACTGGTCAGGAAAGTTCCTTCTTGGATGCCAACGGTGGACCGTTTCGTGGTCTTCACTCCATCCTTCTCGTCAAGAAAAGAGAGATCGATTGCCTGTCCAATGGCCGGGATGGCAATATCCGCCTCAATGAAAAATTCTGATCCCTTGATTGGAACAGGTCTTCGCCTTCCTGATTCATCGGGTTCGCCCAGTTCCATCCGGATGCACTCCATTCCAACCACCTTTCCTTCTTTTTCAACAATCCGGACGGGATTGCACAGGTAATGGAATTTTACACCCTCTTCTTCTGCATCGTGGATCTCTACGTGATCGGCAGGCATCTCTTTTTTCGTCCTTCGATAAACCAGGTTCACATCCGGTTTGCCAATGCGGAAAGAAGATCGGACGCAGTCAATGGCCACATTTCCACCACCGACCACCACAACCCTTTTTCCCTCGGGGTAGGGGTCTCTTCCCAGATTGATTTCTAAGAGGTAATAGACACCGGGGATGAATCCCTTGTATCCCTTATCCTCTCCCTCAACCCCCATGGCGGTATTGGTCTGGGCCCCTACACCGATAAAGATCGCTTTGTACCCTTGCTCAAACATCTGAGAGATGGTGATATCTTTTCCCACTTGAGTGTTATATCGAATCTCGACCCCTAACTTCTTGACCACCTCCGCTTCATATCCAACAATATCCCTTGGGAGACGATAGTCAGGGATTCCCATGGCTGCCATTCCACCCGGCTCCCCTAATCTTTCAAAGATGGTCGCCTGATAACCTTTCAGGGCAAGATAATAAGCGCAGGAGAGACCGGCTGGACCTGCTCCGATAACAGCCACTTTCTCCGAACGGGCCGCTTCCTTTTTAAGTAGTGGCTCTTTCCTCTTTTCCAACTCATAATCTGCCACGAACCGTTTCAACCATTTAATAGAAATGCACTCATCCACATTTCCCCGCCGACAGTTATCTTCACAGGGACGGACACAGACCCTCCCGAGGATTCCGGGGAGGCAGGTCGCCTCTCGAATGAGGGCGAGGGATTCTTCGAATCGTCCCTCCTTGATCAACTCCACATAGCGTGTGATGGGAAGATGGGAGGGGCAAGCGCTTTCACACGGTGCGGTCACCTTCACTTTATATTCCTGGCGAGGAATCTTTTTCTGCAGTTGGATGGCACCGGAGAATTGATCTTCAAAATGATCGATGGCGTCCAATACCGGCCTGGGTCCTGTTTGTCCCAGGTTGCATTTCGAGCTTTTACTGATCATCTCACCCAGATATTTCAATTGCTTGAGGTCCCCCTCCTTGCCCTGTCCATTGGTCATCCGATTCAGTATGGTCGCCATGACCCGGGTCCCTACCCGACAGGGAGTACATTTTCCGCAGGATTCCTTTTGAACGGCTTCGAGATAGGCCCGAATCAAATCGACCATACTCACATCAGGATCTCTAATGACGATCCCATCCCATCCAATGAAGGCTTTGATCTTTTGTTCCTTATCCAATTCCAGGGGTAGATTGAGAGCGGAGACGGGTTGCCTCTCGGCTTCAGCCCTCCCCCGATTATCCGTGATCACCCCACCCCAACTGCTAAAAAGAATATCCGTCATGATAAACCCCTCAACGTTTAACGTTAGGCGTGAGGCGTAAGGCGAAAACACCTTACCCCTAACGCTTTACACCTATCGGTCTATTTCTCCCAGGACGATGTCAATGCTTCCAATGGCTGAAATCACATCAGCAATCAAACTTCCCTCAATCATTTTGGGAAGGGCGCTGAGATTAAGGAAAGAGGGGGGTCGAATCCTCATCCGCAAGGGCCGATTCGATCCATCGCTGACGAGATAGTATCCTAACTCTCCCTTCGACGCCTCCACGCCCACATAGACTTCCCCTTTCGGCGGATGAAAGCCTTCAGAGGCAATCTTGAACTGCCGAATCAATGCATCGATATCTTTGAGAACATTGTCTTTGGGTGGAAGAGCAACCCAAGGATTGTCAGAAAGGATAGGACCTTGGGGGAGCTTTTCCAATGCTTGCTCCACAATAGCATTCGACCATTCCATTTCTCTCAATCGGACAATATACCGATCGTAAACATCCCCGACCGAGCCAATGGGGATATCAAAATCGAACTCCTCATAACCCGAATAGGGAAAAGCTTTCCTCACATCGTATTTGACTCCAGAGCCGCGCAGACTGGGCCCGGTCATTCCCCAGTTGATCGCATCTTCTTTAGAAATGATCCCAACACCCTTGGTCCGCTTTAACCAGATCACATTCTTCGTCAGCAGGGTTTCATATTCTTTCATATGGCCGGGAAAAGCCTCGACAAATGCTTTAATCTCTTCCTCTATCCCATCGGGAAGGTCTTTTGAAACTCCGCCAATTCTCATATAGGTGGGCGTCAGTCTCCCTCCCGAAACCTCCTCAAAGATTCTCAGGATATCTTCCCTTTCCCGAAAGTTGTAGAAGAGGAGCGTCATAGCGCCAATGTCCAAGGCATGCGTTCCCAACCAGATGAGATGGGCAGCGATCCTCTGAAGCTCAGCCATCAAGACTCTCAGGTATTGAGCCCGTTTTGGGACCTCAATGCCAAGAAGCTTCTCCACAGCTAACACATAGCCCAGGTTATTCCCCATCGCATTGGTATAATCCAAACGGTCGGTGAGGGGAATGACTTGGTGATACGTTTTACTTTCAGCGAGTTTCTCAACCCCCCGATGAAGGTGGCCGATATGGGGGACGACCTTAACGATCACCTCTCCATCCAACTCCAACACAAGCCTCAAAACCCCGTGCGTGGCCGGGTGTTGAGGCCCCATATTGATGGTCATAAACCGTGTCTCTGCCATTTCAAACCTCGGGGACAAATGGTTTGTCAAAATCCGGTCCTTCGACCGGAAAATCCTTTCTCAAGGGATGACCTTCATAACCATCCCAGAGAAGAATCCTCCTCAGGTCAGGATGGTTAACAAAGTGAATCCCAAAGAGATCATAGACCTCTCTTTCTAACCAGTCCGCTGCTTTCCAGATCGATTCTACACTCAAAATCGATTCATTCTCTCCAACCTTCGCTTTCAGCCTCAGTCTTTGTTGGGTCTTCATCGAGTAGAGAAGATAGACCACCTCAAAACGGGGGGACTCGGGAAAGAAATCCACACCACAGAGATCGGTGAGCATCTGGTATTGGAGATCAGGGTCCGAAAAGAGAAATTTACAGATCTCCATAATATTTTCCTTCTGAACTGTAACGTTGACCTCGTCCCGAAATGTTTTCACCTCCAAAACGGAGGCCGGGAATTTTCCCTGCAATTTCTTTATCGCGAGATTGATTTCGGCCATTCCCTTTTCCTTTTATTCATTGATTTCTTGTTCGAGGGGGATTCGGACATTTTTCCGGTCCGCCAGCGTCTCTTTCTCGATCTTCTTCTGGAGTTTGACAAGGGCGGTGAGCAGAGATTCCGGTCTGGGCGGACAACCCGGGACATAGATGTCCACAGGAAGAATCTGATCCACTCCCTGAACGACATTGTAGGTTTTGAATATTCCTCCTGAGCAGGCGCAAGCCCCATAGGCGATGACCCATTTGGGCTCCGGCATCTGTTCATAGATACGTTTGACCATCGGGGCCATCTTCTTGGTCAGTGTCCCTGCTACAATCATCAGATCCGCCTGCCGCGGGGAGGGCCTGAAGACCTCTGAACCAAATCGAGCAATATCCCACGTCGCCGAACTGGTGACGATCATCTCCAGAGCGCATCAGGCTAAGCCAAAGGTCACCGGCCAGATCGAATACTTTCGACCCCAATTGACGAGCCAATCCAAGGCTGGCATAAAAGGGGTTTTCTCAAGGTAGGTTTCTATTCCCATTCCAATGCTCCTTTTTTCCAGATGTAGATATAGGCGATAAGTAAAATCCCAATGAAGACGGCCATTGAGACGAAGGCGAAGATTTTAAACTGTTTGAAGACCACCGCCCAGGGATAGAGGAAGACCACCTCAATATCAAAGAGGAGGAAAAGCATGGCAATGATGTAGTACTTGACAGGTATCCTGCGGAAGCTTGAGCCGACAGCGGTCATCCCACATTCATAGGGAGCTCGTTTGACATGAGAGGGTTTTCTCTGACCGAGCAGGGCTGAGGCCGCAATCGCAAAAAGGGCGAAGACAACAGCAATTGCAATATAAATGAGAATGGCGAGATATTCAATCAGCATGTTCCCCCCTTACCACGCAAAAGATTAAGTTTTATCAAAATCTGAGCGCTCACAGCCATTTAATATTTTGAAGTTTATCTATCAAACCCTATTTGTGAAAAATTTCTTGTTCCCGCACCAAACTACAAAATTGCCTCTTTTTTGTCAAGAAAAATTTTACAAGAAATTGAAGATAAATTAGTTTTTTTACCTTAACTTTAACCAATTGTTTTTATTTAATAAATTTGTTTTAAGTTTCAGTTTTAAAAAAAACATAAAAAAGTTAGTGAAATAATTAACATTTTTGTTTGTAAATTTCTTTTTTTGACCATCAAGTATTCGTTTCGTTAATTATTCAACATGGTCCAACTAATGAGCTGAAGCAGAAGAAAGGATACTTTTATCTGATGAATCTACTTTTTGAATCTTCACTGCGCAAACCTTATATTCTGGAATCTTTGCAATGGGATCGAAAGCGGGATTGGTCAAAATATTCGCCCTGCTTTCGAGAAAGTGGAAAGGCATGAATACTGTTTTTCTTCCAGATACATCTGTCAATTTCACTCGTGTGGGAACAGAGCCCCTTCTGGATTCGATGACGACCCAATCGCCATTCCTCACTTTCAGCTCAGCCGCATCTTCAGGATGTATTTCGAGGAAACATTCATTAATTTCCCTTTCCAATGAAGGCGAATTTCTCGTCATCGTACCCGTGTGGTAATGGACATGAACTCTCCCGGTAGTCAACTGGAAAGGATACTCCGCATCAACGATCTCAGCGGCAGGTTTGTATTCAATCGCACTAAATAGCCCCTTGCCTCTGGTAAATCGACCCTGATGTAAAAATTTCGTTCCGGGATGTTCGGTGTTGGGGCAGGGCCATTGCAACCCATCGCCTTGAAGTCGATCATAAGTGATGCCGCCATAGGATGGAGTGAGTTTTGCAATCTCCTCCATGATGGCTCGAGGAGAAGCATAATCCATGGGATAGCCAAAACGACTCGAAAGTTCCTGTATGATCTGCCAGTCCGGTTTGGCCTCTCCAGGAGGTTCCACAGCTTTTCGAAGCAATTGAACTCTTCTTTCCGTGTTGCTGAATGTTCCCTCTTTCTCTGCAAAAGCCGCTCCAGGTAAAACCACATGGGCCAGATCCGCAGTGGGGGTTTTGAAGATATCAATCACCAAGAGAAAATCAAGTGCTTGGAGCGCTTTTTCCACATGAAGGCAGTCTGCGTCACTCACCACCGGATTTTCACCCAGGATGACCAATGCTTTCATTTTCCCATCCAGAACAGCGGGAAACATTTCCGTCGCCGTCAAACCAATCTTATCTGAAAGTTTCGCTCCCCACGCCTCTTCAAATTTTTGCCGAACCGCCTGATCGATCACGACCTGGTAACCCGTATAAACATTCGGTAACCCACCCATGTCACAGGCGCCCTGGACATTATTCTGCCCCCGGAGAGGGTTGATGCCTGTGGATTCCCTGCCAAGATTTCCAGTGAGCATCGCCAGATTGGCAAGGGACTTGACATTATCCACGCCTGTCGTATGCTGGGTAATGCCCATGGTGTAGAGAATTGTTGCCCGCTCGGCCTTTGCATAATATTCTGCTGCTTTTTCCAGATCAGCCACCGGAATCCCTGTGATCTCCGATACTTTATCAGGAGGATAATTCTCAACCATCTTTTTCAGATCTTCAAATTTTTCTGTGCGCTCATCAATAAAGGTCTGGTCTTGCCATCCATTTTTCAGGATAAGGCGCATCAGACCGTTGATGAGAGCTACATCGGTTCCAAGATTCTGCCGAAGGTGTAAATCACTTTGAAGGATGATCGGAATCTTACGGGGATCAGCGACGATTAACTTGGCCCCTTTGGCTTTAGCGCGGAAGACACGAGTGGCAATGAGGGGATGGGCTATCGAAGTATTGGAGCCAATGATCAAGATACAATCAGCATTCTCGATCTCTTCAATGGAATTAGTCATTGCCCCGCTGCCAAATGCTGCGGCCAACCCGGCCACCGTGGAGGAGTGTCAAAGCCGGGCGCAGTGGTCAATATTGTTCGTCCCGATAGCGGCGCGGGTAAACTTTTGTAAAACATAATTTTCCTCATTGGTACACTTGGCAGAGGTCAACACTCCGATACTGTCCGGACCATATTTTTCTTTAATCTCCTTCAGGCGTGTGGCAGCAAGATTGAGCGCCTCATCCCAGGAGGAGTTTTCCAACGTGTCATTCTTGCGCACCATGGGTTTGATCAATCGATTGGGGCTCATGACAAACTCATGGACGTTCCAGCCTTTGACACATAATTTACCCTGATTCACAGGACTGGTTTTGGAAGGGAGGGTCCCA
This sequence comes from Syntrophaceae bacterium UBA2208, assembly GCA_002327885.1. Taxonomy (GTDB): domain Bacteria; phylum Desulfobacterota; class BSN033; order BSN033; family UBA1163; genus UBA1163. The sequence goes on from DCUS01000205.1 coordinate 15,761, forward strand.
ATGATCTTGCCATCGAGGACCTCCAGGAGCAACCCGCATCCACATCCACAATAAGGACAAAAACTCAAAACCGTTTTGAATTCCATGGAGCTATTTCACCTCAATGATGTTGAAGGGCGATTTTTCATCTACGCTGAAGCCCGTCTTGTACCCAAATTCTTTGCTGATAATCTCTCCCACCTTTTTATAAAGCGTCCTGAGAGGAATATCGGCGGGGCAGGCCTCCTCGCATAAGCCACAGTCAATACAGCGTCCCACCATATGGATGGCCCGAACCAAATGGAACGTAGGATTGGCAGGCGGCACCTCCCCTGTATCGATCAAGTTAGCTTCTTCGAGCGTACACTCATTGCAGAAACACATCGGACAGATATTGCGGCAACCGAGACATTTAATACATCGATTAAATTCCGCTTCCCAGAATGTGAATCGTTCTTCCAAATCCATCTTGTCAAGGGAGGCGACTTTTTCATTTTCTGCCCTAGTGCCCTGCGGACCCTCCAGCAAACTATCAGGAAAGGGTTTCTCACATTCACAAGCCTTGGCTAATTCGTCAGGGCAACCGATTCCAATGAGGATAACCTTGTCTTCTGCTAATTGTTTCCATTTGAAGAGTTCTCTTAATCCCCTCTCATCGCAACCCCGAACGAGAACAGCAAAGGTCTCATTCGGATAGGCCATGGCCAACTGGATCATCAACTGATTGAGGGGATACCGAGCATCACCCGAATTCTTCCAGTCGCCCAAAGAGAGATGACCCAACTCCTTGGGATCGCAGAAGAGGTGTGGCATGATGTGTCCATTTTCCTCCCGCAGGCCCAGAAATCCCTTGATTTTTCCCTCGGTCAGTAATTTTTGAATGTGCTCTTTAATCTTCGTGCTCATCGAATCTCAATCTCACCCTAATAGGGTGATTCCGAAATACAATTACAAACACTAAATGGTAGCGCAACCTAAAGGTTACGGCTACGAACCTTGTCCTTAATCTTCCACTAGTAGGCGGCTTCCTTGGTTTTGGCTTTCAAAGGATTTGGCCCTAACTTTTTGATGTCCTCTACAAATTCTGAAACCTCATGAACGAATTCTACCGCTTCTGCAGAGGAGACCCACCTCGTCCTCACTCGATCTGGATGGAGGCCGGAAAACTCCAGCAACTTCTTCAAGAAGGTCATCCTTTTATTAGCCATGACATTACCAGACTGGTAATGACATTCGCCGAGACGTCAACCAGCCACAAAAATACCATCAGCCCCCGCCTGCAAGGCTTTCAGGACAAAATGGGGTGAGATCGTCCCGGTGCACATCACCCGGATGACCCGGATCGAGGTTGAATACTGCATTCTACTGACCCCAGCCAGGTCAGCGGCCGCATAAGCTCACCAGGTGCATAGAAAAGCAATGATCTTCGGTCTGAAATCTTCTGCCATAATCTCCTCGCTATGTTCCGAGCGCCTGCCTGCGGTAGGCAGGCTAAGCGCTTAGCTTTTTTAGGCGGCCATCGCCTTTTCAATTTGAGCATAGATCTGCGTGCCCGTGAAACTTTTGAGTTGAGCGCTGGCCGATGGGCAGGTCGCTGCGCAGGCCCCGCATCCTTTACAAATCACCTCGTTGATCTCACAGATCCTTTTGTCTTCCAAATATCGAATGGCCTCATAGGGACAAACCTTTAAACATCCCTGACAACCCACACAACTCTCAGGATTGATGAAGGCGACAATCGCATTGCCGAACATCTCTTTCTGGGACAGAAGCGTCACGGCACGCGCGGCCGCGCCCAGTCCATGAGCAATGGATTCATCAATCGGTTTAGGAGAATGGGCCAGACCGCAAACAAATACTCCATCCGTCGCAAAATCAATGGGGCGAAGTTTGACATGAGCTTCCACAAAGAAACCATCGTTGTTCACGGGAACCTTGAACAGTTTGGCAACAGGATTTTCCTTGGGAGGAATGATGGCCGTGGCCAAAATCAATAAGTCCGGTCGAATCTCGAATTCCCGGTTTAAAACATAGGAGGTGAAGAGAACTTGAAGCGCCTCTTGATCCCTGTTGACGGTTAATTCTTTGCTATCATCATAACGGATGAAGAGGATGCCTTTTTCTCGCGCTTCCCGATACAGATCCTCGCGAAGTCCATACGTGCGCATATCTCTGTAAACGATAAAGACATCCATCTCCGGATTCATCTCTTTTAGCCTGAGTGCGCTCAGAACGGAATGCGTACAACATACCTTGGAGCAGTAAGGTCTCTCTTTGATTCGAGATCCCACACATTGGATAAAAACGGCTGAGCGGGCCTGTCTCAAAAGGGGGTCACGATGGATCAATTGATTATCTAAATCAAGACTGGTTAGAACGCGAGGGTCTTTCCCATAGAGATATTGATCCGGTTTTAGTTCCGACGCACCGGTGGCAATGATGGCAATCCCATGTTCTAATACCTTCTCGTTTCCGTTGATTTGAAGGGTGGATTTAAAATTGCCCACAAACCCTTCGACCTGCTTTAATTCAGTGTTCAGATAGACATCGATCTTTGGATTGGATTGAACCTCCTGAATCAGCTTGGCCAGGTTTTGCTGAACATCCTCGCCTCTCCAGGTTTGGTAGATCTCTTTTGCCTGACCTCCCAGTTCACTGCTCTTTTCGATTAAACAGGTCGGGTAGCCCTGCGTTGCGAGATTTTTGGCGGCGCTCATCCCCGAAAGGCCCCCGCCGATGACGAGGGCGGTCTGGTTGATCTTGATTTGAGGTTCGGACATGGGTTCGAAGAGACCCACTTTGCCCACCGCCATGCGCACAAGATCTTTCGCTTTCTCTGTCCCGGCCTTTGCATCCCCACTGTGGACCCAGGAACATTGATTGCGAATATTCGCCATCTCAAAGAGGTATTTGTTAATGCCTGCATTGACCACCGTTTCCTGAAAGAGAATTTCATGGGTCAGAGGACTGCAGGCAGCGACCACCACTCGGTTCAACTTCTGCTCCTTGACGATCTGGGTCATCTTCTCCTGAGTGTCCTGAGAGCAGCTGAAGAGATTCTCTTCTACATGAACCACCCCCGGTAGAGATCGGGCATATTCAGCAATGGCGGGAACATCTAATACGCCGGCGATATTCGTCCCGCACTTGCAGACAAATACACCAATCCGTGGAAACTCCCCCCGTACATCCGTCTCTTCAGGGATGATCTTGGTCTTTGTCATGGACCAGCGGGAATCGGCCAGGGTGCTCTCTGCCATGGCAGCGGAGGCGCTTGATTCGATGACCGAGGTGGGAATATCTTTTGGGCCTTGAAAAGCTCCGCACACAAAGATGCCTGGCTTCGAGGTTCGAACAGGTTCAAAGCTGCTGGTGGTTGCAAAGGAATAAGGATCAAGATGGATATCCAATCTTTGGGCCAGTTCCACCGCTTCCTTCGGGACGGCAAGCCCCACGGACAGAACCACCAGATCAAATGTCTCTTCAATCCTTTTCTGAGCCTCGTCCGTATAGCGGATGAGAAGATCGCCCGTATCGCTCATCGGAAGGATCTGGGTGATTCTCGATTTGATAAAACGCACCCCGGCCTCTTCTCTGGCACGGTTATAATATCTCTCAAAATCTTTTCCATAGGTTCGCATGTCAATGTAGAAGATGGCTGTGTCCAGAGGCTCCTTTGAATGCTCTTTGGCCACGATGGCCTCTTTGATGGCATAGGTGCAGCAGACCGCTGAGCAGAAGGCCTTGGCCCCTTCATGGACATCCCTTGAACCCACACACTGAATCCAGGCAATTTTCTTCGGTTCCTTTTTATCGGAAGACCTGATCAGATGTCCCCCCAAGGGTCCGGAGGCGGAAAGCATTCTTTCAAATTCAAGGCTGGTGACAATATTGGGGGAACGTTGGTAACCGTAAACATCATAAGCCTTCGGATCAAAAACCTCGCATCCAGGGGAGATGATGATCGCTCCGGTTTGAATGGTTATTTCTTTTTCCTTATCCTCAAAATTGATGGCCTTGGCGGGACAAAGTTTTTCACAGGCCTTACATCTCCCTTTGGTAAAAAAGATACAATGGACCGGGTCAATGGCATACTTCAGGGGAACAGCCTGTGCATACTTCACATGGATCGATTTTCGCTTGGCAAGACCCGCATCGTATTCATTATCCACTTTGGTGGGGCATTTTTCTGCGCAAAGACCACAGGCAATACATTTCGCCGGGTCCACATAACGCGGGGACTGAATGATTTTGACTTCAAAATTTCCCTCTTCCCCGGAAATGCTTTTCACCTCGGAGAGGGTCAGTAGCTCGATGTTAAGATGCCGGCCGACCTCGACCAGTTTGGGCGAGAGGATTCACATGGAACAGTCATTGGTGGGGAAGGTCTTGTCCAATTGGGCCATGACACCACCGATGGAAGAAGACCTCTCCACCAGGTAGACATAATAGCCCGAATTGGCCAGATCCAATGCGGCCTGCATTCCCGCAATGCCTCCGCCCGCCACCATCACTGAACCGAGTCTATGTTGTGCCATCTTTACCCTGCCTTTTGAAAACTATAGTGGACGCCAAAAGAAAGTTGTCATTGCCTGCCTGCGGTAGGCAGGCGAGGAGCGCAGCGACGTGGCA